>JBFLVQ010000524.1:0-6758 GCA_040758525.1 Acidobacteriota bacterium
TTAACCAGAAAAGAAGAGGAGTTAAAAGATGAGAAGGTCCGCTTATTTAATGGTTGTATTTGTGGTGGGACTATTCACCATTCTAACTATCTATAATGGTTCATCAGCAAGTCGGAAGGTATTTCGCACTGGTGGCCAAGAGGAAATAAATTTAGCTGAATCACTTAGTATCAACATGCTTGCTCAGCGTATTGATCGCCTAGGTCTAGGCAGTATTGAGGATCTAAAGGTACAGCGAGTAGAGATTGATGATCTAGAGATGGCACATACACGTGTACAACAGACTTACAAAGGCATACCGATATTTGGTGGAGAGGCAATTGTACATCTCAATTCTGATGGTTCGCTTTTCACTATCACTAATGCGCTAGTTTCCGGGATTAACGTTAATGTAGAGCCAGCCCTGAGTGCCGAGGCGGCAATGAATCAGGCGGTCTCTTATTATGGCTGTCGTGAGTGTCTGACCGCCGAACCGATCACTGATATGTGGATATTGCGCCATGAGGGGCAGGATCGCCTGGTCTATCGTATACAGCTACGACGAGAGGATGGCAGTCATGAGACCTCTATGCCTGTCTATTTTGTTGATGCTCAGACTGGCGAGCTAGTTTGGAATTATGACAATCTGCAGACTGCCACGGGGGCTTCTCTCTACAGTGGTACAGTAAACATCACTACTTCTTCGGTCAGTCCTAATTTCTATATGGAAGACCTAACCCGTAGAATGGGTACATTCAATTTCAATAATGGCACCAGCCAAGTTTCCCGTATAACCGATACCAACGATGTTTGGGATTCTTCCGTGCAGCGCGCTGCTGTTGATGCGCATTATGGTGCGGCAATGGTTTATGACTACTTTAAGAATGTACATGGCCGTACTGGCATTGATGGCAATGGTGGTCCGGCTGGTTACTCAGCCGCTGCCAACAGTTCAGTTGGCCTGATCAGTTCTCGTGTTCACTATAGCAGCAACTACAACAATGCTTTCTGGAATGGCACTTTTATGACCTATGGTGATGGTGATGGCAGCACCTTCACACCACTTGTCACACTAGATATCTGCGGCCACGAAATGCAGCATGGTATCACTGAGCGCACTGCAAATCTGATCTACTCAGGCGAGTCGGGGGCTTTGAATGAGTCTTGGTCAGATGTTTTCGGTGCAATGGTTGAGCGCTATGCACGTGGTGAGAGTGGTAATACTTGGAAGATTGGTGAGGATTGTTTTACACCCGCCAACGGTAGCGGCGATGCGCTTCGTTATATGGACAATCCACACGCAGCCGGCAATTCCGGTTTTACTTCGGATGATGACCCAGATCACTATAGCGAGCGTTACACTGGTAGTGCTGATAATGGCGGTGTACATATTAACTCTGGTATCTCCAACAAGGCTTTCTATCTGTTAGCAGCAGGCGGCACACATCATCGCGGCGGTTCAATGACCGGTATTGGCGCCGATGCCGCTGCTAGGATTTGGTATAGAGCCCTTACTACCTATATGACTCAGAATACCAATTTCGCAGGTGCTCGTACGGCAACGCTCAATGCTGCCGCTGCTATCTACGGAAATGGTAGCACTCAGTTCAATGCAACCTGCCGCTGCTGGGAGTTGGTAGGTGTTGGTACTTGCAATACAACACCACCGCCAGGCGGTAACGAAATGCTTTCCAATGGTGGCTTTGAAGGTAGTGCAAGCCCCTGGGTGCTCTCTGGTCAAGCCAATTACACTAATACCGGCGCTTATCCACAAGCTGGCACAGGTTATGTATTTTTGGGTGGTGGCAATAATAATAGCGGCGCAGTCTATCAACAGTTCACAATTCCTAGTTCGGCTGCATCAGCTAACCTAACATTCTATCTGAATATCACCTCAAGCGAGACGACAACCACGACACAGTACGATAAGATCTTTGTCGAGGTCCGTAATAGCGCTGGTACGCTACTAGCTACACCAGCTATCTTCAGCAACTTGAGCAAGGCTTCAGCGGGTGTCTATACCCTTAGAGGACCGTATGATCTATCAGCTTACAAAGGTCAGACGGTCAGAGTTCAATTCCGAATTACCACCGATGGTGGCCTCCCCACGACATTCCGTGTCGATACAGTATCTGTGAAGTAAAAGTAATTGCCCTTGAAAATTTCGGGCAGTAGGTTCAACCTGCTGCCCTATTTTTATTTTCCAGCCATTCTCAATTACCTTCTTACTTCCGCCGTTGTTGGTTGCATTGCATCGATAAACACATCTACCTGTTGTCCGACATAAATGGGAAATTTTGGTGGTTGGAATCGATAAATAACTTGTAATACCCGCACGTCAACACGTTCTGTGTTATCTCCTGTGAGACTTTTCTTGGGTAATATATAAGGGTCTATACGAACAAATTCGAGTGGTACAGTCTTATTTGCATCGCCTTTCAAATGTGCTATCGCACGGCTACCTGGGGTAACACGAGATGCATTAACTTCATCAACATCTACACGCACTTGCAAAGAATCTGTTTCGCCAAAAAGGATTGGTGCCAATGGTGGTGTTGAGGAGACATACTCTCCAACACGTATATTAAGTTGTAATACACTCCCGTCTGTAGGCGCCACCACAGTCAATCGATTAAATGTTACTAACAGTTCTTGCTGTTCAGCTTGCAAGACTTTTAAGTTTGCCTGAGCTTCTTCTAAACGAGCTATTGCGCTACGCTTCTGGGCTTCAGCTTGAGCAAATTGTGCTTCTGCAGCCTCGACCCGGGCCTTAGCCGCATCACGAGCCTTTAAGCTCGATTGATAGACGCGATAGGCAAGCACACCACTCTTATAGATCTCTTCATTAGAAGCACGAATCTCTTCGGCATCAGCAAGCAATGCTTTTAATTCTTCGATGTTTGCTTGTGCGCTTTTTGCAACCGCCTCTTGAGTTGAAATATCGGCCTGTGCTGTTAAAACCGCGGTTTGAGCACGAGCAATATTAGCTTCGGCTCGATCAAGGGCAGCTCGTTGCTCACGATCATCTAATCTGTAAAGTTTTGCGCCCCGCTTTACAATATCATTCTCTTTAACATAGATCTCAGCCACTTGTCCCGACATGGGTGGTGCAAGCGAAATATTGCGGCCAGCCGCTTCAATAATACCGGCACCGGCTATGGTAGCTTCATAAGGATTTTGCGCCGGTTCATGAAATGGTGGCGCTACAGGAGGCTTTTGAGCCGAGATAACAACCCAGTAAATAGCAAACCCTAATCCTAATACTGATAATACTGCGGTCAGGTACTTCCTCATATTTACCTCTCAATTTGCATTAAAGCGATCAGGATTATCGTGTACACCTGTTATATGTCCATCCAGCATCTCTGCAATACGATCACCATAAGGAAAGATGCGATTATCATGTGTTACCACTACAATGGCACGATCTTCACTAAGGGCAGTCTGACGAAATGTCTCCATTACCGTTTTGCCAGTCTCTCCATCTAGGCTTGCAGTCGGTTCATCACAGACAATCAGGCGTGGTTTAGCTACCAGCGCACGTGCAATGGCTACACGCTGTTGCTGACCACCAGAAAGCTGAGTAGGAACAAACTCGGTTCGATCTTTTAGACCAACAATATCTAGATATCTACGCGCGATTTTTAGCGCCTCATAATAGGAATATTTCGATATTAGCAAGGGAATCGCGACATTTTCAGCCGCCGTCAATGTCGGTAATAGATTGTACTGTTGAAATATGAAGCCAATGTTTTTACGGCGGAAATCGGTCTTCTGTGATTGATTAAGCTTATCAACACGTACACCAAATACATTCACTTCACCACTATCGTTGTCAAGAATTCCTGCCAGCACACTAAGCAGGGTGGTCTTGCCACACCCTGAAGGTCCAACTAAGAGCATCAACTCACCACAGCGAATTTCTAGATCGACCTCTTTTAAAGCACGTACTTGTGTATTATCTGAACCGAAAATTTTATTTACTTGTCGTAACTTTGCCGCAATTTGATAATTATTATTGTAACTTTGCATAAGATCACAATGGTACTAGCTAAACTATCTGTTTAGTTGGTTTAAGAGCGAAATACAACGGCTGGTTCAAGTTTCAAAACTCGTCGAATACTAACCAGACTAGAGAGAAGACAGATCACTATAGTGACACAGAAACTTATTAGAAGTAGCTGGTAAGGAGTAAAGAAAGCTAATCTTCCTCCTTGCCCCAACCAACCTATCAACGTGGCCATACCAGCTCCAATTCCATATCCGATCAATCCTACTGTTAAGCTTTGCACTACAATCATCTTTACCAGAGTTAAACTACTAGTACCCATCGCTTTTAGCGCGCCAAAATAGCGTTCATTCTGTAGTGCAAAGGCATAGAAGGTCTGTCCAGCAATGGCGATACCTACGGTGAATACAAGCAGCAGCGAGATCCCGATGTTTATTGGAATACCTGTATTCCTCAAATAATATTTCATTGTCAACCAACGTAGTCCATCTCCAGAATAAGCGGCAAGTCCAGTTGTTTTGTTGATATTTTGGGCTACTTGATCAATTGTCAGACCATCTTGTGGAGCAACAAGAATGTAATTGAGTTGTTTGCGCTGACGTGGAGCATACTGCAATGCCCGATCATATGTGGTGTAGACATAGGGATTGGAAAAAAAGTCACGTGGTACATCGGCAACGCCGACAACTCGTGCCAATCGATCATTTATCTCAAATGTGTCACCAACCTTGAGATTACCCAATCGCTCCAATTCGGCTTTACCAACAATAACTGCATCCGGAGCATTAAGCGCTGCTACATCGCCAGAAAGCATTTGTGCTGGCCGCCCAACAAGAGTGGCATTATCTAGACCAAAGAGCCTCACAGTTTGAAACTTGCCATCTTTGAGGCGCACTTGAACCTGTCGCACAAAGAGGGGAACTGCCCATTTGACGCCAGGAACGCTTCTGACACGGGTAAGATCGGTATCAGTAAGAGGCTTGAAATCGTCTATCGATTGTAGAAAGGGATCAGCCACCCATATAGGCGCACCAATCGCCTCAACGGGTTTAGCTGTGCGCATAATTAGACCACAAAATACCGAGCCTTGTTGTACAAAAAGCAAGGCAACAAAGGAGAGACCGCTGACCAGTGTGATATATTTGGCGCGATCGCCAATAAGCATCTGTAGAGCAACTCTAAGCATAGACTACAACCTCTAGAACTTCTAAAAACTCTTTAAGCGCGAAGTGCTCGAAGCGAAAAATCGGCCACATGTTTGGATACCTGCTTAATTAGATCTTCAGTCATTTTCTTGCGTTTAAGCAGTTTTAATATCACAGGAAGAGTAAAGTGATAATGTAGACACTGGCCGACTATACTCAATACATGTAAAGGAACATCTTTTGCTGGGTCCAAATCAGGACGCGCTTGTGCAATAAGCGCTTGCAATACTTTGAACTTTGGTACGATAAACTCTTCAACTACAACATCGAGAGCAGGCGTTGGATCACTCATCTCCCGCATCATCAAACATACATGCCTATTTGATTCGTCGGATTCAAAAAGAGATCGGATGAACTCTTCTATATACCGACCAATCGCTTGTAGTGCTGCTTCCTGTGTGCCGGTTTCCTGAGCCTGTTTGAGAATAGTTTCAAAGACTGGCAACAATTCTCGTGAATTACTGAAAGAACTGCGTAGCGTCTCAAGATATAGATTCTCTTTACTGCCAAAGTAGTAATTGATCGCGGCAACATTAACGCCTGCCTCACGAACAAGATCGCGAATGCTGGTTGCTGCCACACCTTTTTCGGCAAATAGTTTCTCGGCAGCGGCTAGCACTCTTTGGCGAGCATCTGGCTCGACCGCAGCACGAAGGGAAGAATGTCGTTTGGAAAAAAATCTCATATAAGACCTAAAACGTATGTTTCAAACAATTGTTTCAATCTGATTATAGCAAAATTCCGGGTGCTTTATGGAATAACTTTGGCAGGTAGCATGATTTTCCTTATTAGCAGATAGATCCCATTGATCTAGCAGGATTTAATTGGTTGATTAGAATTTTAGCAATAGAATGGTTGTTATCAACAAGGGGTTATTTACTTAATAGGACTCTTTATCTATGGTGCTGCAGAGCAGATTCTCACTATATTCTCTGGCTAGTCGCTCTTTCAATTCTTGCCAGAGCTGGCTTTTTAGGAAGGCTGCTATTTCTTGTTGATCCTGTTGGGAAAGTTCTGACATTAAAGTGAGTTCTGAAAATATTTCGTAGCAATATCGGCACTCATCACAATATTGTGAGTGTTCAAACAGCTTCTGTTGTTGTAGTGCTGGCAGCTCGCTTTGATAATATTTGACGAAGATCGATAGGTCCCATTGCTTACACCCCATAATCCCACCTTGTTTCCTTAACCTTGCTCTACCGTGTTGCTAGTAATGGTTAGTATTATTACCAGATCGAATAGTAGCACATCCGTGATAGAATTGTCGGTAAATTACTTCAAGAACTTGCTAGCTTCTGGGGAAAGGTAGTTACGAAAGATATAATCGGAATCTTGTTGTCCTTGATGACAGGTTTGACAATTGGCTAACTTTCCTCTTGCTTGTATAGTTGTGCCTTCACCATTTACTACCAGATATTCCCAATCTCCATTTTCTGGATTAAAACCTTTATTACGTTTTATCATGATGGTTAATAGTTCTGGTGATACATCATTACTTGCTGCTAGTTTCTCCTTTATGATGATGGAACCTTGAGGAAATTTTGGTCTTCTTTCAAACATCATAG
>JBFLVQ010000525.1:0-6755 GCA_040758525.1 Acidobacteriota bacterium
TAACACTCACATTATTTAAACGCACGGTTTGAAGAAAAAAAGGCGCATAAAAAATAAAAAAATTTAACTAAAGATCGATGTCGCAGATCAGGCAATATTTTCGCTCTAGTAAGTGTAAGGAAACAGAACCTATAGACCAGTAATGTGAGAAAGGAGAATTTTATGCCAAAACTTACTTCAGAAATGGTAGATACAATAAATCAACGTCTTGCCGCGAGAGGGAGACCAGAGAGAGTGGTAAAACAGGCTTATGAAAACATAAACTATCTGGCCTCATTTATTCCTGAGAAGAGAGAGACAACCCTGTCCCCTTTCCTTGTTTCTAGTATCTCCTATATAAACTGTTCTAGTAGTGATCTTACTTATACCGATAAGATCACTAAAAGTGTTGAAACGACAGCAACTTGGTATATCAAAGCCGGTCTGGAAATTGGGATGAGTGTAGAAGCCGAAGCTGGGGTTGTGTTTGCCAAGGCTAAGACAACCATCTCTGCCAAGCTATCTTTAGAAGGAGGATATTCAGAGACAAAAAAGGAGGCGGTGCAGATTGAGACACAATTACCGCTTACGGTACCTTCAATGACTAGCGCTAATCTTCAAGTTGTAACTCAACAAGAAGAGGTACAAGATCTACCATTTGTTGTAAAACTTATTCTTACTAATGGTGCAGTATTAGTTACATTAAACGATGAAGCGCCATTCTATAGATATTATAATCCTGATAGTGGCGACCATTTCTACACGAGAGATTTCAATGAATTGGGTGAAGGGCGAGATGGTTATACAAAAGAGGGAATTGCTGGCTATATTTTGGCAACCCAACAACCTGGTACAGTGCCATTTTATCGCTACTATAGCCCTGACAGTGGTGACCACTTCTACACAACAGATTACAATGAGCTGGGTGAAGGGCGATATGGTTACACAAAAGAAGGAATTGCCGGTTATATATTTAACACTCAACAACCTGGCACAGTGCCACTACACCGCTACCTTAACTCTGACAGCGGCGACCACTTCTATACAACAGATTACAATGAGTTAGGGGAAGGGCGAGATGGTTATACAAAAGAGGGGATTGCCGGCTTTATATTTGCTGCGGCAAGAACAATGGATATTGCCCAAATCCTCCCATTAGACGCAGATAGAGCTTTTCAGATAAGCGGTACCTTCAAAGGGAAAGCACTGGTACGGGAGACCAACATTTTGGTTAAGTCTACTCCTATGACCAAGGAACAGTGTGCAATTCTAACCGCCCCAGCAGCTAAAGAATCACCTCTACGTGAAAAGAGAAAGGGATTGGTAATAGAAAGAGTAGCAGACGAAAAGTTATCCCAAGTACCAATACTTTCTCAAAGTAGCAAGAATGCCAAAAAGATCATTAATCATCCCTGGTTGGTAGTAGCAAAAGAGAGACCTGCTAAACGTTAATTAGTCACTCCGGAAGAGTCCTAAGCGGAATACAAGCAAAAATAACCAGCAAGAAAGCTAGAAAATACCTACAGCTTGATTACCATTCTTTCCATTCATAGTTAGAGAACTACACACCAAGATCAAAGAGATCTCAGGAATTAATAAGCGGGTTCTCTTTGATCTTGGTGTAGTAATTGTTATTCGTCTTTCCAATCTGGTACACGACCTGGTGTCCAGGGTGCGCCGGCTGCTTCCATCTCCTTTTCAAGTTTTACCAGATCGACTTCTACTAGTTTATGTAGATCAGTCAATTGCTGGCCAAACTCTTGTGCTGCGATCTGATAACCATTGAGATGGGTTTGAGTAGGACGGGCAGCCGCTAAACGCTGACCTTCCAAGATATCCTCAACTCGATCTAGTATTGAGGTAGGAACATTCTCATTACGTGCTCGCAGTATATTGTCACCACGCAGATTGCGCATAATGTTATTTAGTCGTCGCTCTATGGCAACAGCATCATCGTGCAGATGGTGATCGATATCTGAGGTCTGTTGTAGCGCTTGCTTAATAGATCCTAGCCGTGTTCTCAGGCTATTACCGGTTTCAATAGCGCCCAACAGAGCACGGTATAAGCGTACTGCCTTACGTTGGAACTGATATAGCGCATTACGATCCACCTCCGACATTGCTGCCACACCTTCTACTACGACATTAAATTCTTGTGGACTGGCGAGCGGGGTTTGAACACCATTAACGCGCTTGGCAATAGTGACTTTATAACGGCCTGGTAAGACAAGCGGCCCTTGTGGTTCGTCTCCTGAAGGATTGTCATCGGAGGAACGTTGTCTAGGTGGATCGGGTGCCGGGAAGCGCAGATCCCAACTGATACGATTAATGCCTGCCGAAGTTGGGCCGGTTAGTTTACGTACTACCTTACCAGTTGCGTCATAGACAGTGAATAGAATAGCGCTTGCCTCTTCTTCCTCTTCTTCACGTAGTTGATCACGGGTAGGAAAGCTGGGAGCACTGCCTTTCTTCTCAGCCTCTTTTTCTGCCTCCTGACGTTTCTCCTTCTTAGTTTTTAGTGACTCTTTTAAGTAGTAGGTAAAAGTGGCACCATAAGGAGGATTATCAGCTACATAGTAGGCCTCGCCTTGAAAGACTCTGCCGCGTCCACCCAGTGGTTCAGCTTCAATGTACATCAAGGCATCCTTAACTGGGAAGAGTAGGCTCTCTTGTTGTAACATCTCTGGTTTGACCGTACGTAACGGCATATAGTTGTCGAGAATATAGATACCACGTCCAAAGGTAGCGACAACAAGATCGTTTTCGCGTTTCTGAATAACCAGATCACGCACGGAAATGGTTGGCATTCCACCAGTGAGTTTGATCCATTTCTGCCCGCCATTAATGCTAAAGAAAAGACCAAATTCGGTACCGACAAAGAGTAGATTAGGATTGATATGATCTTCAGCAATAGCAAGCACAGGACCATTGGCTGGTAGATCGCCTTTCACAGAGGTCCAACTACGACCTGCATCAGTACTACGTAACAGATATGGAGCGAAATCACTGTTCTTGTGATTATCAAAAGCGGCATAGACATGATTGGTTTCATGCTGTGAGGCCAATATACGGCTTACATAAGCCATCTCTGGAACACCAGGAAACTTCTCGATCTTACGCCAATTTGTGCCACCATTCTCGCTTACATGAATCAGCCCATCATCACTGCCGGTATAGAGCAGTCCCTCTTTTTTAGGTGATTCTGCCACTGCTGTGATATTACCAAAGAAAGAGGTAGAGGCATGCTTAGCAACAGCATCTGGTCCCCAAATCTTACCCATAACCGGCAATTTATCACGATCAAGAGCACGCGAAAGCTCACCACTAACCTGTTTCCAGGTATCGCCACGATCATCGCTACGGAACAGTTTGTTAGCAGCAAAATAGAGTCTTGAGGGAGAATGTGGGCTAATGATCAATGGTGAATCCCAGTTCCAACGTAGCGGCTCTTCACCTTTGCCATCCTGTGGTTTAATTCCTACACGTGCACCAGTACGCTTGTCATATCGTATTAGCCCGCCATACTGAGATTCCGAATAGACAATGTTAGGATCGCTAGGATCGACCTGGCAACGGAAGCCATCTCCACCTACAGTAACAAACCAGTCGCTATTAGCAATACCAGAGACATTTTGTGTACGCGAGGGGCCGCCAAGAGTAAAGTTGTCTTGTGTACCGCCGTAGACATTGTAAAAAGGTGTCGCGTTGTCTACTGTAACATTATAGAACTGAGTAATTGGCATATTACTCTTAAATGACCAGGTTGCTCCACGATCAAAACTCTCGTAGACACCACCATCACACCCTGATAGATAATAGTTGGTATTTTTAGGATCAACCCAGAAAGCATGATTATCTACGTGTTTGTTTCGTTCACCGAGTGGACGTAGTGTCTTACCACCATCATCGGAGACCATATTCAAAACATTCATCACATAGATACGATCAACATTCTTGGGATCAGCAATGATTTGGCTGTAATACATAGCTGTGCGATCAAAATCATTGCGCCGCTCCCAATTTACTCCATAGTCAGTGGAACGAAAGATCCCTCCCTTTCTACGTGCGGCCTCTACAGTGGCATAGATAACTTTATTATCGACTGGAGAGATAGCCAGTCCAATCCGGCCTAGCTCTTCAGTAGGTAAGCCAGATTTCAACTTAGTCCAATTTGCACCTGCATCAACCGATTTATAGAGGGCACTCTCTGGACCGCCATCAATCAATGTCCATACATGGCGGCGACGTTGATAAGCCGCAGCATAGATAACATCAGGGTTGACGGGGTCCAGTACTATATCAGTAACACCGGTATTCTCACTAATAGAGAGAACATTCTTCCAGCTTGCGCCACTGTCGGTAGTCTTAAAAAGGCCACGATCGCCGCCCGCTCCCCATAGTGGGCCTTGTGCGGCAACATAAACAGTATTGGAGTTACGTGGGTCGATAACAATACGGCCAATATGTTCAGAGGTTTTTAGACCGACGTTCTTCCAACTCTTGCCACCATCCTCGGATCGATAAATACCGTCTCCATAGGAGACGCTACGTTGGCTATTACACTCACCTGTGCCAACCCATATGACCGCAGGATTCTTTGTGTCCATAGCAATTGCGCCAATCGAATAGGAGCCTTCCTTATCGAAGACCGATTGCCAGGTCGTACCGGCATTAGTGGTCTTCCAGACACCACCTGATGCTGCTGCGACAAAGTAGTGACTGCGATCATTTGGATTGACAGCAAAAGCGATAATACGTCCAGAAGTAAGAGCGGGCCCAATCGAACGTAATTTGAGTCCGGCAAAAGTTCCAGACGACATTGGATCAGCAGGTTTTGCTGCTTCCTGAGAGCCTTTCTCCTGGTTCTGCCCCTGTGCCAATTGCGGCAATGGTGCCGCGATAGAAACCGTCAAAAAGAGCAGTAGTAGGTTTCGAAATAGTCGCACGTCTCTTCTCCTCCTGAGTTGATTTTCTAATTCTGTGGGTGAATAAGTGAAGATAATTAAAACCCTGCCAATAAGCAAGATCGCTCGCGCGGCAGGTTATAAACTGCGCCATCTCCCTGCCGTAATTGCAAGGATGAGCTATTATTACGTTCAATAGCATCTCAGACCATCTTTGCAATATAAAGCTTGCCAAGGAGATGTGCAGCAATGAGATCAATAAAATACTATGTTTGGCCAACTATTTTGCTTGTCACAGTATTATTCAGCAATCCGGTAGCTCAGGCAGGTTATCAGAAGAAGACTAAGAATAAAAAGAGTGCGCTAAGTAAAAAGACTAAACCCAATAAAGCTAGCCTGGCTCTGCTAGAGGCTGCCGCCCAGATCGATTTGAAGGCTGTACGCGCGGCGCTAGCAGCGGGCGCCTCGGTAAATGCACGGGACAAAGATGGCCGTAGCGCGTTGCTGCTTGCTACTAATAAAGGCAGTGTCGAGATTGTAAAAGAGTTGATTGCGCAGGGCGCTCAGGTTAACACCCCTGACAATGAGGGGAGAACGCCGATTATGTACACAACTTCGGTAGATTTAATCAAAATCCTGATAGATGCAGGTGCCGACGTAAAAGCTTATGACAAAGAAAAAAAGACTGTCTTGATGAACATAGTTGAATATCGTCCTACTTATCAGGAGACAGTGGCGGCATTACTCAATGCTGGCGCAGATGTAACAGCCAAGGATCGTCTTGGTATAAGTGTTCTGAATTATGCGATCAGAGCCTGTATAGGTGTTCGCTATCGTGACCAAGATGCCGATCTACCGGATCGAGAACGCTTGCTTGATACTGTACGGGTACTGCTGGCTGCTTATAAACAGAGCGATAAAGTAGATAACAATGAACTGAACAGCCTGCTTGGTTATGGTGTATACAATGGTCAAATCTTGCAACTTCTTGTTGAAGCAGGTGCAGATGTAAATGCACCAACAGATAGTGGCAGACCATTGTTAGTCTCGCTGGCAAGAATTGGCATAAACCCTGCTTCTGTAGAACTATTACTTAACTTAGGCGCGGACCCAAATGTCAGAGATCCTCAGGGAAATCCTGTACTGGTAGTGGCAGCCGCAGGCCGTTCTACTGAGATTATTCGTCTACTGCTTAATGCTGGCGCTAATATTAATGCAGAAGATAAAGATGGACGCACAGCATTGATAGTAGCAGTAGAAAGAAGCAATATAGGTATTGCCGAGATGCTTATTAATGCTGGCGCTAACCCCAATGTAAAAAATGGACGTGGCAATACTGCGCTACTGGTCTCTGCAGATAATGGCAAAATAGAGATAGTCAAGGCATTGATTGCCGCTGGCGCCGATGTAGATTCTAGGGATAATAATGGTCATACACCATTAATGATGGCGTCGAGACTAGGTCATAATCAGTGTGTACAAGCGCTGCTAGAGGCGGGTGCCGATATTGATGCGTATAACAATAATGGTCAAACCGCGCTAATTATGGCAATTGACAAATATCCTTATATCGAAACCGTAAAACTGTTGCTGCAGGCAGGGGCAAATTTCAATGTAGAGGATAATAATGGCGAGACCGCTCTGGAAGTAGCAATAAAGGATGGTCGTGATGAAGTTGTGCAACTGCTTAAAGCTGCAGGAGCAAGAGATTAATGCCAAGAAAAAAGTGTAAATAATGAGAGTATACGAAATAGAGAAACAGTTTAGTATCGACAATCTTGTTCAGAACGAGCGTGCCAAGCCACTGCCTGGCCCTAGAGAAGTATTGATAAAACTGCGTGCTGCTTCCCTCAACTTCCGTGATCTATTGAT
>JBFLVQ010000526.1:0-6752 GCA_040758525.1 Acidobacteriota bacterium
CAGGCAAAAACGGCAGCTATAAACTACGCATAGATATTACTAAACCAGCCAAAACAATTGTTATTAATGGCGATCAAGTGAAATTCTATGAGCCTGATCTACATCAATTACTAAAAGCCTCACTGAAAGATTCTAATGCCAAGAAAAACTCGGTTGGTTCACTAGCCATTACCTTCGGGTCAGTCTCGTCGATCCGTGCTGCTTACAATATTGACTATGTAGGAGAGGAGAAAGTAGCAGGCGAAGATACCTCTAAACTTAAACTTACACCAAAGAAGGCCGGTCCCTATAAAGAGATTCATATCTGGGTATCGCATAAGCTGGGATTGCCGATTCAACAACGTCTAGTGGAAGTCAATGATGATGTCATAGAAGTGCGGCTTAGTGATGTGAAGAAGGATATTCCCGTTGACACTAAGAAGTTGATCGACAATTTTAATCCACCAGCGACAAATAAATAATAGGGAGTAATAACTCTCAGAATAATCAATTGAGTGGTAGGGCAAGGGCTGCCGTAGCGCCACGTAGCTCCAAGCGTAATCCTGCTGGAGCAGGGCGCTCTTTTGTTTGTGTAAAGAAGATCAGCCCCTGCCTGCTCTCACTAGGTGTGAAGGCAGCCTCCAGGTTAAAACTATGGGAGATAAAGCGTGCTTGCATCTCTTTATATAATTCGTTGCTATAGAGCCTTACACCATAGTATTTACGCATCTTCTCCAGTGCCTGGGGAGCTTTTATAGATTGGAAGCTATGTCCAGCAGCATCCTTGAGCTGAAAATTAAATTTATTGGTTAGTAGTACCTCTTCACCACGATTGGTAAGTACCACACGTATAGGGATAATTCCAGCCAGCCATAGATTACCATCAAAGAGTTTTACTACTTCGTCTTCACTAAGCAACTGGGCGCGTAATTCCAGCGCACCATCGGCTACCACCCCAGTAATGCTAGCAGGTGGCACTTCTACGCGAGGCACGACTTTAAATGGTGCACAGGCAACAAACGTATTGACGAGGACAACTAACCAGAGCACTACGCTTAACGGGCGCTTATATTGCATAGCGACAATTTACTGGAAGGACCATAGTGGCGTCAATTCTACCGGAGCGAGAAAAATGCACAGACTTTTTCTTGCTCAGGTAAGTCTTACTGATCAGCAAGCGGCTAGCAAAGATTAGTGCTAATGGTATTTGCAGAAGCGTTGACAGCTCTTATATTATTAGTAATAGATCGCTTCTACTAAATTGATAATTAAGCTGAGAAGTTCGTTTTTGAAAGGTCTAAGACCCATGAAATTAATTAAAGCGATGGTTATTTTAACATTCTTGGGTATGCTATTTTTGAGTCTGAGTGCTGAGCGCGTATTTGGGTATCCACCATTTTTGAAACAGGTACAGCAGCTTGGTTTTGAAGCCAAAGATTGTGCCTACTGTCATGAGAAACCGACTGGTAACAAAGGCTGGAATAAACGTGGTCTCTGGCTAAAAGAACAGAAGAAAGAGCGTAAAGCGCCGATTGTTGACGTAAAATGGTTGAAGAACTACAACCCAGAGATTGCTGAAGATAAAGATAAGAATAAGGAGAGCGAAACTAAGTGAATCTGCTCCATTAAGGAGCGCCTTATGCCATCTTACCCTCGGCGTTCCGCTAAAATAAGTCCAGCTCGTCGGATCGCTTTTGAAATCCTAAAGCGTGTCACGATTGAAGAGGCTTATGCTAGTAACCTGCTCGCTTCCCATCTTACTGCTAAACTCTCTAATGAAGATCGCGCCCTAACTCATGAGATCGTAATGGGTGTATTACGTTATCAGCGCCTGCTTGATCACTTACTCACTGGCTTACTAGCGCGTAACCTGGCGCGCCTGGATGAGGAGGTTTTACTAGCTTTACGTATAGGACTATACCAGCTTAAATATCTTACCCGTATACCGGCGCATGCAATCGTTAATGAATCGGTACAGCTAGTACGAATGAGCGGCAAGAGTTCTGCCGCAAGTCTTGTTAATGCAGTACTACGTAAAGCCGCACAGTCCTCTAACAACCCTTCTACTGTTGTGCCAGATAATACGGTAGCGGCAACCAGCCTGTCGCTTTCTCACCCAGATTGGCTACTAGCGCGTTGGGCAGACCGTTATGGGTTAGTATCGGCAAGCGCACTTGCACAAGCAAACAACCAGCCTGCGCCACTCAGTTTTCGTCTTAACTTGCTAATCGCTTCTCGTACAGAGATCCTTGCAACAATCACACGTGCCGGTTTAGCAGTCCTGCCCAGCATGTTGGTAAAAGATGCTTATAGGCTTACAAATGGCAATGGCCGTACGCTACTCGAACTAGCTGCGCAAGGTCTTATACATATACAGGACGAGGCTTCTCAACTGGTTGCTACACTCGTTGATGCACAACCAGGTCTCAGGGTACTGGATGTCTGTGCTGCCCCCGGAGGCAAGACTACTGCGTTGGCTATGCATATGGAGAATAGGGGATTGATCATTGCTGGTGATCTGCATATTAGCCGGGTAAAGCTTATTCAAGAGAATGCTGCTCGTCTGGGCGCCAAGATTATTCACTCACTCTGCTTTAATGCAGCGATAACACTACCACTAGCTGCCCTAGGCAGCTTTGATCGTGTACTGGTGGATGCGCCTTGCACTGGCACTGGTACACTACGGCGCAATCCGGAGATTAAGTGGCGACTTACCCCAGAAAAGATTAACGAGATGGCGAATCTGCAACTACGTATACTGGATAACTGTGCGCCATTAGTAGCAAAGGGGGGTCGGCTGGTCTATTCCACCTGTTCACTTGAAGAGGAGGAAGACGAATCGGTTATCAGAAAATTTCTTGCCATGCATAGTGAGTTCGCACTCTATACTGATCTGCCCGCTGCCTTATGCACAACCACAGGACTATTGCGTACTTGGCCACAGCGTGATGATTGTGATGGATTTTTTGCTGCCATTCTTGTAAAAAAGAGCTGATGGGCACGCGAGAATTGCAGACCGATGAAGATATTGCCACAGCAAAATATGATATTGAGATCTGGTTATTGGCAATCGAGACCTTAGAATTATGTCAAGATGGCCTAGCTAGTACTTGGCTAACTAAACAGAATTTTGCCTTTAGCGTTGAGTTCGGTAAATTGATCTTTGCCTATTGGACTGAAGATCGCGCGGAAAGCTGGCGTGTACGTGCTTGCCGACTTGATGCCAGCATACTCGAACTAGATGTAACAACCCCTTTCCAAACCACAGTACGCCGCTTGTTGTTATATAAACAGCAGGATCAAAATATCGTAGGCGAGATTCCTGCACGCCGCAAAGCCGCACGTCAGCGCTTTCTCGAGCGATTACGTACGATAGTTACAACACAATTAGCAATAGCGATAGCACACGCTAGTATAGGACGTAGCGATCGGCATGGATATGGGGCAGCCTTTGCACGATTAGTCTTGCGTGATCGGCAGTCCATTATTGCTGCAATTGGAGTGAGTGTACGGGAAGATGCTGATACAATTGCAGCACTGCTAGGTCAGGGGCTCAACTGGCTGGCCGCGCTACGTGCCCGTTTTGCGCCTACCGCGGTCAACCGGCTATTTCTTTTTGCACCATTGGGCCGTGCCGAATTGCTAGCTCAACGACTTACTTTATTGGCACGCACACCTGATCAGATAATAGAACTATTTGAGGTTGATGAGGCAAATAAGACTCTCATGGCAGTACGCCCTTATGATCAGGGCGATCTAGGTTTACAGCTAGCTCGCAGCACTCGTTTGCCTACATTGCCTGGCAAGATTGTACTGCCACCACCACTGGCGGTACAGGCTGATTGGATTAGATCAATTGCGCCTGATCGTATAGAGATACGACCAATTATATCGAACCAGTGGAAGGTTGAACTTTATGGTCTAGAACTGGCCCGCATTTATGCGGATCGAAATCCCCGTGTTGAGTTTGGTATTGAAGATCAGCAAATATTAACAGCAGCAAATCAATCTCAGTTGGCAGAACTGATTCTCGCCGCAGTTCATTATCGCCGCGCTGATAGTCCTGCTAAACAACATATACTCTATCGTGCCGCGCCAGAAGCTTGGCTAGAGTCGATATTACGTTATGATATACAGGCATTTGATATTAACTTGCGGCCAGATTATCTATACAGTCAGGTACCTGTCATTAGACAGCGCAACCGACGCTATGTTGATCTGCTTGCTGTAGGCAGGGATGGACAATTGGTTATTATCGAGTTGAAAGTAACCGAAGCGCCTGAGCTTCCTTTTCAAGGACTCGATTATTGGTTACGAGTGGAATGGCATCGTCAGCGGGGTGATTTTCTTAGACAGGGTTATTTTGCCACCCTTACCCTTAAAAACGCGCCAGCTTATGTCTATCTAGTAGCACCACAGTTACGCTTTCATGAAAGTTTCAACACAATCGCTGCTGCAATAGACAGCCGAGCAGCTATTTTTCGCATCGCAATTAATGACAACTGGCGCGAGGGGCTGAAGGTTCAAAGTCGCGAACGTATTAACTGACACCTCCGCACGACAGCACTAAGGACAGAGCATATGGAACAGATAGGCGCGCTACTAGTCGATAAACCAGCCGGTATTACCTCACATGATGTTGTGGCCAAATTGCGGCGTGCCCTCAAGCAGAAGCGTATAGGGCATACTGGCACGCTCGATCCGTTTGCTACCGGACTGCTTATTATTTGTCTAGGTAAAGCGACACGTTTAGCACAATTCCTTAGCGGTATCGATAAAGAGTATGAGGCAGTTATACGACTGGGCTTTTCTACCGACACACAAGACTATACAGGAAAACCTATCACCCCTTTAATTTCATCTGATCAACTGACTATTGAGAATTTGCGTGTAATACTGGCACAATTCGTGGGGCAACAGTGGCAACTTCCACCCATGTTTTCCGCGAAAAAAGTGGCAGGAGAAGCACTTTATCGACGTGCACGGCGTGGGCAAGTGATTACCCGGCAGGCAGTAGAGATCGTCATTTATCAGATCGAATTGGCACTTGATATGCCCCTCTTAACGATCAACCCGGATGGCACACGCGACTTTACGATCCGTGTGTCCTGTTCGGCGGGCACTTATGTTAGAACACTGGCACATGATTTAGGGGAACGATTAGGTTGTGGTGCTCACTTGGCACAATTGCGACGTGTGCGTATAGGCAAGTTCTCAATCGCTCAGGCAGCCACACTCAATTCACTAGTAGAGCTTGCTACAGCAGGAAAGATCGCTGAGTGTATTATTACCCCCGCTGAATTGGTGGGAGATCTGCCTGCCGTTGCCCTCTCACCTGCGGAGATTGTGCGTGTAGGCCAGGGTCAAGCGATCGCAGCATCAGATAGTGGCGCAAACGGCTGGGTACGGTTACTGAGCCCTGCCGGTACATTGGTTGCGATGGCTGAAGAACAGAAAAATGCCACCGGAGGGTGTTGGCAACCAAGAATCCTAATGATTTAACTAGCCAAGCTCTCCCTGGTGTCGTAGACCTGCGCTGAGCAGTAGGCGCAGGTGAAATAAATGTTGATTAAATGTTAATTATTGGATACTACAATGGGCTTGCGCAGTATGCTATACTTAGTACGGTATTAGATCCCAATTGTATAGTTCTTGCATGTGATAACGAGTGAAGAAGAGCCTAGCCTCATTTATTTTTTATGGTCGCTCGCCGGCACGGCCACCCATTGGCCCGACGGCTTGTCTTCGGTAATGGAATTATAAAGGGTGGTAGAGATGGACGAGAAAAAGTTTGATATTGGCCAACTGCTAGAATCGCATCGCCGGGAGCGCGAACGCCTACACTGGGAAGGCACGTTCCGAGACTATTTTGAGCTTGTCACTACAAATCCTCGACTGGCTCAACTCTCCCATGCGCGAGTTTGTGAAATGATATTGGCTAGAGGGTTGGAGCGTATCAATGAGGGCACGCGAGATGAGCTTGCCCGCTTCAATTTCTTTAGTCAGGAGCTGTTTGGCATTGAGGAACCGATCGCTAGGTTGGTCGAATATTTCAAATCTGCGGCACAGCGCCTAGAAGTGCGCAAACGTATCCTGTTATTGATGGGGCCTGTAGGCGGCGGCAAGAGTACGATTGTTACCTTACTCAAGCGTGGTCTAGAGGAGTGGTCGCGCACCGATGCAGGTGCTGTTTATGCGATCAAAGATTGTCCTATGCATGAAGAGCCGCTGCACTTGATCCCAGAATCGCTACGATCAGAGATCGAGAAACGATACGGTCTCTACATTGAAGGCGATCTATGTCCACAATGCCGTTACAATCTCGAACACGTCTATCATGGTCGTCATGAGGATGTGCTTGTGAAGCGAATTGTCTTCTCTGAAAAAGATCGTATTGGCATTGGTACGTTCGCGCCTTCTGATCCCAAATCACAGGATATTACTGAGCTGACTGGGTCGATCGATCTCTCTACGATCGGTGAAGTAGGAGTAGAGTCTGATCCTCGCGCCTACCGTTTTGATGGTGAACTGAACATCGCCAATCGTGGTTTAATGGAATTTGTGGAAATGCTCAAGGTTGATGAGAAGTTCCTCTACTCGTTGCTTACACTCTCACAAGAGCAATCGATTAAGACCGGTCGCTTTGCAATGATCTATGCTGATGAAGTAATTATCTCCCACACTAATGAGAATGAATACAAGGCATTTGTGGGCAATAAGAAGAGCGAGGCATTGCAAGACCGTATCATAATGATTAAGGTGCCGTACAATCT
>JBFLVQ010000527.1:0-6746 GCA_040758525.1 Acidobacteriota bacterium
CCACTCCTGGTGGCCCTTATTTTTTTCTTTGGTTATACTCAGTCTTTGTGACAGCTCGCTTATTACACCTCAATTAGTATATATGGCTTAAATGATAAAGAGAGACTATCGGCGTATTGCGCTATATTTATTGATTGTCGGACTATTAATAATTTCGTTAGCACCATTCTTGTGGCAAGCGCTTACTTCGTTGCGGCCTGACCACGAGATTGCCCTCAGACCCACTCGTTACTTGCCTCGTAGTACTACATTTGCGCACTATCTCTCACTATTTACACGTAAACCATTTACACGCTACTTCATCAATAGTTTTATTGTTTCCAGTCTGGCTACACTGGGCTGTCTGACAATAGGCTCGTTAGCTGCCTATGCGTTTGCGCGCTTAGATGTGCCGGCGCGACGACTGTTATTATGGGCAATTCTATCGATTTCAATCTTTCCTCCAATAATATTTCTCTTCCCTATTTATGAGATGATGCGTGCCGCACAACTAACCAATAATCTGATTGCATTAGCAATACCTTATATGGCACTGAACCTTCCTTTTACTATCTGGGTACTAACTAGCTTCTTTCGTCAAATTCCTCATGAACTCGAAGATGCTGCATTACTAGACGGTTTTACCCGATTGCAGATTCTCTCTCGTATTGTCCTACCACTGGCGGCGCCTGCGCTTGTTACTACAGGGATATTGGTCTTTATATTCTGCTGGAATGAGTTTGTTTTTGCGCTTACATTTACTACTGAGGATACATATAAGACGCTTACGGCTGGCACAGCCAGTCTGAGCGGCTCATCAAATTATGAGATACCTTGGGGACCGCTCTCAGCCGCTACCGTATTAGCAACACTACCGTTGGTTGTACTGGTCTTTCTTTTTCAACGCCGTATTGTCGAGGGGCTTACCGCTGGCTCGGTGAAAGGATAAGACCAACCTGTTGGGTCTCAAATAACTGACCCATTACACCCCACCAGACCCGCCACAATTGTGGCGCGATACCGCACTAAGACTTGACCACAACTGGCTTAACAAGATCTTCAATCTCTCTAGGCATTGGAGTTAATTACTAACAGAGAGGTTGGTACAACACTTGCTCTATATCTGGCATACACAACTTCCACACTATCGAAATATTTTGAATCGTGTTAGGAGGGACTATGGCAGAACAGGAAAGAGTTCTCGTTATTGACGACGAAGACAGTTGTCGAACACTATTGGCCGAATGGTTACGCAGTTGCGGTTACCATTGTGAAGAGGCCAATAATGGTAGTGAGGGTCTCAATCGTGCCTTGGATCAAGAATGGAATCTCATTCTTAGCGACATAATAATGCCCGGTCTCTCCGGCGTTGAACTGGTACGAATGGTAAAGAACTTCAAAAGCTCTACACCAGTGATAATGATCTCAGCAGTACGTAATTTAGATACTATCAAATCGGCCTTCCGTGAAGGCGCCTATGACTGTATCTTCAAGCCTTTTGATCTTAACGAACTGGAGATCTCAATTGCCCGTGCATTAGAGAAGAGCCGCTTGGCCAGAGAGAATGAACGCCATCAGCAGTTATTAGAACAACGTGTCACAGAACAGGCTGAGAGAATACGCTCCCTTAGCCTAGGTGCGATCATTGCGCTGGCACGCGCACTAGAGGCAAAAGATCAATATACCAGTGGACACTCACAACGTGTAGCCGAGTATAGCGCGATGATCGCCCAACAGATGGGGCTTGATGATTATACTTGCGAACAGGTGCGTATTGCTGGCCAATTGCATGACATTGGTAAGATTGGTCTACGCGAATCGATTCTTAACAAGCCTGGGCGATTAACCGATGAAGAGTATAATCTAGTGCGCCAGCACCCAGTAATAGGCAGTGAGATATTGCGTCCTGTAATCAATGATGTTTGTGTCTTACACGGTGTTAAGCATCATCATGAATGTTTTGATGGCAGAGGCTATCCAGATGGACTGGTGGGCGAAGAGATTCCACTGCCAGCGCGTATACTTTCGGTTGCCGATACTTATGACGCAATTACAACTAATCGAGCCTATCGTGGGGCACGCGATTATGAAGCGGCTCATAACGAACTTGTGCGCTGTGCTGGCACACAGTTTGACCCTGCTGTAGTTAATGCCTTTATTGAAATCCCTAAAGTAAAAATAGCAGAGGTAATGCAACGTATCCCTCCTGTAGCACAGTGGAGTGTAGATCTTGACAATACCTTTTCACAGTTCCTTGCCGTGGACACATTAGCCAAAGAGACTTTCATTCCCTATTTAACTGCAATCTAAGCCCTCCTCACAACAGGTGGCGGGCACTCGCCCGCCACTCCTCATCTTTGGATATTTTAAGCTCTTCTTAAACAACAATCGCTCTTGAACTATAACTATCACTATCGTATTTCTACTAATGCTGTCGTGTTTCTCCAATGAGATATTAGTGTGTGATATTTAATACCGGATCTTTAATAATTTTGTATTCTTGCCAGGCACCTTCTTTTGATCAGTGCAATCCTCTTGATACAACTACCTACCGTGTTTTTACGCCATTTTAAATTATCCTCTTTTGCGTTATCCTATTAGTAACAACAGGCTCATTACTATGCCAATTTGTCAACTGCTGGTGGCAGAATATTTCCCAAGATTGAAAACCGACTTTTATGGCTAGCGAGAATCTACTATCAAGAGTTAGTTATTTTATCGCCAATCGACTAGGACTGCATTTTGCAAAAGAGCGATGGGGTGATCTAGAACGGGGGCTCAGCTACGCTGCCAGAGCGTCGGGATTTAATGATAAAGAAGCATATGTAGAAGATCTTATCTCAACACCTATAACAAAAGAAAAGATATCTATGCTGGCAAGCTATATCACTATTGGAGAGACCTATTTTTTCCGAGAACAGAATAGTTTTGATGCAATTAGAGAATCTATTATTCCAGAATTGATCTCTTCATGCAGAAGATCGGGGCGTAAGGCGCGGATCTGGTGTGCAGGCTGTTGTAGCGGAGAAGAGCCCTATTCTGTCGCCATTATGCTCAAGGAGCTATTTCCTGAAATTGATGATCGCAGCGTTACGATATTTGCAACCGACATCAATGCTAACTTTCTTGATAAGGCGGCTAAGGGTGAATATAACGAGTGGTCATTCCGTAATACCCCGTTTTGGATTAAAGAGAGATACTTCAAAAATAATAGCAGAGGACGTTTTGAAATTCTTCCTAGCATTAAAAAATTAGTTACCTTTTCTTATCTAAATTTGGCAGAAGACATATACTCATTATTCTCAAATAACACCTTAGATCTGATATTTTGTCGAAACGTATTGATCTACTTCACCCCTAAGCAGTCTCAAAAGCTCGTTGAAAACCTCTACCATACGCTTGCCTATGGCGGCTGGCTGCTTGTCAGTCCCAGTGAACTCTCCACCAATCTGTTTGCAAAATTCACTGCGGTCAACTCTTTTGGCGCTATTCTTTACAGAAAAGATCGAGAAAAGCAGCAACCGATAAGCTTCTTTAACCCGATAGAGAATATCGATTTCCCATCGGAATTGGTAAGTATTTCTCTAACACAGTCGCAAGAACCAATAACAGCAGAGCTGCCCGAGCAGCTTATTACCAAGCCCGATCCTCAGATGGAAGCTTTGGCATTATATGAGCGAGGTCTCTATCAGGAGGCGATAGAGAAGCTTTTCCCTCTCGTATCACTATGTCAAGAGAACCAAGAAGCCATTATGCTGCTGTCAAGAGCCTATGCCAATCAAGGCAAGCTCAATGATGCCCTGGAGTGGTGTCGAAAAGGGATCGCTGCTAATAGGCTTAACCCACGATGTTATTATCTTCTATCAACAATACTACAAGAAAAAGGGGATATCGAGGCGGCTGCCATCTCGCTAAAACATACCCTCTACTTAGATCAGAATTATGTTCTTGCCCATTTTGCTCTGGGAAACCTGGCATTGCAACAAGGAAAAGAGAGAGAAGCGCAAAGACACTTTGAAAACACCTTTGAGCTTTTGCAATCCTACCAACAGGAAGATATCTTGCCGGAATCGGAAGGCATAATGGCAGGGAGCTTGATGCAAGCCATTAAAACAATGATGCGCGATTAGTGATTATGATCAACTGGGACGATATTTACCAAAAAATAGCTTCGACAGATGCGGCAATTGAACGCAGGTTATCGCCTACATCTGAAGAGAAGAAAAAAATTCTTAAAGCCAGAGCCAAACAGCTTGCTCAAGAGCCGACCCAGCAGGATAGCGTTAAAGATTATCTAGAGATAGTAGAATTTCTACTCGCCTACGAAAGATACGGTGTTGAGTTATCCTTTGTCCGTGAGATCTATCCGCTGAAAGATTTTACTCCTATACCATGCACTCCGCATTTCGTAATGGGAATAACCAATGTTCGAGGTCAAATTATTTCCATCATTGATATAAAGAAATTTTTTGAGCTTCCTGATAAAGGGTTGACCGATCTCAATAAAATCATAATAGTTCGAACCGAAGAGATAGAACTGGGATTTCTCGCCGATGCTGTCCTTGGTGTACGATCTATTCAGGTCGAAGATATCCAACCTCCGCTTCCTACTTTAACAGATTTACGCGCAGAGTATCTAAAAGGTATTGCCAGTGATCGACAAGTAATTCTTGATGTGAAAAAACTCCTTCTTGACAAGCGGATTATTGTCCATGAACAGGTAGAGCTGTAACAAAGGTAGAATAACTATGAAATGGTTTCTCAATCTGACAACGCGAATGAAACTCTTTCTAGGGTTTGGACTGATACTTCTGCTTTTAGCCACGGTCATAACCGTAGCTTATCTGAGCATTACAGCGATACAGAGATCGCAAAAAGAGCTATTTGAAAAAGACTTTACCATTACATTGACTCTTTCTGAGTTGAAATATGATATAAACCGGCAGCGCACGCAAATGCTGTTGATGATACTGACAAACAATCGCTCAGATCAAGAAGCAATAGAACGTGATATTAAAGAACGTACAAAAGAGATTGATGATAGATTAAGAACAATTGATGAAAGCCCTGATGATCCAAAGTTCTTTGCCAGAATGCAAGAACTGAAGACAACGCTAGATGCTTTCAGGGAAGGGCGGGAGACAATAATTTCTTTAATTTATGGTGGAAAAAATGATGAGGCCAAACAACTCATCATCACTACTCAGCAACAGCGTTTTGAAAAATTGCGAGATATTGCCAAAGAGATAGAGAGAGAGAAAGAGGAGAAAGTCAGATCGGAAATAGCAAAGTCAGAACTGAGGGCTGAAGAGACTGTTATCCTCTTAGCGGCGGTTGGCTTGGCGGCGCTATTACTAAGTTTTGTTATGGTGGTATTACTGAATCGTGTAATTGCTGGCCCTCTTAAAGAGATCTCTAAAGTAGCCGAGCGAATAGCTATGGGAGACCTGGCAGTAAATGTAGCTGTTTATGATCGAAAAGATGAAGTGGGAACTTTGACCTTAACCTTTCGCGCTATGGTAGAGAGCCTACGTCAATTAACAGCAGAGATCAGCGAAGGGATAAACGTACTGGCTGCTGCTGCCAGCGAAATTCTCGCGGCGACCACACAGGTTGCCGCGGCAGCAACAGAAACAGCAACTGCCGTGAACGAGACTACTACTACGGTTGAAGAAGTGAGACAGACGGTACAGGTCTCTGCGCAAAAGGCCAAAGGGGTCTCTGAAAGTGCCTCAAAAGCTGCGCAAGTATCGTTAAAAGGTAAGAAATCTGTAGAACAGTCGATAAACGGGATGGAACGTATTAGAGAGCAGATGCAATCAATAGCCACAAGTATTGTAAGACTGAGCGAGCAGAACCAGGTTATTGGAGAGATCATTGCGACCGTTAACGATCTCGCCGAACAGTCAAACCTGCTGGCTGTAAACGCGGCCATTGAAGCAGCCAAAGCTGGCGAGCAAGGTAGGGGTTTCACAATTGTTGCACAAGAAGTAAAGAGTCTGGCGGAACAGTCTAAACAGGCAACAGCTCAAGTGCGAACGATCCTCAATGATATTCAAAAAGCGACTAGTGCCGCGGTAATGGCGACAGAACAGGGAAGCAAGGCTGTAGAAGCAGGTGTCGTACAATCGTCTGAAGCCGGAGAGTCTATCAGCTCGCTTGCCGACAGTATTACCGAAGCGTCTCAAGCCGCGACTCAAATTGCCGCTTCTGGCCAACAGCAGTTGGTAGGAATGGATCAGGTAGCTATCGCAATGGAGAATATAAAACAAGCCAGCTCCCAAAACGTGGCCAGCACCAAGCAGACTGAAATAGCGGCGCAAAACTTACACGAGTTGGGACAGAAGTTGAAGGGCATTGTTTTGAAGTATAAATTGTAATCAAGAGCAGGGAAGAATATCTATGACTATTGGTAAAAAGATATCGGGTGGTTATGTCTTGATCCTTCTCTTTACGTTTATAGTTGCAGTCACGGGTCTCTATATCCTTAAAACTTCGCGTGATTCATATAGAAGTTTCATCGATATTAATCAGCAATTAGTATTGGGGGCAACAGAGCTGCGAGTATCAGTTTTAAAACAGGTTGAAGGATATCGTAGCTTTCTACTATTTGGCGAAGAACCTTTTCTCAAAACCTGGAATGAAGGCAGCGAGGAGTTTGAGTCAAAGATGGCAGAGTTACAGCGGCTGGTGACAAATCTTCAGGAACAACGCACTCTGGAAGAGATAGCATTAATTAAAAAAGAATGGCATAAGTTGCAAGAGCA
>JBFLVQ010000528.1:0-6727 GCA_040758525.1 Acidobacteriota bacterium
AATACCAAAGAAATGAAAAGGAAAATCCTTAAGAATTGGCGAAGAGAGGAAATTCTCAAGCGGTGCTAGTTCTGGTGAAAGTTTAAGCGATACTAACTCATCATAATTACGGCCTAATACCTCGGCCATCCGTACAATCTTCTCGGTTTTAGGATATTTCTTACCACGCTCAATCTCGGTAACATATGAAGGCGAAAGGTCACAGCGCACGGCAAAGTCCGTCAGTGACATTCCTTGCCCCTCACGAAATTTCTTCAATTTCATACCGAAGATTACCGGAACATTGAGACTCATCTATCTGTCGTCCACTCTCGGAATAGCTCTCTTTACCGACTCAGACCAGTACAACCTAGGCTTTTCGATACTAGCATTTTGCTAGGGTGATTGCAAACCTTCCCCATTCGCCTCTAGTGTAACATCGCTATAAGCTTATAACCATTTTTAATTTTATTTTAGCTATTAGTAATTTTTTTATATTTAGCGAATCTTCGCATAACTAAAAGGATGGACTAGGTAATACCCCTATTAAGGGAATACCCCAATTAAAATACACCCCTCACCCCATTTACTTGGCATCGCATCACTTCTTAAATAGAGTAGGAATAGAATCAAGGTGAAACGTAGGTCTCAGGGCAGCTATTGAACTCAGAGTTATAAAAGTCCTCACCTTTTACAACTAACCCTTTCGGCAAAGCAAATACAGAGAATCCAGGTCGTATAACGCGTCCTAGGATCCCACTAACCGGTCAGTGTGAGCGAGAGAGGGTGTTTATTAAGAGTGGAGACAGATAGATGCAATCTGAGCAAAAAGCCAATATATTGTTAGTCGATGACCATATCGAAAACCTACTTGCTCTCGAAGCCACCCTAAGCGGCTTGGGTGAGCAGATTGTTAAAGCCCAGAGTGGTGAGGAAGCTCTTAAGTATCTGCTTACTTGGGATTTTGCTGTAATACTGCTGGATATAAACATGCCTGGGCTAGATGGTTTTGAGACCGCAGCAATGATCCGTGCGCGTGAACGTTCTCACCATACCCCGATCATTTTTCTCACTGGTATTAACTGGGAGGATTCTCATATTACCAAGGGCTACTTATTGGGCGCAGTAGACTATATTTTCAAACCTTTTTCTCCTGAGATATTGAAAGCAAAGGTAGCTGTCTTTATCGAACTATTCAAAAAGACTGAGAAGGTAAAAGAGCAGGCTAAACTGCTCTGTCAGCTTGAACGCTACAAGCATGAAAGGGAGCAGGCTGAGACTTTAGCAGCACTAGATATTAGCGAAGAGCGCTTTCGTACCACCTTTGAGTCAGCCGCGATCGGTATTGCACTAGTGGATCTAACAGGTCAGATAGTAGAAAGTAATGTGGCGCTTGAGCAGATGCTTGGTTACCAACGTAGCGAATTGTGTGGCTCAAGTCTAAATCGATTTATTCATCCTGATGATCCAATGGCGGACAAGGATCTTTCCCAACAGTTGATCGAGCACAATGGCGATCATTACCAAACAGAAAGCCGTTACTTGCATAAAAATGGCCAATCCATCTGGGGCCGTTTGACGGTTTCACTGGTGCGAGATACACGTGGCGCGCCACCATTCGCAATTATCATGATCGAAAACATCACAGAACACCGTCAAGCACAGGAGGAGTTGGAGACACGTGCACGCCAACAGGCAGTAGTGGCACATCTAGGCCAATGTGCGCTTTCTGGTAGTGATCTAAATACCCTGATGAATCGAGCGGTAGAGACAGTAGCACAAACATTGGAAGTGGAATATGGCAAGATCTTGGAATATCTCCCAGAAGAGTATGCTCTATTGCTACGCGCGGGTAGTGGCTGGCGAGAAGGTTATGTAGGACGCACACGTATTAGCGCAGGGGCTAATACACAGGCTGGCTACACACTATTAATGCTCTCTAACGAGCCAGTAATTGTTGAGGATCTACGTACTGAGACCCGTTTCAAAGTACCCGCGCTGCTACGTGATCATGGCGTAGTAAGCAGTATGAGTGTAATCATACATGGCCAACAATATCCTTTTGGTGTGTTAGGCGCACATAGCCAGCGAAAACGCAAATTTACCAATAATGATATACATTTCCTACAGGCTGTCGCTAATGTGCTTGCTACCGCAATTGAGCGTAAGCGTGGTGAAGAGGAACGTGCTCAGCTATTGGTGCGCGAACAAGAAGCGCGTCGTGAAGCAGAATCAGCTAGTCGTATTAAGGATGATTTTCTTGCTATTATCTCGCATGAGTTGCGTACCCCTATGACCAGCATACTGGGCTGGACAGAGTTGCTACGCAATGGTGAACTGGATGAGAGCACGGCAAACTGTGCGCTTGAGGCAATCGAACGAAATGCCAATCTACAGGTACAATTGATCGAGGATCTACTCGATGTCTCACGCATTATCACTGGTAAGCTGCGTCTTAATGTTCACCCTATAGAGCTTGCACCAATTATCGAGACTGCTATTAATGCCGCGCTTCCTGCCGCTGAAGTAAAGAAGATCCAAATTGTGCGCACACTTGATTATAATGCTGGCACGATTATAGGCGACCTAGATCGGCTACAGCAGATAGTTGGTAACCTGCTCTCGAACGCAATCAAATTCACACCCACAGGTGGGCATGTTGAAGTGAGTCTAGCTCGTGTTAACAGTAGTCTGCGCATTACAGTAAAAGATACTGGCAAGGGTATCAATCGCGAGTTTCTTCCCTATGTCTTTGATCGTTTCCGTCAAGCCGATAGTACTAGTACACGTGCGCATGGTGGATTAGGGCTAGGATTAGCAATTGTACGTCATCTAGTAGAATTACATGGTGGCACGGTGCAGGCAACCAGCGATGGCGAACAATGTGGCGCTACCTTTACGGTTGAACTTCCTTGTTGTGCTACCCACATGGATACTCACCAGAGACCCGACTATGATACGATATCTCAAAATGCTATCTTAAACTACTCACAGGTATTGCACGCATTGCGTGTGCTGGTTGTTGATGATGAGCCGGATACACGTGAACTACTGGTGACAGCCTTGAAAAACTATGGCGCCTTTGTTAAAGCCGCCGGCTCGACCATAGAAGCACTAGAAATTATGGATTGTTGGCAAGCAGACGTACTAGTCTCAGATATAGGTATGCCGGAAGAGGATGGTTACACACTTATTAAAAAAGTGCGGGCGCGCGCACCCGAGAAGGGCGGACAAATTCCCGCCATAGCGCTAACAGCATACACACGCGCAGAAGATCGCCAGCGCGCGCTTGCTGCTGGCTTTCAAGTACATCTGTCTAAACCTATTGAACTCGCCGAACTGGCGCAAGCAGTAGCATATTTGAGAATTAATTTAGCTAAATCCAAAGCTATGTATTAGACCGTGCCATTACGTAGTACTGGTGGTGGATTAAGAAAAAGCTTCTACAAATTTGCCACCCACCATTGAATCAATCTGTAATGTCAGGAGGCAGATAATGGAATTCGATCAAAGGGTGCCAGTACGCATAGATAGGCTTATTGAGAATGGGCAATTAAGGCCACACCGAAGGCTGAGATGCTCTTTCCCAATTATTATCAAAGGATGCAATATACTAGGCCAGCATTACGATGAATTAGCACTAGTAGAAGATATAGGACGGCGTGGACTCTGCTTTAGAACTAATCAGGCGCTTATTCCTGGCTCTATCTGTACACTCTACAAGACCGAAGATGATCTTGATCCAATCGCCACCTGCGAGATTGTCTGGGCCAGGCCTTGGGATATTGGGATCAAGAAAGTAGGTGCTCAACTTGTTGGTGACAACCTTTCTTGGGTACGTTTTCTGGTTCGTGATATAGTGGTCTTGCCAACAAGCAGAACTAGCCCTAACAAGAGCCTAATCCATTAATCGATAGATCCTGTTTAGCGTGCCTATAATCAATATGAAACTGCCATTTCGTAGATAGCCTAAAGCTTGTCTACCCAAACGATTATTTAAGTTGACGGTAACCCCTTGAGTACCAGAGTAAGGGCTCTCCTTCGCAAGAACCAGTAGCTTCGACCTTGCCAACGAAAATGCTATGATCGCCGCCATCATAACTGGCATGCAGAGAGCAATCCATCCAGGCAAGCGATTTATCTAGAATAGGTGCACCAGTAATCTCCTGATGGTATGGAATGCCTAATAAATAGTTCCCCTCTTCACCATGAAAACCAGCTCCCTGGCTAGAAATAGCCTCCTGTTCTGTATTGAGGATCATTACCCCAAAAGCTTGCTGTTCAACAATACGTCCATGTGTGCGAGTATGCTTGGCTACCGCAACCATAATCAATGGTGGTTCAAGAGAAAGAGAACAAAAGGAGGAGGCTGTCATCGCATGTATGCCACCCTCGCGGCGTGTGGTGATGACGGTGATGCCACTCGCCCAATGACTGAACGTCTGTTTGAACTCCTCTTTTGTAATGGCCATAAAATTCTCCTTAAATCAGAAGTAATACGTGTGATGCTACTACCTCACAATTGTGAAAGCTAATTTCGAATTAAAACGACAGGTGATACCAAGTGATTTTGTTAGGTAAGTATATCACTGACGAGCAAAGGGTCAATTGAAAGCGCAAAAAAACCGCCTAGGGATCGATTTGTAATCCCTAGGCGCTATTAAAACTCAACCAAGCTGAGGGTAAGGAGGTTTAGGTAGTGGCTGGCTGTGACAGCGTTACCGCTCTGTTGAAGTAGTTAATTACACCAACTTCAAGCGCTGAATTGTTAAGCGCATCCAAAGCCGTACGTTGATTACTATTCAAACCACGTGCTGTACCATTTATTGTATCTACAGTGCGTCCAATCATCTGATAGAGTGCCAACACATCTGGTACCTTCGGTGGTGTTGCGTTTAGACCAGCAACAGCCGTTTGAAGCTGCTTAACGGTATTGTTAATGGCACCTGCTGCCGCGGCGGGCAGCCGTCCACCCGATACCTGCTGTAGTAATGAGGTGATATTCTGCAGGTTCACTACATAAGCAGCGCGTGGAGCAGCATTGGCCTGGAAGAAAGCCTGTACTCTTGCTGCGGTGGCAGGATCGTTCTTGGCAGTTCTCAGATACTGACTAATGCCTTGGCCAGCATTACCACTATAGGAGAATTGTGCTGGGTTAGCATTGGTTACTGGGAAGCCATTGAACTGTACTGTAACGGTCTGACCATTGCCATTCGGTACTTGTACAGACTGTAGTTTATCAGCAGAGTTTACCTGATAGACGATGTTGTTAGCATTGGCTTTGATACCCTGACCAGCAAGGAACTGTACTACCTGTTGACCAAATACCTGCGATGGCTGTGCCTGTGCCTGTGAAAGCGGCTTGGCAGCATTGAAAGTAGGTAATGGATAGCGACCGGTGCCTGGATTGGCAGTGAAGGTGCTCGTGCCATTGACAGGCAGACGGTTCAGTTCATAGTTGCTTACGCCAATCGAGAGAATATCTTTCGCGGTGTTAAGCGCGGCTTGGTTACCATTGCCGGCATTAGAGAGAGCACTGATGGTCTTTCCAACTAGATCATAGACTTTATCAGCATCAGGTGGCTGTCCACCATTGGGCACATTAGCAAGCTGATTGTAGAATGTGCAGAGCTGAGCATTGGTTTGATCGATTAGACGGTTCTGAGCCGGGGTAAGGCAAGAACTGTTCTTAAACGCGGTCAAAGCGCTAGCAAGATTCTGCACGTTGACAGCAAAATTGGCATTTGATGTTAAGTCATTCTTATAGACGTTTCTCACTTGTGCACGTTGTGCATCTGTGAGCGGTCCCTGCTGTTGTAAGAAATCCAGGATGCCCTGACGTGAGAATACGGTAGTTGGCAGATCTGCTGTGGTCTGAGCCGGTACATTGCGAGTTGGTGGCAGACCATAGAACAGCTTCATGGTGCTGTTGGGATTATTTCTAAAGGTGATCTCGTTTACCTGATTGGTATTGGCAGAATTGACCAACACTGTTGATCTACGTGACAGATTATTGGCACCGCGCAACTGATAAGAGTTAGAAAGAAGATCGTTGAGCGGAGCAGTAAATGTGGCGCGTGGATTGAGTGATGGATTCGGTGCTACGCCTGAAGTACCACCACTTGTGCTGGTAGTCAGGTTTGCGCTGATCTGGGATTTCATTAATGATGCGCTCAGCGCCATATCCTGAGAGGTGCGCCCAGCAGCAGTATTTGCAGAACTAGGAATGCTCGCCTTCGGCAATGAAGTTTGTGCACTCTGGTTATCAGTTGAGTTGACACTATTAGTGGTATCAACATTAGAGACATTATTTACATTGGTATTGTTATTGACAGGCATATGTATCTCCTTCAATCATCTTGCGTGAGAATTCTCGACGCGTTTTTGTATTCTTCACATAAATGAGTCCTAATTAGGACAATCCTTTTTTACCGATTTGGCATGGAAGCCAGAAAATTATCCAAACAGAATCAGCCCAATAAGTGAATGCTTGGTAATATAATCGGTGCAAGGTTATAGAGTCGAATCTATTCATAACCCTGCATTGAAATCTATTAAGAACTAGCTGGCATTGATAACGATACCGGTCTAGTAAAATAGTTCTGTATACCAATTGGGAATAACGAACGATTGAGTGTATCTAGTTGTGCTCGTTGTGCACCATTGAGGACAAACTGTGAGTTTGTCAATATGTCCAGATTATCACCAATCAACTGATATGTGCCTAATACATCTGGTATCACTGGCG
>JBFLVQ010000529.1:0-6718 GCA_040758525.1 Acidobacteriota bacterium
AAGAAAACTTGCCACTCTATCTGGGCTTTTTTGAGTTTGTTCATAATGAAAAAAAAGAGGTAAAGCTTTGTTAGGCTCACTGTTAGGTTTGCTTCTTTCTTAGCTCCCTGATTCACAGATTGAGCCTAAATTTATAAGCCACAATATCAGCTTTCACTATCAACCAGTAGAATAGATGATAAACGCCTGTTTGGACCGCTCTTTCATGCGTTCCTTCTCTTTTTCTACCATAGCTTGCTTATTTTCTTCATATCTCTTAGTAATGGCCAGCAATCTCTGTTCATCTGCTCTACAACGTTCTTCATCTTTTGCATAAACTCCATAGCGAGGAATGCGAGGCAGTCCGAGAATAAATATATAAGGTATGCCTGTATTATTTAGTTCAGCACGGTAAGCTTTCGTTAGTTCATAAAAAGGGATAAAGAATCCTGCTTCCACAAGCGAGGCTTCTAACCGTTCCCGAACCTCGCCTTGTACATTCATAGTATCAAAATAAGCAACCCGATGCGGTCGCAGTGCCTTGTAATGTACAGAGGCAATCCTGCACATTGACTCCCAGGGAAATCCCTGAAAGGATTTAATATTGATTATCAAATCAAAGTATTCTTGATGATAAGGGTAGTGAAAGTCCTGCACTTCTGCAATCAACTCACCTTCACGCAGTACATCCGTTCCTATTTCGGCAATAAGAGGTGAAATATCGTTGTTTATGCTGGATTGAAACTGCACTGCTGTTTGAGAAATATCCGTAGCATAGACTGTCAGGCCAAGTTGAGAAAGCAGTTTGGGAATAGGAGAAAATCCACAACCGGGCAACCAGATATTTTTTCCTCCATCTGCTAATAGATCTGCGGCAAGCTGAGGATAGGCAGATACAGGAATACTGCCGGGCCGATCGCTCGCCTGATAAAATTCGCCTCTCAATTTCCTAGCAGTATAGTATTCTTCCCAGCCTGCCGAATCACTCCAATCGGCGGGCATACCTCTAATTTTTCCCATTGCAGTGCTATTTCTCCTCAACAGGAAATTAATGAGCCAATACAACAGTCCTGTTTCCTTTTTCTGCTAGCAAAAACAGAACATCAATCATTTTCCAAGCTATGAGATAATAGTTATTCTATCAAACAAGTAACCTTAGATCGATTTAAATTATGACGACTTTTACAACAATCAAAGATTATCCTTGTGCCGTTTGTGGAGCAAAGCACGAGCAGACTGTTTTGCGCAGCACTAACCAAATGGGTCCATCAGATCTTGATGGCAGGCCCGCTGAAATGGCCAGATCGACAATGCCATATTGGGTACAAACCTGTCCAGACTGTGGCTATTGTTCCAGTGATATCTCTAATACAGATCCAAAAATTCAGGAAATTGTTAAGAGCAGCATTTATCAACAGCAGCTTACCAGTCCTGATTTTCCAGAACTGGCTAACAAATTTTTATGTGAAGCATTGATCAAAGAGATGCTCGGTCAACATTTGGTTGCCGCCAATTCTTTTATTCATGCAGCCTGGTGTTGTGATGATACAGAATCCCTTCAATCAGCAACTTATTGTCGAAATAAGGCGATTGAACTGATCCGAAAAGCTACACCCAAAGAACATCTCGATAAACGGTACAATATCGAGCCAGAGGTATTTATCGATCTACTAAGAAGGGCTGGCCGCTTTACAGAGGCATCAGAACTTGTGCGATCCATTCTCAATGATAAACAGGATTATTTCTCTTTACGGCTGCTAAAGTTTCAAGAGAAACTTATCGAGAAAGGTGATACGAGAAAATACACCACTGAAGACGCAACCGGCGTAATCAAGAGCGCTCGCTCTTTTTCCAAATTAGCTGATTATCTCTCATTCAACTATCATAACTTATTAACCAAGCATGAGCAGGAAGCAGTTAATGTCAGAGGTTGTATTGATGATGAGGGAGAGCATTGGTTGAGTAATGATCCAGCAGTGTTAAATCTATTGGTTGATGGCATTGAACGTTTGGCCGAAAGGATTGCAGAGAGACTTACGACTTCATATCCCGGTAAAGTTGTCATTAATCGCTGTCCAAAATGTAATGGTATAACTCGCACAGCTCGCGCAAAGCAATGTCAGCATTGTCATTTCGACTGGCATTAGGCATCCAGCAAATAATTATAGCGGAGCTATCAAATTGCAAAGTTAAGGTCTAGTCTTACTGTCCTGCATGGCTGCCCACCAGCCAAGATCTCAGGACTCCATGACTTTTACGCCAGGCTGTTGTGTTACGGTACGCAGCAAAACGCATAACTCATATAACTATACTAATGCTCTGACTACCTTACAGAATTAAGAACCCCCTTTAATAACGGGCTTCAAATTAATAGGTGTTAAACGAACGAAAAATATTGGCAGTAAATCAATAGCAGTAGCGAGGCAACGATGTAACCAACGTAAGCCAAGTTAAAAATACTCAATTCTCTCTGCCAAGCAGGATCAACTAAGCGACGCATATCATCACCACCTTGCAAACATCGTTCTCCTAACTCGTGACACCAGATTGTGGCAATTGCTTCCGCTAACAGTAATCTGGAGAGTCTATCAGCATGATGAAGTCTGCTATGATCAAGATCAAAACCACCACTCTTATCATCACGAAAGCTTTCTTCTATCTGCATTCTGATGCCATATTCGCTGAGGCGCGCACGATTGGCCGGCTTATCAGAAATTACTGCTAATAACTGTTTGCCATCATTGGTCCAAGTTACTGATAAGTTAGTTTCAAACTCAGCTTCCAAAGTAAGCAGCACAGGCTGATGAAATTGAGGCTGACCAAATTTCATTCCTAATTCATCGATTCGGCAAATGATACCTTGCTCCAGCCAGACCGTAGTATTAGCAGCAATGCGGATATTGTAATGCCAACCTACCGCTAAGCATACTTCAGCCCAATCATAATCTCGGAATCCTCGATCTGCGAGCAAAGTCACAGTTCTTACTCGTCCTTTTAAGAACTCTGCCGCTTGCTCAAAGATTGGCTGTAGTGCTTGTGCCGTTGTTAATCCTTTGCCCGCAATAATAGTCCAGTGCAACGGAAAAGCACGACAACCATGAGCAATGGAAAGGCGAAAGACTTGAAAGCGCTCGCCAAAGACCGAAACGCCATCAACGATTACTTTGATATCCTTATCTCGCCAGTTCTTTAATACCCGCGCTAGGATCGTTTGATAGTATTGCCAGACATCTATGTTTTCATTCATCAGCCAGCGCCTAATTTTTGTTACTCGCGATTGCGCTTTGGTTTCTCCTGGGATGCTCTGCGCTATTTTGCTTAGGTTTACCGTTTCTTGCTGGATTATTCCGACCACGATCCACAGCAGATTCTTCAAATGCCTGACATCATCATATTCAATTATGCTTTCCTATTTTTCTTCAATTCGGTTATATATTTCTTGGCTGCTGCCCATTTTAGTGCTCCTTCCTAAAATATTGCTTATTTTGGTTTTGCACTATTTTAGGGCAGCTTTCATTTATCTTTCAAAGATCTGTAAGGTAGTCAGACTAATGCTTTATTAAGCTATATATGATGATTCGTCCGTCCAATGTTCCAGCAGCGAAACCGTTATTACAATTAGTCAAAGAGATTATTACGGTTGGAACAATATTGATAAACACTTTATCAAGTAAAAACACTTCGCCAGTGTTAATGTCAATGGCGCTTAATGTACCGTTGCTGAGTGCGGCTATCGCGATATCGGAATTAGTTGATCTAATCATAGCCGCTACTTGTCCAGTTAATTTCGTCATCCAGATTACTTCACCTTTGGGAAGCCTTCTCTTATAAATAACCGAAGTCTCCTCATCTGGCGAGCCAGTATAGATTTGAAAAGCTAATACTAAAGCTCTGCCTTGACTCTCTTCTACAAAGAACCCGCAACCGCCTTCATATAAGTGAGCCATTTTCCACTCAGCCGGTGTCAAGGGAAAGAATCTCTCTATCTCGTGGGTAAACGGATCTATTTTACAAAGCCACTTAGCTCTTGCCGAATTGGCTGGCGTGCCCTGTAAAAAGTAGAGTTCTTCAGCATCATTAATTCGCAGATAGTGATTGAAAATATCGTAGTTGCCCAGATAGACAGGTTCTGAGAGAGCACCCGTCGGCGAGATAATCCAGCTTTCCAATGATTTTTCATGATCATGCTCAGTACTGCGCATAAGCACATAACCGGATTTCGCCGCGGGAAGCACTACTTCGCTTTCAATTATTACTGATCGCTCACCACTCGCTAAATTTATTCGTTCTACCTGCTTTTTCGAGGAAAAATTATTTTCGAAATTAACATAAATATCGTCGCTTTCTAACTCAACGATTTGTGTACTGTCCGCTTTATCAGATAAAAGAAGAGTTCGTTGCCAATCCTGATTCCATTGCTCAACGGCAGTATCGTTGCGGCATACGAGCAGACCGTTTTTCTCCGACCATGCCAAATCATGAATATGCCATCTCGGTTCGTAATGTTTGCCGACGCTTTCAGCAATCTCTTTTAAGGTTGCAATGTCATTAAGGTATCCTTTCGCGGCAGTCTCGCTGCCCATCTCCTCATCATAGATCGGATCTTTTACGATACTGGATGAGATTTCTCTCAGAGAAAATGCGCCATTCTCCATTGGCCAGACTGATGCTCTTATCGAGGCGGCTTCAGAACAATGCTCACCATCTTGTGGGTAACCATCTTCGCCCTCTGGATGCGTTTCATAACGAAATATAAAATCGAGCCGTTCTCCGTCTTCTTCAAAGGAACAGGATGTGATCGACACGGAAAAACCTTCCAGCAATGAAGCTCTCTCTCCGTTCTCAATATCAAAGAGCCAGAGATCGCCTTGATACATCCAGCCCCCGTCATAACAGCCTGTACCGATCGCGATCAAACGATTATTGGGATGAATGGAGACGGAGTTGATCGGACTTCCGATCCTATCTAAATAAGCGCGCAGCGACAGGTCAGAAGCATTGTAGACACAGATGCGATCATGGATATAGCTCATGGTATCTATTCTTCTGCCGGCTGAGTTATAGAGCGCGAATGAACTCGAAACAACAATAAGCGAGCGATCCGGCGACCAATAGATTCCTAAAGGCAAGCCTGTTTCTGCAAAAGCACAGTCGCCTAAGACCTGTTGTTGAACAAAGGAGATTGCCGGGTTCGAACTTTGCCGATAATTCTTTTCCAGAGCATCCTGAAAGGCCTTCATCTCACTTACTACTCTCTGACCTGTGGGCTCTATACAAACGTGCGATATGTGTTGAAAGAGAATCGACAGTTTATCGTTTAGAATACTCGCCGCTTCTTTATCAGGTTCAAGCGAGGGAATTATTTCTTTTATTATGTATTCAAGATCTACCAATAATCCGATAGCCTGAGTTAAATCGAGATTATGAGAGGAAAGCTCCTTTCCGTATTCTTGAAAAAATTGAAGATCGGTATCTGCTAGCTCATCGATCTGGCTTGAAGACAATATGGTAATTACTCTATCGAGTAGAATGAATAGCTGTTTTTCGAGCGTTAATGAAAACTGTTCTTCGGTAAAGGGATGTATCGAACTTGACAAAAGCCACTTTTTCCATTTGCCAAATAGCTCTTCTTTATCCGCTTTAAGTGTATTCGATAATAGTTTCAACGCAGAACTATCAGAGTCATTCTCTCTCATGGGTATTATAGGCTTTCGTAGAAATCATCTGGTTAAAAAGTCGGGCCGTCGAAGTAATTGCCGCCATCGTATTTCATCACTCTCTCAATAAGTTCGGTGACATTTACCAGTTCATAAAGTTACATCCACCGCCAACTGCATTGCGATTGCCAGGTAGCCACTACTCGAGCATTAATTGCAGAAAGTGGCAGCCAGCCATAAGCTTCTTCTCGACCCAAATAATAATAGCCATTTGCTTCATCGATATGGACAACTCTTTTGATAATGGTATGCATATCAGTTTGCGCCAGTACAACATCGCCAATACGTGGCTTAGACATCAAACGGCAGGCTAACACAATCGCGCCTGGCGCAATGGTTGGCGACATCGAATCGCCGACAACGCGCGCGAGAATTACAAGACCAAACCATAGTTTCACTATTTTCATGATAATCACTTCGACCAGGGTGTTAGATGCGGCACTTTTGCACGTACTGACGGCACCCTTTCGTTTGCCATATCATTCTTAATCCGATCAGCCGCTGCCAACCATTCCGATCTTTTCTCACGTTGGTAATCAAGTTTCATCATTGGCTCAGTTTCTTGCCAACAAATATCGCCCCAATTTTTTGTTCTGTTAATCCATGGAAATCTACTCCAATTAGAGAAAGGGAGATCCAGGCTACGAGATCCCTGCACTTCAAACCAATCTTTAACATCAATCACAAGTTGATCTCCCTGGTAGTTTACCAAACCTCGCATCAGATCTTTGCGCCAGATCAGGCCGGGTTGCCGAACAGTAACCTGCTGTTTCTTTGTCTGTGGCCCAAAGCGCAAATTAAGACAGGTCAGATGCTCGCCTTCATCGCCCTCAAAACTTTTAATGCCTCTGGGGATCACGATGTTTACATCGCGGCGGCGCTCTCCACCTAAAAACTCTTGTTGAACAGAAAGGCAGGCGCATTCTTCGGGCTTCAGTCCGGAGTTAAGCCTGCCATCGCCCGACAGGGCGATAATTATTGCTGCGGGCTACGCTGATTGTCGATGTATTTGCGAATTAACT
>JBFLVQ010000530.1:0-6705 GCA_040758525.1 Acidobacteriota bacterium
ATTCTCCCTATCAACTCAGTGAGATAGCTCTACGCGCAGGTTTTGCCGATCAAAGCCATTTTACCAGAGCATTCAAACAGGTACTCGGCCTTACTCCAGCGCAATTCTGTCGTCATGAAAACATCCGCTAGTATCGCTAATGTTTGTCTAATCTACCGAATTTACGAATCTCTGGCCAGATCAACATGGTCAAAAGCACTACTACCATTGTGCCAATTCCACCACTTACGGCAGAAATTATTGGTCCAAAAAACGCGGCGACTAATCCAGACTCGAAGCCACCTAATTCATTAGATATCCCTATAAAGACATTGTTAACAGCAGAAACTCGGCCACGCATACGGTCAGGTGTAAGCACCTGCACTAATGTGTGACGAATCACTACACTAATATTGTCGAGCGCTCCAAGCAAGAATAGCATTAGTAGCGACAGCCAGAATGAACGCGAGATACCAAAGACAACGGTAGCAATGCCAAAGCCAGTTACCGCCCAGAGCAGGGTTTTGCCTGCTTTCTGCATAGGAGGTAAGTGTGCAATCAAAAGACCCATGATAAAAGCTCCGATCGCAGGAGCAGCACGCAACCATCCTAACCCACTAGGACCAACTTGCAATATATCCTTGGCAAAGATCGGCAAAAGCGTAGTTGCGCCACCTAACAGTACAGCAAACATATCCAGTGTGATCGAAGCTAGTATGATTTTAGTGCGCCAGACAAAATTGAACCCTGCAGCCAGCGACTCTAGTGTCGCCGCTTCAGCAACCCTTGCTACTGAGCGCCATGTTATTGTGGAAAGCAAGGCAAAGAAGATCAATACTGCTACTGCATCGATCAGGTAGACCAATACCGCCTTTTGATGTAAGGCGATTACCAAGCCTCCTAATGCTGGGCCAACTACTGAAGCGATATGAAAGCCGCTAGTATTCCAGGTAACGGCGTTGCTAAAGACTTTTGTTGAGACAATCTGTGGCAGTAATGCAGCGCGTGCTGGTGCCTCAAAGGCTCTTGCCACACCATTCAAAAGCAAAAAGAGATAAAAGAGCCAGATTGCCCCTTTTTGTATGGAAACAAGTGTTAGTCCAAGTGAACAGAATGCCAGTATTAAGAGGGCGATCTGGACAATACGCTTGCGATCAAATCGATCGGCAAACTGTCCTGCCGGTAAAGAGAGTAAAATCACCGGCACCACTTGTACTAACCCCACCCAACCCAATGCCATTGCCGAACCTGTACGCTCGTATAGCTCCCAACCAATCGCTACACCCTGCATCTGCTGGCCAATAATGGCAATAACTCGACCTAATAGGAAGAGGCGATAGTCGCGCGATCTTAATGCCGCATAAGGATCATGTACTTCTGCTTCGGGAAACTTCATGCTGTCGGAGAAAACTTTATCTACTAATTATCGTTAGAGAGTAGTATAACATTCAATTCAAGTAACAATTGCGAGATACACCTCGTCACAGTCTTAAGACGAGAAATACTATCTTAAAGTATTGGGAGAGGTAGCATGAGAAAGCTAATTCACACGTTGGCTCTAGTTATCGTATTCTCATCAGTCAGTATCATTATGGCTCAAACCAACCATTTAGCATCAGACAAACTGCCTGCGGCTAAGAAGATCACTAAAACTAGTACCATTCATAGTGAGACACGGGTTGACAATTACTTCTGGTTAAGAGAAAAGACCAATCCCGAAGTAATATCTTACCTAGAATCAGAGAATGCCTATACCAACACAATGATGAAGTCTACTGAGGCATTCCAGGAGACACTCTACAAAGAGATACTCTCACGTATTAAAGAGACAGATCTCTCTGTGCCTTATCGCGAAAGTGGCTATTACTACTATAGCCGCACTGAACAGGGAAAGCAGTATCAGATCCTTTGTCGCAAGCGTGGCGACCTGAATGCCAATGAAGAGATAATATTGGATCTTAATGAACTGGCAAAAGGCAATAAGTTCCTTGCCTTAGGAAGCTCCCAAGTAAGTCCGGATGGAAATCTGCTTGCCTACTCGCTTGATACTAGCGGATTTCGACAATATACCCTCTATGTCAAGGATCTACGTACTGGTCAACTGTTGCCTGATCGTATCGAAAATAGTAGCTATGCAGTTTGGGCAAATGATTGTAAAACTTTCTTTTATGTTACTGAAGATCATGCTAAACGCCCCTACCGTTTATATCGTCACACGCTTGGCAAGTCTGGTGATGAGTTGATCTATGAGGAGAAGGATGAACTGTTCCGACTCTCTGTCTATGCTACCAAGAGCAGAGCCTACATTATCTTTAGCGTGAGTAGCTTTACTGCCAGCGAGACGCATTATCTCTCCGCCGATCGACCCTATGATACCTTTAAGGTATTGCTGCCACGTGAAGCTGAGCATCGCTATTATGTCAATCACCATGGCGAATCCTTCTACATACGTACTAATCAAGGGGCAAAGAACTTTCGTCTTGTCTCTGCACCTGTACGCGATCCAGGTAAAGAGAATTGGAAAGAGGTCGTGCCACATCGCAAAGATATCACACTAGAAGGCGTCGATCTCTTTATTAACCATTATGTGTTGTTTGAACGTGAAGATGGATTAGTAAGAATTCGTATTACGGATCTGCGTAATGGTCAGACACACAGAGTAGATTTCCCTGAACCAGTATATGCTGCTTTTGCTAATGCCAATCCTGAGTTCAATACCAATATTTTCCGTTTTAGTTATCAGTCATTTGTTACACCCAGCTCTGTTTTTGACTACAACATGGATACTCGTAGCCGTGAACTGCTTAAACAGACCGAGGTGCTAGGTGGCTACGATGCTTCCCTATACCAATCCGAACGTATCTATGCCACAGCTCAAGATGGTACTCGTGTACCTATTTCACTAGTCTATAGAAAAGATTTGAAGCGTGATGGCACACGTCCAATGCTACTTAATGGCTATGGTTCATATGGCGCCTCGATACCTGTTACCTTCTCTTTAACACGCTTAAGTCTGCTTAATCGTGGTGTCATCTATGCACATGCACATGTGCGAGGTGGTGGTGACTTAGGAGAAGAATGGCATGATCAAGGCAAGATGCTGAACAAGCGTAATACTTTTACCGACTTTATCGCGGCCGCCGAACACCTTATAGGGGAAAAATATACTGCCAAGGATCGATTGGTAATTGAAGGCACCAGCGCGGGCGGTCTGCTAATGGGCGCAGTCGTCAATCTACGCCCAGATCTCTTCAAGGCAGTGATAGCAAGGGTGCCTTTTGTTGATGTTATCAATACGATGCTTGATGCCTCACTCCCTCTTACTGTGGGCGAGTATCAGGAATGGGGCAATCCTAATATCAAAGCTGAATATGATTATATGAAGTCCTATTGCCCCTATACGAATCTTGCTGCTAAGGACTACCCAGCTATGTTGGTCAAGACCTCACTTAATGATAGCCAGGTGATGTATTGGGAGCCGGCCAAATATGTCGCCAGGCTACGCGAGTTGAAGACAGATAAGAATCCTCTGCTCTTCAAGGTCAATATGGCAGCAGGCCATGGCGGCGCATCTGGCCGCTATGATGCGCTACGTGATAATGCTTTTGATTATGCCTTTATTCTCACTCAACTAGGCATAAATCAGTAATCTAACGCCAGTTCGAGATAAGAATTAAAAGCCCGCAGGGCGAAATACCTTTAGCTTGGCAAGTAATTGCCAAGAACGGTTAGCAGTAGCAGATAAAGCCCGGAACGGGCGGCATAATTAAGAGAAATCATCATGATTTATCTTTCATACTAAATAATTTACTATGTCGTCGTTTCACGACTCTGCTTGTTATCTCATTCCATTCTTGGCAATTACTTGCCAAGCTAAAGATATTTCGCCCTGCGGGCTTATCTCGAATTGACGTTAAGTTAATCTATCACCAGAAACTTATCCCATTTTTCTTAGTAAGTTTTTAACTAATGTATATTTGACAGGCGTGGTATGAATGAGTATGATGGCAGAAAGTTCTCATTATTATATGGTGGTATTGCGGGAGGCATTCTATGTCCGTCAACATAGATGAGCTATTGGCGATAGCGTGCGCTAAAGGAGCATCCGATCTGCACATTAAAGCCGGTAGTTACCCATTTGTACGAATAAACGGTGAGCTACAACCAATTATAGAATCTCAACGGCTTACTCAAGAAGATACCCTAGCAATGGCTTTCTCAATTATGTCCAATCGTCAGAAGCAGCGTTTTAAAGAAGCTTCTGAGGTAGACATTGCTTATGGAGTATCAGGGCTAGGCCGCTTTCGTTGTAACATCTTCCAACAACGCGGCACAGTTGGTATGGTGTTGCGTGTCATTCCTACCACCGTACAGACAGTTGATGAACTAAAACTACCTAAAGTGATTGAGGGGATTGCTGAGGAGCGGCGTGGGCTAATCCTTGTGACCGGTACTACCGGTTCAGGTAAATCAACAACCCTAGCGGCAATGATCGACCGTATCAATTCAACACGTACTAGTCATGTAATCACAATAGAAGATCCTATTGAATTCCTTCACCGCGATAAGAAGAGCTATATTAACCAGCGCGAAGTAGACGTAGACACACGCAGCTTCTCAGAAGCTTTACGTGGCGCGTTACGCCAAGATCCAGATGTTATCCTAGTAGGTGAAATGCGCGACTATGAGACGATTGAGACTGCCTTGACGGCAGCCGAGACTGGCCATTTGGTGCTTTCAACCCTACACACACTAGATGCTACTGAGACAATCACTCGTATTGTCTCTATCTTTCCACCACACCAACAGAAATCGATCCGTTTGCAACTCGCTTCTGTGCTTAAATCGGTTATCTCCATGCGCCTAGTACGCTCAGCCGATATGCTTACACGTGTACCGGCCTGTGAGGTATTGATCTCTACACCCTATATACGTGATTGTATCTGTAACCAAGAGAAGACATCTCTGGTGCGTGATGCGCTTGCACAAGGCACTTCCCAATACGGAATGCAAACCTTTGATCAGTCGCTCTATGATCTATATATCAAGGGCTATATAGGCTATGATGAGGCATTGGCAGGCGCGTCAAATCGTGATGAGTTCATTCTACGTGTACAGGGAGTACAATCATCAACCGATCAGGCGCGCGAAGAGATGGCAAGGGCGATCTCATCCCGCACTAGCAGCTTGGATGAGCCGCCTCTTAGTCGCTTCTAAAGGTAAACCTCTCATTTGCAGATTGTATGAGCGATCCTGCCTATGAAAAAGCCTTTAATCGCACCCTGCGTCTACTGGCAAGGCGTCCGCGCTCAACTGGAGAGTTACGTGCTTGTCTGCTTGAGAAGGCTATCTCTGCTGAGATTGTAGATCGTGTATTGGCCCGCTTAAGTGAGCTGGGCTATCTTAATGATGAGGACTTCGCTTACAACTATGCTACTAGCAAGCTAAATGTTAAAGCGATGGGCCGTGAGCGGCTACGTCGTACACTTGTAGAAAAGCAAGTAGCGCCCGAGACCATTGAGCGAGCACTTGAGCAAGTCTTTGATGAACAGGATGAGGAACAGCTCTGTGAGCGTGCGGTTGCCAAATATCTACGTATACATGGACGACCTGCTGATGCTAAACAGGGTCGCAAGCTACTTGCACACCTAATAAGGTTAGGCTTCTCTTATACTCTGGCAATTAAGAAAGTGCGTATGCCAATAACAGAAGAGCAAGAAGAGATGGAATAAAATATGTAGAAGGTTATAAGGCTTCTTCAGTATGCTTAATGATACGCCCCTCGATCATATAGATAACCATCTCACAAATATTAGTGGCATAATCGGCAATACGTTCAAGATGTTTAATAACGAAAAGTAGTTCTGCTCCTCGTTTAACTGTAGCGGGATCCTTCTGCATCAATTCAATCACTTCATCATAGATAGCATGAAAGAGATCATCTATCTCATCGTCGCGTCGTATTGTCTTACGGGCCAGTTCTAGGTCTGCAGAAAGCAGTGCCTGTAGACTATCATGCAGCATAATCTCTGCCACTTCTCCCATTCTAGGCAGGTCTATATAGGGCTTGAGGGGTGGCTCTTCATTTAATATAAGAGCACGTTTGGCGATATTGACAGCATGATCAGCAATACGCTCGATTATCGTGACGACATGCAGGACCGTAACGGTGAAGCGTAAATCATTGGCCATAGGCTGACGTAGTACCATCACATCGGTAGCCAGTCGGTCAATCTCATTCTCCAACCGGTCAATCTCATCATCTTCTTTTATTACCTGATATGCTAGTAAAGAGTCGCGCTGTAACAACGATTGCATAGCACGTGTAATAGCAGACTCAGCCTTACCGCCAATGGTCAGGATTTCGTCATGTAATTTGTTTAGATCCGCTTCAATAATACGCATAGGTATTCCTCTATTATCCAAAACGGCCCGTGATGTAATCTTCTGTCGTCTTCTGATCGGGCTTGGTAAAAATCTTCTCTGTGGCACCAAACTCGATCAGTTTGCCTAAGAGGAAGAATGCTGTGTAATCGGATACACGCGCCGCCTGTTGCATATTATGCGTGACAATGATCACGGTATAATTTTTCCGTAACTCTACAATCAGTTCCTCGATCTTTTCCGTTGCTATTGGATCGAGGGCTGAGCAGGGCTCATCCATTAGGACTATATTAGGTAAAACCGCAAGCGTACGGGCAATACAGAGTCGTTGTTGTTGACCGG
>JBFLVQ010000531.1:0-6694 GCA_040758525.1 Acidobacteriota bacterium
CTTTTGGGAAAAACTCACAGGACACTTCCTAAGGCCACTCGACAACGCCATTATTTGGCTATCTGTGTACCTTCGCCTGTAATTCGCTTGAGTATATATTTGGTCTTTATGGAACACAATGAAAAAACCCGGCTAAAGCCGAAGAATAAACCCGCCTATCTGCACGCCATAAAGGGACGGCAGCTTGCGGCGGGTTGCTTTTCTGTCATGCCAATGCCTTTGACAACCCGTATTGCATTATTGAAATTGTCGGCAATATAGAGATTCCCTGCCTTATCCAAGACAATTGCCTGTGAAGAATCAATACTAGCACTAATAGCTGCACTTCCATCGCCGCGGTAGCCTGCTATTCCATTACCTACTACTGTAGTGATTATACCTGTACTGCTATCGACACGACGTACACGACGATTGTCAGCATCAAGGATAAAAAGATTGCCGGCTGCATCTACAGCAATACTTGCTGGCCGTAGACCAGCATTAACCGCCAATCCACCATCACCACTGAAATTAGCATTACCATTACCAGCAATAGTAGTAATAATGCCAGTAAGAGCATCTACTCGGCGTATTCGAGCATTAAAAAAATCTGCGATATAGAGATTGCCCTGGCGGTCCAAGGCTATATTTACCGGTGAATCAAGACTGGCTTGGATAGCAAGTTGACCATCGCCATCAAATCCTCTCTTATCACGACCTGCTACCGTAGCAACAATTCCTGTATTGATATCTACACGCCGTATACGGTTATTATTGCTATCAGCAATAAACAGGTTACCTTCCTGATCTAGTGCAACCCCAGCAGGAAAAAAGAATTTAGCGTTAACCGCAGGGCCACCATCACCAGCAAATTCTTGCCCGCTCGTGCTGCCTGCATAGGTAGTGATGGTACTAGAACTTGCTTCCCGACGGCGTACCCGATTATTGAAAATATCAGCAATAAATAGGTTGCCATCTCTATCTACAGCAATATCAGCGGCTAAATTGAAACTGGCTTCATTAGCCGGCCTTTGATCTCCACGAAAGCCCGCTACGCCATCACCAGCCACGGTTGTGATCACACCAGTACTAGCATCAATACGGCGAATACGGTTATTAAAAGTGTCAGCAATAAAAATATTGTTGATACTATCCAGCGCAATACCTTCTGGATCGACCAGACGGGCTTGCCTGGCTTGGCCACCATCACCACTCAATGCTGCAGTGCCATCACCAGCTATCGTATTAATAATCCCTGTGGCAGCATCTATACGACGTATACGGTTATTATCGTTATCGGCAATAAAGAGATTACCGACACTGTCAATAGCAATACTGCCAGGAGAGAGACCAGCATCTATTGCCAACCCGCCATCACCACTAAAAGCCGCTCTACCATTGCCAGCCACGGTTGTGATAATACCTGTGCGAGCATCGACACGTCTTACACGGTTACTACTAGAGTCAACACAGAACAGGTTGCCACCACTATCCAGCGCAACCAGAAAGGGCTGATTTAAACTGGCATTGATCGCAGCACCACCATCACCACCAGAACCTGTCTCTCCATTACCTACTACGGTTGTGATAATACCTGTATGAGCATCCACACGTCTTATGCGATTGTTAACAAAATCAGCAATAAATAGGTTACCATTGGGGTCTAATACTATACCGGCAGGGTCTATGCCTGCACTAGTAGCAGGACCACCATCGCCACTAAAGGCGCTACGGCCATTACCTACCACCGTATCGATTATTCCTGTCTTAACATCTATTCGACGTATTCTGCTATTAAAAATATCGGCAATAAATATATTGCCGGTCTGCTTGTCCACTGCCAACTCACTAGGAAAAATTAGGTTGGCATTAACAGCCGGTCCCCCATCGCCACTAAAACCTCTTATTCCATTACCTGCTACAGTTGTAACAATACCTGTATTAGCATCGACACGACGTATACGATGGTTACCAGTATCGGCAATAATCAGATTTCCTGCCGAATCGGTTGCCACACCACTAGGAAAGGTAAAGCTGGCGCTAATTGCCAGCGCATTATCTCCAGCAAATCCTCTTGCCCCATTACCAGCAATGGTATTGATAATCCCGGAAGCTAGATTGATACGTCGAACCCGATAATTAAAAAGATCTCCAATAATAAGGTTACCAGTTTGATCTATGGCAATACTTACAAAGATAGCGCCAAAAGACATGCCAAAGCTCGCTTGAGTAGCTAAACCACCATCTCCAACAAAAGGCACTCCTCCTGCTATTGTGGTAATCTCGCCATTGGCTAGCTCTGTCAGTGCCTTGGCATTGATAGCAAAAGCACGCTGTGCAATCCCTTTGCTGGTCTGTACAGTAAGCGTACGGTTGCCAGGAAGTTGCTGGGGTGGCACACGAAAACGTATTCTGGTTGCGCTTTCGACTTTAACACGTTCAACAACACGGTCGCCTAATATCACTAGCGTCTTTCGCTTAAAATTCTTCCCTCTAATAACTATCTGTGCGCCACCTTCTAGACGATCATGATCACGGCTAAGACTGGTAACGATCGGCGCACCGCCTGATGTTTGCTGGGCGAAGATAGTCTCTGCGCTCAACAAAAAGATGCTGCACACTATTAGATAGCGATATAAAAATTTTATTGACATATCAACTTACCATAGCGGGTAGAGTGATCTCAGAGATATTGATCCCTTGTGTTCTGTGTGGCGAAAAATTTGAGTTATTTTAAACTTTAGGTTGCCAATTTGCCAATTGCGGTATTAATTTTTCTGAGCACTTCTATAAAAGTTCGTCCTGTCTCTTCTAGTCTAATAAGTTCTAACCAAGCCTTGGTTTCCGGAACACCAAGGGGCGTCTGAATAACCTCCGTCTGCCACTTACTATCACCATCTTCTACTTGATAGTGCTGATATATTGTTTGAAAAGTATAGACATCGCGATCCCACAAGAGTGGTTTATCGGTCAATTTTGCTTTTTCCAATATATATTCAGGTACTTTTACCTTTCTAACCCCACTAGCGGTACACTTAATCTCTCGTCCGCTACGAAAACAGCGTAGCCGATTACCTACCATAACCCATAGATCCAGCAGACTAGTTGGCTTACGTGCTTCGGCAAGATCGGCAAAGTTTATATTATTGGCTTTGCTATTGGGATCTATATCTCCTGCCAAAAAATCTTCATTAGCATCTGCTAATGCCAGCTCAATACTAGCCCGTTCACTATAGCTCAGCAATTCACTTGTATCAGCCTTCTCTATACGTACTATGCGCAGCCCCATACTGGATGGCAAACATTTAACCACGCACCACTGTTTTAATGCCAGTTCAATACCTCGGAAATTTGGCTGCTTACTGCCGCTTACCAATAATAGACCCTCTTTATATTACACCCACCGCGCATCGTCCTATTTAATCTTTAAGTAATATAGCATTGACAAGAAGTTTGGAGAATTATTTTCCTTATGCTGGCCAAATCAATTATGGTTTTCGCGCTAAAAAGCCACTATGCGCACCAGTGAAACGAAAATCTCCATAGCCGCGCAAAACCCGTACACGAAAACCAGCCTGTCGTAACTGTCTGGCAATTTCAGAACTTGGGTATAGTCGTAAATAGTGTGACTCTACAGATCGTCTATAAAGATTGCCTGTCTTACGAAATGTGACTATTTCACGTACCAACTCCCTTTTTTTCGTATTCTCGCTAACTTGCACAAGAATTGCCCAATCCTGCCCCTCCCAAAAACCTCTTCTAGGGTTTGCGCCTCGCTCATGACCTGGTCCAATCATATCGAAGATAAATAAGCCACCCGGGCGTAGAGCTTCAAATACACGCCGAAATAGTTCGCTTAATCTTTTCTTACCATTACTCTGATCAAACAGATAGTTAAAACATTCACCTAAAGAAGTAACCACATCGCATTCCGGCAACTGCGCAGTTAAAAATGAGCCGGTCTGGAATCTTGCCTTTGGCTCTCTCTTACGTGCCAACTTGATCATTGCAGGAGAGAAGTCTATTCCTAAGACATCATAGCCTGCCCCTACCAGTTGCTGTGCCCAGATACCACTACCACAACCTAGATCTACTACTAACCCTTTCTTTACCCTATATTGATGCAATATTCGTAGTAAGTTTGGCGCCGCTTTAGTAGCAAAGAAACCAAAACCAACATCATGAATAAAGGCGAGGTCTTTTTGATAACCTGCTGACATATTGCTCCCTCCAAGTAGACTAATCAAACACAATATGATACTAAAGCTAAGTTTAGTGAGAAAAGATTCCCCTTCACGCAATGGAGAAAATCTTATGAAAGTGCTTATCATCAATCAATCAGAGGTCCACCAACTATTGCCTATGGATGCATGTATAGATCTGATGTCCAATACGCTTAAGACACTTGCAAGCGGCGATGCTATTAATCCGTTGCGCCGTGGAATGTTGCTACCTGAGCAAGCTGGTCTGCTCGCAATGATGCCTGGTTATATGGGAAATATCCATGCGATGGGTTTGAAAGCAATCAGTATTGTACCTAGCAATCAGGGTAGTCAGTATGATTCGCATATGGGCGCAGTATTACTGTTTGAGACAAAGCATGGAAGCATACAAGCAATTATTGATGCTAGTTCTATTACTGCTATTCGTACTGCCGCTGTTAGTGGTGTCGCGACCAGATTGCTGGCTCATGAAGATGCCAGCGATCTTACCATAATGGGTTCAGCCGTGCAGGCGCATACACATCTACAGGCAATGTTACTGGTACGAAAGATCAAAAGAGTAAGGGTATGGAGCCGTACATATGAAAATGCGCGTACTTTTGCGGAACGTGAATCTAAGAGACATGGCATAACTGTAGAAGCGGTACAGGACGCACAGCAAGCTGTTAAAGCTGCTGATATTATCTGTACTACTACAGCAGCAGAGGAACCGATTCTATATGGCAAATGGATTGCTGCAGGCGCCCATATCAATGCAGTAGGCTCAAGCATACCATTTGCACGGGAATTGGATACAGCAGCAGTAGTCAACGCTAAGCTCTTTGTTGATCGGTGCGAATCTGCGCTTAATGAGGCTGGCGACTTCCTTATACCGAAAAAAGAAGGGGTAATTAATGATGATCATATAAAAGGCGAGATTGGAGAGATTCTCCTTGGTCAAGTCACTGGAAGAACATCGCCCAATGAGATCACGCTATTTAAATCATTGGGATTGGCAGTTGAAGATATTGCTTCTGCCCATCATATTTATAATAAGGCTTTAGAATTGGGTGTAGGTAGTTGGGTCGAATTTGGTGGTAGCCATTACACACTGCTCGACACTAATTAAGGCACTTAATTAGTTTTAGTTTTGATCTTGGGTTTATCACCGAGTTGAATAACTCCTCCATTGATCATATAAGCCTCTTTCGAAGCTAGATAAGCAATGAAATTGCCTACCTCGTCGGCAGTCACCCATTCTTGTCTGGCATAGGCGGCTCTCTCTCGTGTATTGATAAATCCAAACATTACTTGATTGATCCTTACTCCACTCTCTTTCATCTCTTCGATAAGGATTTTTGCCATCATCAACTGTCCCGCTGAATTTACTGCTACTGGACTATAGTAAGGAATTGCTAAAACTGCAGAAAGACCTCCTAAGAGGGTATAACTGCTGCCTGGATTATTTGCCAGCACAGGGAGAAAAACTTTTGCTGCAACAAAATGTGCGGTTAGGTTATTCTCCCAATACTCGCGCCAGGTATCGATAGGAACTTTAGTGATAGGTAGACCTTTCTCCCAGCTTCCCCCTAGAGAAGCGACCATAGCATCTATCTTCCCATAACGATTCAATATCTCTTCAAGGATCTTCTCAGCTCCTGCAGGCTCACCGATATTTCCTATCAGTGTGATCAGGTTATCTGTGTTGACCTCACTAAGATAGTTACATAATGCTACGATCTTCTCTGATGATCGTGAAGGAACAATGACAGTCGCTCCTTCACGTAGAAAAGCACGTACTATTCCTTCACCAACCGTTCCTGTACCACCGGCGATTACTGCTATCGATCCATCCAGTTTTCCCATATAACCACCTTCTAATTATTCTCTTCTGCGTGCACTTTACTGATCAGGCTTTGTACTTGTTGAGGGTCATAACAGAAGCGACACTCAGCGGTAACACGTGCCATCTCCGTTTGGTATTCGGGAGAGTTAAGATAACTCTCTAATCTTTTCGAGAGTGGTAAGATCATCTCTTCAGCATGCCAGTAATAAGGCTCTCCGCTATGTTCATCAATAACTAGATTATTCTCTACCGCCCAACTAGCTTCAGCGAGTGTCAATGGATTTAGATCGCGTTCCAGCGCATGCAACTCCCCTTCACGTGTGGGTGAAAGAAAGCGAAAGGCAAGGTCATAAAGAAAGGCATTATGATAATACTCAGGAAAGACCAACAGCCCTTCCCTTTCTAACTGCTCTGCCATAATTTTAAGTAAGATCAAAACCTCCCGCGCCATTCCTAATCCTGGATACTGCTGTCCAGGTAGGCGCGGCCGCTGTGCATCAAAATGGGCATGGGGATTCTGCAATAATAACCATTCGATTGCCAGTAGCTTAACTACTTCACCGGCGGCAACCTCACCATAATTTTGGTGTATTCGTAACCAGACAAAACGTCCCACAAACTCACCAAGCATAAGGCCATCCTCTCCATCATGTAAGCGCAAGAGATG
>JBFLVQ010000532.1:0-6690 GCA_040758525.1 Acidobacteriota bacterium
CATGATTTTTAACAGCCTGGTCGCTGGTGAATGCTTCACAGTTGGTGCCACGCTCTTCTAACTGAACACCTAATCTCCTGCCTACACGCGCGCTGAGCCTGCCATGATCTAATGTACCACCGCTCATGCAGACGATATCGCCATCCCAATACTCATAGCGAGCATCGCCAACCTTCTCTAATGCAAAGTATTCATCTAGTGTGTAAAAGGGCTGCGGTCTAGTTGCCATGTGTTCACTCCTTCGCTCTTATTTTAGCATACCGACAAGCGGATCATAGTTGTGCTTGGCTATCTCATCGCGATAATTAGCTACGTTCCACAACGTTTCCCACTGTCACGGTTTTTCTCTTAAATCTCCGTTTCACAGCCCTATCAAACAGACATTCAAGGCTTGGTCGTCTTCGATTAATTACCTGTAAATTCAATGACATATGCACACATAGTTAACTCTATCATGTTTGTTGGTGGGCGTGGATTTGCAGGTGAGGGAGTGGAATAATTGTGTGACGTGATGAGCAGTTTCCCATTATGTTCCACGTTTTTGTGTTGCAAAAATGTGAAAGATTTTTAGAGTAATAATACGAACAAATTAATGGCGAAAGAAGTAGAAAATGGGCTATGTTAGGAGATGGTAAGTCTGTAAGTTATTGATTCTAGGTAGCCGGAAAGTTACCGTAGTTTCCTTATCAGACTCTGCTCTTTGGCATATCCCTTGCTACTGTCTATTAACCTGCTTTTCGTCGTTTCTTTTCTGCTTTCTCTTGCTCCTTTTCCAGCCAATTATCTGCTTCATTACCATTACTAAAGGTGTGGGTGGGTTATGGGTTACGGGCTATGGGCTATGGGCTATGTCGCTTTTTGTTCTTTTGTTGGGTTTGCCCATTGTTAGAGGGTTGAGATTGTAACTTATTACGTGAATGTGCTGGCTGGTCCAAGTTGGGATTTCTTACGATTTCACGATTCCAGCTAGATAGCAAAGTGAAATATAAGCGAAACATATTGTCAGTTAGCTGGTTATAATATAACTAGGTTTTTGACAATATTAGGCTAAATATCTTGTATTCAGTGTGATATAGCCAATACTCCTACCTTCTGGAGTTGACACACTCTCTAATCATCCTGATCATCTTCATCCCAATCATCATCCGGGACCAGCATCACCAACTTATCAAGCATATCTGCCACACCCCTGAGACTACTGGCAAACTCCGAGATCTCAGACTCAAGCTCATCAGCCAACTCCCAAATCTCACCTGGATTGCCACGCACGGTCGCACTATGGTCGCCATTAATCAGACAGTGTGCCATACCATGCAGGTTGAGCAGTTGATCACGTATCTGGTCCGGCTCACAAATGCGGTAGCGAATCTGATCAATGGCATCTATCGCGTATAAAATCTGCATTGTGTCAAAGTTGTTTTGCAATCTCTCTAATACCTTGCGATTGACCGTGCCATATTTGGTCTTGATGTTGGGGGATGGCTTTGTCTTTATTTCTGCCTTTGCCTCTGGTGTTGCTGCCTTTGATTTTGGTTTTGGACCTTTTGCTTTGTCTGGATCGGTTTCTCGGCTCTTGCCCATTAACAGACTCCCAATAATGGTTAATTTCTTGTCATCATACATCAGTACTTTCAAAGTGGATGTTTGAAAGTACCAGGTCGGTCTAGTTGTCGGTATTTTCAATAATCAGGTTTGAAAGTACCAGGTGGGTAGGGCAAGCTGGTACTTTCAATTGAACGGTTTGAACTTTTGAACTTTAGCTGTGTAATCCGGTTGTAATACTAAACGTGCAGCACTGGTTTACTCGTATTCGTGTGGGTAGTGTGTTAACTTGTCAAACGGCTAGCCAAGCTAGCTATTAGTTGATTGTTGTTATTTCAGCCTTACAGTATAGGCATTACATAGGAGTAACGCTTAACCATGGATGAAAGGCGCAAGCAAGACCTAGAAAAATTGTTGGCTAATGGCGATAATAACACCGATATCCCATCTGTACCGACTTCCTCTCACCAACTTCCCTCGCGGCCTGTTGATTTCATAGGCCGCGAGGCCGAGATCAGGGAATTGCTAGCCAAGATCCAAGATGGTGGGGTGACTATATCTGGCTTGAGAGGCATGGGCGGTATTGGTAAGACTGCTTTGGCTTTGGTGCTTGCTGATAAGCTACACAAACAATATCCCTACCAGCTACTTATAGATCTACAAGGTGCGGCTGAGCAACAATCCTTGTCTAGTGCTCAAGCCATGCAGAAAATCATCACTGACATTGATCCTCAGATAAAGCCACCTGATGATGTAGAGCAATTGAAAAGGGTCTATTGCTCATTGCTCAGTGACAAGGTGAGTAATGGTCTGCCTGTGCTATTGCTGCTAGATAATGCACGTGATGCTGAGCAAGTTAAACCTCTCATCCCACCGAGAGGGTGTGTAGCAATCGTGACATCTCGCCAATACTTCAGCCTGCAAGGATGGTACGTTAAGAATCTTGATGTACTGCCTGCAGATGATGCGCGTGATTTATTGATAAAGGTTGCTAGTGAGATGTCCATTGATATTGCTAATCAGATCTGTTCAATGTGTGGATATTTACCGTTGGCTATTTGTGCGGCTGGTAGCCAGATTGCCGGTACACCTGATCTATTGCCAGTGAAGTATGCTACCCGATTGAAAGATGAGCGTAGGCGATTTCAAGCCATAGGTAAGGAAAAGAAAGAACTAGGAGTAGAGTTGGATCTAGAAGCATGTTTCAACTTGAGCTATCGGGGTTTGTCGGAAGATAGCGCAAGGGTGTTTAGAATGCTGGCTGTGTTTCCCTACTCATTTGATAGTGAAGCAGAGGAAATGGTTTGTGAGGATGAAGAGCATAGATGCTTGAGTGAGCTGGTAAGAAGAAGTTTGGTATTGTTTGATCAGGTGAGTGAGAGGTACAGGTTGCACGATCTGGTGAGGTTGTTTGCTGATGCGAAGTTGGGGGATGATGAGAGGTATAAAGTGCAGGAAAGGCATAGTGCGCATTATTGTGGTGTGTTGAACTATGCGACAGATCTCTATGAGAAGGGTAATGACAATGTGCTAGCTGGTCTTAAGCTCTTTGATACTGAACGGGTGAATATTGAAACGGGGCAGAAATGGGCGGTGGAGAATGCTGAGAAGGATGAACGGGTGGCAGGGTTGTGTGATGACTATCCTTATGTTGGTTCATATGTATTGAGCTTACGCTTACACCCACGTGAGCGTATCGGCTGGCTGGAAGCAGCATTATCAGCAACAAGAAAAATGGGATGGAAGAATTCCGAAGGGGAACATCTAGGTTGCCTGGGCCTTGCCTACTGGTCTCTAGGCGAATATCGTAAAGCTATTGAGTATCACGAACAATCGCTCACTACTGCCCGTGAGATTGGTGACCGTAAGGGTGAAGGTAATGCATTGTGTAACTTGGGCAATGCCTATGCCGCATTAGGCGATACTCACAAGGCCATCAGCTACTGTTACAACCTCTACAACCTCGCTGAAACTCTCAACACCCTTGGCAAGCTCTCTCAAGCCATCGCCTGTGCTGAAGAGTCGCTAAAGATCTCTGAGCTAATCGAAGATCCGTATGCTGAAGAAACCCGTCGATTTCTCGCTCGTCTTCGATCTCAACAATAACCGGCCCGATCTCTAACCCGATCTCCTCTTCCCTACCCTACCCTGCCCCACTGATCTGATCTCCCGATCTCCGATCTGATGGCTCGATCTCATACCCTTCGATCTCCTCAGCGATCTCTGATCTTCTCTACCCTACGGTCTACCACTCTCCCTCATAATCTCCTCAAACAACCCATTATCATAAGGCAACCCCTCATTACCACACCTTTCCTTTACCATCTCGCCAAACTCTGCCCATGTTGTGTAACCCTTTACCCTACTATCATTATCCTTCATATCCTTGATAATTCGCTCCATCTCTTTCTTAAGCTGAGTACGACTTGGTGCGGGTGGATTGGCTTGATTAGCAATCTCTTTGAGGAAGTAGGCTAGAGAGTTAGGGCGGCTGGCTGAGCGTTGCATGGCTAGGCGTATGGCTCGGTCGATGATGGGTAGGTGTGTGTTTTTGATCTTTTGGTAGGAAGTGTGATCGGATTTAGTATAAGGATTGCCAGTGAGAGAGGTATAGAGAATCATCGTCTCGCGCTCATGCGCGGTATGGGCGCTTTGATGATGATCTGTCTTTTCCTGATCATCATGATCTTTGATGGTGGTATCTTGTACCGGGGTGCCTAATGTACCCCCCGGTCTATCGTTCCCTCGGGTCTGTTGTTCTGGTAGTAAAACTTCGTATAATGTGCCTTGCTTACCAGCCTCATTAAATGTCTCTATTACCTTGACTAATCCCATTGCCACTAACCTGGGCACAGCTCTTCTAACATAACGTTCAGATAGACCACACCCATCTGCAAGTCCTTTATAACCAACTAGACATTGGTTACGCTGAAAGCCATATGAAAGTCTGAATAACCGCAAGTAGATAATAAATTCATAAGGATCTAATTGTTTTGGTAGTGAATCGATTATTGCATTTGGTACTTTTAGAAAACCACTTTCCACAGGAATGATAGACCCGGGGGTCTGTTGTGCCCGGGGGTCTATTGTACCCTTAGGCTTTTTGGACCTAGGGGTCTCAGTCCGGGGGGTACGTTGTTCCCCGGGGTCTAGTATTCCCGGGTGGTCAATAGACCCGGGGGTCTGTTGTACCTGAGGGTCTATTAAACCCGAGGGTTCTGTTGTCCTGGGGGACTCTGATACCGGAGGGTTAATAGTCCCGGGGGTCTCAAGTACCTGGGGGTCTGTTGTACCCTCCGGTATATCAGACCTGGGGATCTGTTGTACCAGAGGAATTGGTTCAGGTGAAACTGCAGGCGTTGGATTAGTTAGTCTTGGTAAAGGCTCAATCCGTTCAAGAACCCTACTAGTAGCATCTTGTTTACGACTTGCCGGACTGAGCGCCTTGTTTAGACTTTCGGATAGCGCGTCGAGCTTCTTGTTCACCATTGTCTGTGTCCTCTAAAAGTTCTTTTACTAAGCGCGTAAAATCGAAAGTGCCAGATGCACCTGGCGCATATTCAATAACCGATTTCTGTAGGGCAACGGCTTCTGCTATTGCTACATTTTTATTAATCGTGGTCTGTAGCACTAAGTCGCTGCCAAAAAAGTCTTCGATCCGCTTGCGAATCTGCTTATCAAGACTCTGCCTACGGTTGAACATAGTATTAAGTGCACGAATAACCAGATCGGGTTTGTGCGCCTCACGAATAGCGGCTATTACGCGCAATAGCTGACTTAGACCAAGAAGGGCAAAATAACTAGAATCGATGGGAATGATCACTGTATCAGCCACAGTAAGTCCATTCAAAGTAGCCGCGCGCATAGCTGGGGGTGTATCAATAACTATTATGTCAAACTCGCGCATTACTGGTTTCAATTTCTTCCTGAGTAATAGCTCGCGATTGACCTTTTTAGCTTCCAATAGATCGTCAGCGTCAAGATCTATTGTGCTTGGAAGAAGCTTCAGACGTGGCCTAACTTCTACAAGGTAGGGGTCTATTTCCGCCGCTTCGTCTATTAGTAATCGGTATGATGTAAGTGTGATCTCATTAATATCAACACCAAGAGCGGCGGATAGATTACCTTGTTGATCAAGATCAATAGCCAGGGTTTGATAGCCCTCTTTGGCAAAAGAGACAGATAAATTGAAAGCGACCGTGGATTTACCACACCCGCCCTTAGCATTAGCCAGCGTGTACACATGAGCCATAGAATTACTCCACTCTCAAGCAATGGTGCTTATTATGTAAGAGGATACCAGATTTAGCAGGGGGCAGGGAATTAGAAAAGGCTGGAATTGAAATGGTCAGGTTTTTGCCATACCGTGATGATCGCTTGGTAATCGGTTAGTAATCGATTAGTAGTCTCACAGCCGTATTGGTGCCAGGATTGACTTGCCAATTGTCCTGCGAGGATAATCGCGCCATCTACCTTGGTACATATGCAACGATGCAACAATGCACTGAGCGCGCTGGCTGACCTAAGCCCACTCTCTTATTGTGTCTGTCAGCGCGTTTGTTTCCATGTTTCTTTTCACAAGTTGACACTAAAAGATTGTGAGGAGGGTAACCAATGAAGAGAATCCTAGCTTTAGTAGCACTGTTTTTTATTATGGCAGTTCCGTCTATGGTCACCAGCAATAACGGCGCTGGTAGCGAGAAAGGCAATCAAGCGATAGCGGCAAGCTGCACATCCGATCCAAATGATGTTAGATTGTGTCGCTTGACGGGTGGAAGATGGAATTATCGGCTTTGTATTTGTGAGTATCCATAAGCAATAGTCAGATTGATTTGCCCTGGTGACTGCAGTGTAATCCGTCCTCCTTATTTATCAGCATTGCAGACATCTTCCCTGGCTCGTCCTCTTTCACCTTCACTTCTCACCTTATTCACCCATTCCCATTCTTCCCATTCATCAATTCCACATATCTATTCACCATGTACATCGTACATTTACGACCATAAACTATCGCTCGTATAAACACTATAAGTGGATAAAAATAAAAGGGTTGTTATGGGCCTTGTTATTAAGGTTGTCATTGACTAGGGGTGTGGGGTGTGGAATATTGGGTGTGGGTGGGGAAGGGAATGGTGAGTGAAATTGAAA
>JBFLVQ010000533.1:0-6686 GCA_040758525.1 Acidobacteriota bacterium
CTTTCGCGGGATCGATTATTCACACCAGCCGCCGCGCATACTGCTAATAAGCCAGTAATACTTGTGCAGAATGGTATACATGCTGGAGAGATTGATGGTAAAGAAGCCAGTCTTGCGCTCGCCAGAGATATTGTTATCAACCGATCACAAGCTGAATTGATCGAAAAGGCGATTCTGCTGATCATTCCGATCTACAATGTAGATGGCCATGAGCGCTTTGGTCGCTACAATCGTATCAATCAGAATGGTCCTATGGAAATGGGATGGCGTACCACGGCACAGAATTACAACCTTAACCGTGACTATATGAAGGCTGATGCGCCTGAAACACGCGCATTGCTGACGCTGTTCAATACTTGGTTACCAGATCTATATATAGACACTCATGTTACAGATGGGGCAGATTTTCAGTATGATATGCTCTACACAATCGAATCGAAAGGCTATGTTGCCACAGAGATCGCAAAATATGTTGAGGAGACTTTACAACCACAGTTACAACCTGCGCTAGCCGCTAATGGCCACATCACACAAAGTTATTTTGGTCTGCGTGATCCTGCCGATCCCACACGAGGATTAGAGAGTAGTCCTTTTACACCGCGCTTCTCAAATGGTTTTGGAGCATTACATAATCGTCCTACTGTGCTAGTAGAAACACATATGTTCAAGACTTTCCGTGAGCGTATAAAGGCAACCTACGACCTGATAGCTGAAACACTAAGGATCATAAATCGTAATCCGGTTGCGCTTAAGAGTGCAATTGCTGCTGCAGATCGTGTTACCAGCGAGATAGGCAACAATTATGACTCAACACGTCGATTACCATTACGCTTTGCTTTAACAGAAAAGTCTCGAACCGTGCTTTATCGTGGCAAAGAGTACCGTCTGCAGACTAGTGAGATCAGTGGGGCAGTACGTATCATTTATGGTAATGCAGCAAAGGATATGGAAGTGCCATTCTATGATGAGCCAAAAGAGACACTCTCAGCTACACCTCCATTAGCATATTTGCTGCCATCTGGCTGGACCGAGGTGATTACAAGATTACGTGCGCACGGGTTACGAATAGAACGTCTTATCGAACCTATCAGCGGGCAATTTGAAACCTATCGCTTTAAGGATGTACGTTGGATGACCGAGCCATTTGAGGGCCATCATACGGTAACCTACACAGCCATGCCAACCGTCGAACAACGTAGCTTTCCCGCTGGTTCAATATTGGTACGGCTTGATCATCCTACTGCCAAGATCGCATTTCATCTACTTGAACCTAATGCTCCAGATTCACTGTTACGCTGGGGCTTCTTCAATGCTATCTTTGAACAGAAAGAGTATGCAGAGGATTATGTACTGGAACAGATGGCGGCAGAAATGTTAGAGAAAGATCCAGCATTGAAAAAAGAGTTTCTTGAGCGTTTACGTACAGATGCAACATTCCGTGGCAGTGCCGATGCACGCCTAAACTTCTTTTATCAGCGTTCACCATATTGGGATGAGCGTAAAAACGCCTATCCAATAGTGCGTGTAACAAACAGATTAACAGTAAAAACGGCAGCATTTGAATAGAGAGGATACCGAAGGGAGTTCTTGGTATCCTCTCTATTATGATTAGCTATTTTTTCGCTGGTTCGCCTGTGGAGGTATTCTTGACATATTTATCAAGCCATTCGGTCATCTCCCAGAGCATATGTAGAACGGACTCACGGGCACGATAGCCGTGTCTCTCATGTGGGAGCATTACTAGCCGACTTGTGCCGCCTAGTCCTTTGATCGCTTGATAAAGACGTTCGCTCTGTATAGGGAAGGTGCCAGGGTTATCATCTGCTTCACCGTGTATAAGCAGAATAGGCTCATTAATCTTATGGGCAAAGTTAAAAGGTGACATGGTGAAGTAGACTTCACTAGCTTCCCATAGGGTGCGTTCTTCTGACTGGAAGCCAAAAGGTGTAAGAGTACGATTATAAGCGCCGCTACGAGCAATACCAGCGCGGAAGAGATCGCAATGGGCAAGCAGGTTAGCCGTCATAAAAGCGCCATAAGAGTGTCCACCAATGGCGATACGATTGCGATCGGCAACACCACGTCGTACTACCTCATTGATAGCTGCTTCAGCACTGGCAACCAGTTGTTTGATATAGGTATCATTCGGCTCCTTGTCGCCTTCGCCTATTATTGGCATGGTAGGATCATCAAGCACTGCATAACCTTGTGTAAGCAAGAAGAGTGGACCACCCCAGCCAATAAAGTTAAAGCGATAAGGCGAATCATTGACCTGACTAGCGGCGGCAGCGCTCTTGTACTCTTGTGGATAGGCCCACATAACCATTGGTAAAGGGCCCTGGGCAGGAGTGTAGCCAGGCGGCAAGTAGAGTGTTGCTGTCAGATCTATTCCATCTGCACGCTTATAACGAATCAACTCTTTCTGCACATTGAGCAGTTGTGGGGTAGGATGAGGAAAACGGGTAAGCTGAGTAAGATTGTTAGTGCTTAGATCACGAGTAAAATAGTTGGGCTGTTCAGTCTTTGACTCACGACGAGTCAATACTCGCTTAGCTGTTCCATCCAGCAATGCTACTGCATATTCATAATAAGGCGCTTCAGAGCGCCAGAGCCGCTCAGTCTTTTTCGTTTCTAGATCAAATCGATCAAGAAATGGACGATCACCTTCAGGCGAAGCCCCATCACCAGTCAAATAGATCGATTTGCCATCATTGGTTGTATGCAAGAGAAGTTTACCATTAGCAGCACGTCGTAATAATGGGTTGCCAGGATCGTTATAGCGATCCTCGAAATTTACATCTAACAGCAAGCGGGGTGAAGTGTTGGGTGTAGCCGGCTGTACTAGCCAAGCGCGAGATTTGCGTGTCTTCCACCACCATTCATTAACTAGTGCAACATTGTCATTGCCCCACTCAATTCCTGTGAAACGCAGTTGTAGAGAAGCGAGTGTAACAGGATTGCCGGTAAAGGGTGCTGAGATCATATAAACGCGGTCACGTATATCTGCTTGGACATTTGGATCACCACGGTCTTGAGCCTCTGCCCAGCAGAGAGTAGCAGGAGCATCAGCACGCCATTCAAATGAGCGTGGACCGGTTGGTACAGCAGCAAAGGCCACCGGTACATCCTCTATGAGTGGTAGATCCGCGATCTGTCGAACTGGTTTGCCATCGCGTTGCCAGATCTCAACACGAGTTGGAAAACGATTGGGAAGCACTAGATATGAGAATGGTCTATGTGTGGTTTGGACAAGTATGTAGTTTCCGTCTGGCGACGGTGAGAATCCCAGCACCATGCCAATCGGACCAATCGGAGTGCGTTGTCCATCCAGTGTGACAAGCCCGAGTTGTGTAGAGGCATAGTATTCAAAAAGCGCTTCATCATAAGGATTTTTTAACAGATCTTGAAATGTACGAGCCGGTGATTTCTTGCCTAGGTTCTCCTGAACAATGGGGCCGCTTGGTACTGTAGGAGCAGTTGGCAGAGGTCCAACATTATTAGCAATAAACTTGGCGATCAGTGTTCTGCTATCAGCAAGCCAGACAAAAGGATTACCATAATAGGTATTGTTTAGCTTTGCCTCGCTAAGACGTTTAGCTTGGCCATTACGCACATCTGCGGCCCATAATTCTATCCCAGTATCATTGGTAACTGCGAAGGCGATCCATTTCCCATCCGGTGACCAATCAATATTGGTAATACGTGCATTTTCAGGTAATCCACTGATCTCCCACTCACGTTGATCGTTGACCTGCATCAATGTCAATTTAACGAAATATACATTTTGACTTTTACCGTAAGTGTGAGGATTAATACGTAAACCTGCGAGCCGTAATTCTGGTTGTGAGATCTCAGCAATAGGCGGCAGATTGGGCCGCTTCATCATCAATACTAGATCACGGTTGGGTGATAGACTCACAGCCGGCGTAGGTGGGGTATCAACTAGATCTACGATCGCTTGAGGTGGCAAACGATAACCAGATTGTACTACTCCTTGTTGTGCGGCAATCGGGCTAGCCAATATGGTAAGTACAATCATTAGGAAAGAGCTGGTAATAAGGTTTCTCGAACTAGCAAAGGAAGATGAATGTGCCATTTTTCACATCTCCTCTAAAGTTAGACTGTGTTTATACTATAGGGTTGTAGGAAAATTCTGCCGGTAAGAATTGTGTGAGGAGTTCAATGGCAGCGGACTTCACACAATCTTTACCGGCAGAAAAATATCACAGCAAAGGAGAAGTTGCCATAGAGAATAGAGAATCCTCTATGGCAATAGTGTCAAGCGTGTGTTTTGGGAGAGATAGGATTATTACTGCCTGACCAGACGAACTGCATCAGCAATAACGTAATAACCAGGACTGGTCCAGCACGACAATTTCACATTCTCTGATGAACCTCCATTAAAGTAGAAAGTTCCTAGATAGTTCCAACTTCCACCATTACCCTGCTGATTCATATAAACAGTACTGGTTGTCCCATTGTGGTTAATGATATAGGGCGCAGAAGTAGCACGATCAGTTGCTGCCGTCCAACGGGCATAGATAGCATAGTTACCAGCCGGGTGGGAAGGCAGATTAAAGGTTGCTGTATCAGAGATCCCTTCCGTATTGCGTACCTGGTAATTGGAGCCATAATAGCCATCTACATTGACGCTAGTCCACCAGTTGGAGGAAGCACTGAAATAGGAAGAGGAATTATCGACCACTATCTCTGTCCCTCTCACTAAGCCTATATACTTGTTCCAATCCCAATACGGACCTGGATCTGTATGGTCGGTGCAATCGCTGGAATTAGAGACATCCACATGGCCAACAATGCCTGGGCCTGCGGTGGTATGCTGTTTAGGAACACCATAGAGATTACATAGATAACGGGTCAATGCTGCAGAAGTGTTATACATTGCATTGGTGTACCATTGATAGCCTGTTGCTGCATAACCTTCATGCTCAATACCGATCGAGCGCGAGTTATAACAGGCAGCATGCCAAGCAGTATCGGCATTGCGTACCATTTGTGTGATCTGACCATCTGAGCTACGTACCACATAGTGTGCACTCACTTTTGAGGCAGTATTTTTGAACCAGCTAATTGTGCCGGAGTAGCTTCCTTCGGTATCGTGAATAACGATTGTATCGACTGCACGTGTACGGCCAGCACTATAATTGGGGCTAGCGCTCCAGATTGCTGGCCCATAGTCGGTTGACATTGGCGCAATCTCTTGTTCTAGGCCTAAACGTGATGCTAGACCCTGTTCACCAAAATCGATTGGTATTCCTGGGATAAAGATCTGTCCCTCTTTTACCAACTCATCAACACCAAAGTTAATAAAGTAGTAGACCTGGGAAACATACTCAAATTGTAGTCGCTTATCTTCAATACCGCTGTAGCGTGCTAACACCTCTACCCAATTGCTTAGATCACCTTTAAGCTTATGACCAGAAGCAGAGAGTTCCTTAGCAATCTCATGTAACAGTGCTGCCGCACCACGTATATTATCGACGGCATCCAGACGTAGCGTCTGTGGATCACGATTTAGCAGTGCTGCCGCACGATCCAATGTATCACCAGGAAAACGTGCTTTAAGACCCATTACACCAATGGTCTCATTCTTACTCTCGTCTAGCTCTGCTTGGTGCCAGCGCGATGCTTCATAACCTACTGCCTTAAGAATCTCTACTGGTACACGAAACTCTTTGGCGGCTTCGATAAAGACCTGCTCGAGAGGATGAACCATCACACGGCCATCTTCGATGTCGTCATATTTGTTGTTGCCATTATCTTGATCAATCACTGGCTTTGATGAACTCTTGATCTCCTGTGTAGCTGCTGGCGGTGTTATCTGTGTGAACATCGCCAATCCAATAAGGCTGGCTAGACAGATCATTATCATTAGTACTCTTAGATAATAGTTTATATGGGATGATGTGCCACGTTTTGAATTGTCAACAGAATGCTTCTTAAGAACAGACATGTATCCTCCCCGCCGCCACAGCATATTGGCTGTGCGTTTATTTATTTTTGTTTGTTTTAGCTGAGCAAGCCCAAGACAGACCAACGCTATTTTATGACACAAGTGATAAGCGCACTCAGTACACTACTAGTCAGCCGATGGCTCTGCAGCTTGCTCGGTTCCCGGCAATCAACGTCTACTAAAATATTCAGACGGATTGCACTAAGAGAAAAAACAGAATTATTAGGAATTTATACTACTGAAATTAGCTTAGGTCTCTTTTATCAAAGTACTGGCAAGACAGAGCCAGGCTTTGCTCACGCATCCTTAAACAGTTTGTTTTTGATTATCTCAGGGACAGACCTTCAGACCCTATCAGCTTATCGGTAACCGATAATAAAAGTTGTCTATGAGGCAGGATTTTTTTAGCAAAAACAGATATTCAGAAGAGAAGATCAGTTTTAGCAAGATCCCGATCCGCTCAAATTGGTTGGCAGGAGAATAAGAATGATTTTACAGTTCCTGTGGAGGTAGCAATGTTTGATTTCTTTTTGTTAGAGAGAAAGCTGCGGCGTGTATCACAACGCCTCACGCAATTGGATTTGCAGCGACCCGATCCAGAGGATAACCTCCTTAATAATGAAGATATGGAGCGCTACCTCGCGAATAAGACAAGAACCGGACAGCTATTCCTAAACTACTATTCCCGGCAAGGGCTTAGCGATGCGCTGGAGCG
>JBFLVQ010000534.1:0-6676 GCA_040758525.1 Acidobacteriota bacterium
TTTATTCACGCGTATTGAAATTGCTCTTAATCTCTTACGTGCAAATATCTCCTCAGCATCTAAAACCGCACAGGCTTTTAAGACCAACCAAGAGTGGCAAGAAATAGCCATAGTTGCCCAGGCAGATTATCAGAGTTATCAAGATGCTATCTACAATGACATTGCTATGCTTGCTGCTGCGGCAGCGCGTGCTTGGTATAGATGCAATAACCATCCTGAGAATGCACTTACATTTGAGCCACCCAACCCAAACTCACGATTCATTTAACTGATCTCTGTAAGCATTGACTGATTGATATCAATCTTCCACAAAATTCTATCTATTTGCCGAAATCTTCTTATATTGGGGATATAATTTTATTTCCAAACGTATAAAAGTTACTATACCTTGTTAACACACCAATCCTCTTATTTCTAGAAAAGGTAGGAACTTTAATGAAAAAGTGTCTTCTCCTTTGCATACTGCTGATCGCAAGCCTTATCCTTCCTAGCTTTACACAAGCGCAGAAGGAGACCAAGCTCAGTGTAGTTGCATTTACTAATGTGAATGTTGTACCGATGGACAGTGAGCGTATTATTGAAAAGCAGACAGTGATTGTACAAGATGGCCGTATTGTCGAGATCGGTCCAACAACAAAAATTAAGATCCCACCTGCAGCACTGACCATTGATGGTCAAGGCAAATATCTTATGCCTGGACTAGCAGAAATGCATGGCCATCTGCCACCTCCCAATATGAGTGAACAACTCTCCAAATCACTTATCTTCCTCTTTGTTGCCAATGGAGTAACGAGAGTAAGAGGAATGTTCGGTTTCCCTAATCATATCTCTTTGCGCGAAAAGGTAGCCAATGGAGAGATCGTAGGCCCCAAGCTCTATATCGCAAGCCCAGCATTAAGTGGCCAGAGTGTTATTAATGCCGAGGTGGCGGAAAAGTTGGTACGTGAATACAAGCAGGCCGGTTTTGATCTATTAAAAGTACATGAAGGATTAAGCAAGGAGGCTTATGATCGTATTGCTACGACAGCAAAACAGTTGAATATACCTTTTGGTGGACATGTTGCTGATGGTGTCGGATTATTACATGCATTGAAAGCAAAACAGATCTCGATCGATCACTTAGATGGTTATATAGAGGCATTGGAAGCAGACAATTCACCAATACGCAATGCTGATGCACAGACGCGTGCACAAAAATTGATCTATAACCTGGATGAACGTAAGCTTCCTGAACTTGCTGCAGCAACCCGTGAAGCAGGTGCTTGGATTGTCCCTACTATGGCGCTCTGGCAAACCTTTTTTGGTACAGAAGCAATTGAATCACTACGTCAACGCCCAGAGTTGAAGTATATTCCTGAGCAGATGGTCAATCAATGGGTAACACAACGCGCCAATATACAGCAAAACCTGAAAGATCCAGAAACAGGTAAGCGCTTGATAGAGATGCGCAATAAGATCTTAAAGACACTAGCAAATTCTCGAGTAAAGGTACTACTTGGCTCGGATGCACCACAACTTTTTAGTGTACCTGGCTTCTCATTGCAAAGGGAGATGCAGGCAATGATAGATGCTGGCCTTACCCCATATCAAATATTGGAGTCAGGCACACGCAATCCTGCACTATACTTTAATGAGCTTAATGAAGTTGGCACCGTTGAAGTAGGCAAACGTGCAGACCTGATATTGGTGGATGGTAATCCATTACAGAATGTTACTAATGTATTCAAGCGCAGTGGTGTTATGCTACGTGGACGCTGGTTATCTGCTAGCGAAATCAACAAAACACTTGACGAGATTGCTACTACTGTTAAATCTTGAGCTATTCTTAATCACAGAGAGTTGCAAGGCTATTTCAAGCCCATAGCTCACTGTGATTAATTGCTCTTTTGTATATCTTCAGTGCACTACTATATTAACGACCTGTTGTGGGACAACAATAACTTTGACGATCTCACGATCTCTAATAAAAGTGCGGATCTTACTATCTGACAATGCTGCCGTACGTAATTCTGCTACCGTAGCATCAGCCATTACTAACAAACGCACACGCAACTTACCATTTACTTGCACAGGTATCTCCATCTCTTTGCGTGCTGCTAGTTCTTTGTCAAACACTGGCCAGACAATTTTGCTCTGTAAGATACTATGATCGTAACCCAATGTTTCCCACAATTCTTCTGCTGTGTGTGGAGCAAAAGGAGCAAGCATTAAAACCATTGCTTCTAGTGCTTCACGCATTGCACTACACTCCCATAAGGAAGCTTGCAATGGTGATACCTTAATACGATAAAGTACATTAGAGAACTCCATTAATGCTGCGATCGCAGTGTTTAAGCGCATCTGCTCCAATGCTTCAGTAACTCTTGCAATTGTCCAGTGTGTTTTACGACGTAACTGTGAAAATCTCTGTGATAATAGACCGGTTGATGGGATCTCTTTGCCCACCTCATCAATACGATCACACCAACGTTGAACAGTCTTATAAACACGGCGCAAAAACCTTACCGTGCCTTCGATTCCCATCTCTGACCAGCGTAATTCACCTTCTGGTGGGGCAGCAAAAAGCACAAATAAACGTACCGCATCGGCCCCATAAGTATCGATCATTGCTTCAGGATCAACACCATTGCCAAGACTTTTTGACATCGCTTTCCATTCACCAGTCTCACTAACCAAGTTGGTAACCATACCTTGGGTCAATAGCCTATGCACCGGTTCAGTGAAAGAGATTAGCCCGATATCATAGATAACTTTTGTCCAGAAGCGTAAATAAAGTAGATGCATAACAGCCTGATCTATTCCTCCAATATATTGATCAACAGGCATCCAATACTCTATCTGTCTACTATCAAAGGGAGCTTGGCCATTTTTGGGATCACAATAACGGAACATATACCAAGAAGAGTCAATAAAAGTGTCCATAGTATCAGTTTCACGCACCGCACTGCCATTACACTGTGGACATTGTGTATTAACAAACTCTTGCACATATGCTAATGGAGATCCCCCTATGCCAGTGAATTTGGCATTCTCTGGTAACAATATAGGCAATTGTTCTACTGGTACTGGTAGAGTGCCACACTTTTGACAATAAATTATTGGAATGGGTGTACCCCACAAGCGTTGCCTGGATATACACCAATCACGTAGACGTATAGATTGTTCAGCATCATCTTTACCTATCCAGTTACGCTGCATTGTCAGCACAGATTCAGGCCAACTTGCTTCAATCTCTTTCATATCATCCAGTAGTCTGTCAGCATAATTGGTTATACGAATAAACCATTGTTCTAATTCTTTAGTGACTACTGATGTAGAACAACGCCAACAGACTCCCCCAGCAGACTGCTCATTGGAAAGTACGGTCTGTTCTTTGGGACACCAGTTCACCGCTGACATACGCTTGTAGACTAATCCATGTTGGAAAAGCCTTAGGAAAAACCATTGATTCCAATGGTAGTAGTCTGGTCTATGAGTAGCAATTTCTCGACTCCAGTCATAACTTATGCCTAGTTGTTGCAATTGTGCGCGCATATGTTCAATATTGCGCTCTGTCCAATCGCGTGGTTGAATGCCATGCTTTATTGCAGCTTGTTCAGCCGGTTGACCAAAACTATCCCAGCCAAATGGATGTATTACGTTATATCCCGATAGACGCTTATACCAGGCAAGCGCATCGCCCATTGAGTAGTTGCGTACATGACCCATATGTAAGTAACCAGATGGGTAAGGAAACATCTCCAAACAGTAGAATTTCCTTTTTTCTGATGATTGCTGAGCGGAAAATACTGCTGTCGCTTGCCAACGATTTTGCCATTTCCTTTCAATCTTTTCAGGAGAATAATCGATATCCATACAAACCTGCCTTTCCATTGTAACCAGATAGACTCTGATTCAACAGCTAACAGATCCATCTCAAGAGATCTGTAGATTGTTTAGTTCTACGACTTTTTATCTAGGTAGGATTTCTGCCGCTTCGCGCAGCGCGCATAATCAAGCGCGGCTGCCGAGCGGCGCCGTAAGGCAGAGTTTGATAGGTCGAAAGAAATGGAAATTTAATCTCATATCAATAATCCTAATATAGTTCTTTCAATATAACGTAAGCAAGTGAATTTTGTCCAAAAGAAATTGCGTTGCCTCTTATTGCACTATGTTAAAGCAGTAGCACTAACAAATTAATTCACAACAAATACTCTAAAGAAAATTCCTTATGGAGCATTTCCACACACATCCAGTATGACCAGGAAGAATGCCTCAGACTAAACTGAATTAAGCTACCATAATAACTATGGCCACTCAGTTAACTTAAGTCTTAACACCAGTTATCGTAGATATCAGCAATAGGCACACAAATTGCCATTAGTACTATAGAGAGAAGAAAAAGAAAGGATGTGTATTATGATAAATGTTACTGCCAAAGTATCACGAGAAGAGCTTCCCGAACTATTCGAACTTTTAGAAGAGATGGAACGGGTCAATCAGATCAGTTGTCTAGTGCATGAGTATTCAGACAACCCAACTAATGTCATCTCATCAATGTCGCTTGAATCACTAGTAAAAGATGCTAGTGTCTATTATGCACAGAGCTAAAGGCAGATCTATCTTTGATCGTAGCAATACTTATTAAGAGAAGATTATCCATTAGCGGAAAGGATTGGCATGTCTACACAGCTCAAAATTATTTCTACCATACCAAGGGACAACCCTAGGCAGCTTACCAACAGACAAAAAGAGGTATTAAGACTACTCACACAAGGACTCACCAATAAACAGGTTGCTAATAAGCTTAATGTCAGTGTAAAGACAGTTGATGCTCACCGTACCAATATTAGAAACACTCTAGGCATACGTACACTACCAGAATTAGTCAAGTATGCAATCCGCACCCATCTCATTTCGACTGATGATTAGTTCTTCAATTCCTGTAGGGCTTCTTTGGCTTTGCTGGAGAGTCTAGCTTGAGGATAAACGGCAAGCGCGGCTTCGACAGTGGCAAACTGTCCTACCAACCTTCCAGTAGAATGATAGGAATTTGCCTGCCAATGGTCTAGCATATCACTAGAGTAGATCTCATCATCAACTTCATGCTCGAAGACCCACCACTGTTTCTCTCCTGGAGCAAAAGGCATCCATTGAATCTCAGTGTATTTCATCCTTCCTCCAGTAAACAGGTTAATCTGTACTATACACGACACCTCAGTACTCGCAAGACTATTGTTTAAGTAGGAAAAACTGCCCTTACCATAGGCAAAACCAGCTTAATTTAATATACAATTGGTATATGAGCAGACTGTTAACAGTCGAGAACCTGGTTTTTCTGGCCGGCCTAGGCCAATTGTTGCTTGCCTTGGGAAGTATCTACATCCCTTATGTACTAAAATGGAGAGAAGAGCTGGTAAAACTACGGCCTCTGACACGCCAGGTATTCTGGACATATGCAGCTTATATTCTCTGTATCAATCTCTCCTTTGGCTTGCTCTCAACGTTGGGAACCAAGTTGATCACAGATCGATCCTCTCTGGCCGCAGTAGTAACCGGTTTTATCACAGCTTATTGGGCTACACGAGTAATGATTCAGTTTTTTTACTTTGATCGCTCTGCTGCCCCTCAAGGTCGTAGATTCATTTTAGCAGAGATCGCGCTTAATACTCTCTTTATATTCTTCACAATAGTTTATGGCTATACGACCTACTTCAACATATATGGTTGTTGTCAATGAATGCATATCTACCAGATAGTTTGAGCATCATCTGCTACTTAATAACCTTCTTGGTAACAACACTGTTGTTAGGTTTCTTAATAACTCGCCTACCATCATTGTCGTTGGCACGTGTTTCTGCTTGGCTGTTAGCTCTGCTAGCAGTAATTGGCGTAGAGCGCTTATGTAAGGAAGAGCCTGCCGGTTTGCGTATGCTTGCAATAATTGGTGTGCTCTTTTATTCAATGAAAGCGGTTGTCACAGTAGAAGCACAAGCAGCAGGAAAAGATCGGTTAAAGCCACTGCAATGGTTCGGTTTTGCCGCTGGCTGGTTTGGTATGCGACCTTATATCTTCTCTTCGCTGGGAAAACCTCCTGTAGCACAGGCAGCTAGTCTGCTTTGGTTGGGCATAAAACGATTAGGCTTAGGCTTGTTATTAATTTTATTAGCTTGGCTGTTGTTTAGCAGTTTTAACACTATACTCAATGATGGCTTTGTGCGATTAGTAGTAACATTGCTACTACTAATCGGGCTAAGTCTGATGCTGCATTTTGGCATTCTTAATATCTTTGCAGCTACTTGGCGATATTTTGGTGTCAATTGTAATCAACTCTTCATTGCTCCACTTATGTCAACCAGTCTATCAGAATTTTGGGGACGACGCTGGAATATGGCCTTCTCTGAAATGACCTCTATTAGCGTTTACCGCCCACTAATACCATTGCTAGGTAAACAGGTCGCAGCAGTAATAGCTTTTCTATTTTCTGGATTGTTGCATGAACTTGCTATCAGCGTGCCAGTAAAGCTCGGTTTTGGACTACCATTGGCATATTTCATGCTACATGGAATTCTTGTGATCATAGAGCGTAAGCTTGAACAATTGGGTTGGCCAATCTATCGAATAAAATGGCTGGGCCGTACTTGGACAATCTTCTGGTTAACATTGCCTATGCCAATACTATTTCATAAATACTTTC
>JBFLVQ010000535.1:0-6672 GCA_040758525.1 Acidobacteriota bacterium
TTAGCACAGCGGGGTGTCTCCTATCAGTTACTCAATATTAACTATGCTTTCCATAGTCCACAAATGGATAGCTTACAGGATGAATTATCACAAGCCCTGCAAGGAATAGAATTACACCCACCATCCATTCCCATATATTCAACTCTCACAGGTCAAATAAGCAGTGCTAATGATTTCAATGCCGAATATTGGGGACGCCATTTAAGAGAGCCAGTACTATTTGCTACCGTAATCTCAAAATTAATAACTGAAGGTTACAATGTTTTTTTAGAAATCAGTCCTAGTCAATCTTTATCAGGAGCAATCCTTGAATGCCTACAGCACCATAAGCAACCAGGTACATTGCTTGCCTCATTACGTCGCACACAAGAAGATCGTGTAGTGATGCTAAAGTCGTTAGGCACACTATATACTCTGGGATATTCGGTAAATTGGCGTAACGTCTACCCATCTGGTCGATTTGTTCAATTCCCATCCTATCCCTGGCAACGAGAACGTTACTGGTGGAATGACGAAATGGAAGACGAAATTACCATTAACCAGGGCTACCATAGCAATGTAATTGCAAAACATCCTCTCTTGAGTAAATGTGTCGAGTCTAGAGACGCTGCTGGAAATTATATCTTAGAAATCGATCTTCATAGAGACCTTCTTCTCTATTTAGCAGATCATAGGTATCAAGGTGAAATAGTATTACTAGGGGTAGTACTTGTAGAAATGGTACTAGCTGCTTTAAAAGAGGTTTTTCATACCGAGCGATGGTTTCTCAAAGATATAGAGTTTCTAAAAGCTCTCACTCTACCTGAAACTAGCAGTAGGCCAGTTCAAATTATCTTCTCTCCTTTCCATAATGAGGAGAGTTCCTTTCGTATATTAAGCCTATGGGAAAGCAGGGAAGATCGAGAAAATAATCTTTGGACACTACATGTAAGCGGAAAAGCCTGCTCTGCCTCTACCAATAATATTCAAACCATAGACTTAAACAGTTTAGAAGATATCAGAGTTCATTATCAGAAAGAACTGTCTGGCGAAGACTTGCATTTGCGGCTACGTGAAGTGGGTTACCATTTCGGCGCTAGCTTTCAAGGTATCGAGCGGCTTTGGCAAAACAATAGAGAAGCTTTAGCAGAGATCCAAATTCCATCAATGTTAGAATCCGAGCTTGTAACACATCAATTGCATCCAGCCATTCTTGAACCTGCTGGCCAGGCTCTACTGGCAATTAGATTGGCAGCAGTAACCAGTGGTAGTGAAAAAATATTTGTACCAACCAAAATAACAGAGATCCGTATACATAGCCGACCAAATGCCAAAATGTGTAGCTATGCTCGATTGCATCCAAGTGTAGAAGTTAATGGTAATACTTTTGATGGAGATGTTCAGTTATTTGACCAATCCAACCGATTAATAGTAGAGATTATCGGTCTGCGTTTTCAACAACTCTTAACTCATAATGTTCTTAAACAACAGTCTACTCCTGCCCGTAAGCACTCTATAGAAAAACATCCTCTGCTAGGACGACACTTAGATTTGGCTGGTCTGTCTGGAAATCGCATTTGGGAAACTACACTCAATACACGAGTGTTTCCTTACCTAGCAGATCATAAAGTTCAAGAAACGATTGTCCTACCTGCTGCTGCTTATATAGAAATAGCGCTCGCTATTGCAGGGAAAGTGCTTGGAACTGAACCCTGTACAATAATGGCAATAGAGTTGCAAAAAGCACTCTTCCTTTCAGAACACCGTATTAACACACTACAAATAACGGCATCTTTCAATTCGAATAGAGAGCTAAACTTCTTTATTCATAGTCGCTCAACAAATATACAACCAGGTATGGAACCCTGGTCTTTGCATGTAAAGGGATTACTAACTAGCAATGAGAATAGTTGTAATTTTGATACATTAAACTGTGCTGACTTTGATCAGATCCAAGCTCGCTGTAGAGAAGAGATCAGTATTAAAGATTATTATATTGAGCTGCAAAAAAAGGGAAATAATTATGGCAGCAGTTTTCAAGGAATAGCACGTCTCTACCGAGGCAATAATGAAGCGTTAGGCTGGATAGAGATTCCGGAAATATTAAAAACAGAGGCCCGTAGTTACCATATACATCCTGCTTTGCTCGATGCCTGTTTCCAAGTCTTGGCAGCCGCAGCGCCAATTGAAGCAACCATCTCTTTTATGCCGGTATATATAGATTCTGTTCGAATTTATCGCCGGCTAGACTTTCCTTTATGGAGCTACGCGATTTTTCGATCATCTATAGAACAAGATACTGGTTATTCTCAAGGAGATATCAAGCTATTTGACGAGTCTGGCCATTTAGTTGCAGAGATTCAAGGCTTGTGCTCGCAGACCTTGAATCGTGATATTGAATATGTTCTTCCACAAAACATAGATGATTGGTTCTATCAACTTCAATGGCAACTTAAATCATTAGAAGCATCCTTCTTAAAACCATATCAGCCCAATAACCGAAGAAAGTGGTTGATCTTTGCTGATAATGGCGGTATTGGAGAAGCATTTGTACGTCTGCTAATGGAGCAAGACAATGAATATGCAGATTATATATTAGTATTTCAGGGAGATGAGTTTAAACAGATCGATCAAAACCGCTGCCAAGTTTCCCTAACACAGACAGAGAGTATAAAACTACTTTTTACTAATCTCTTAAGCCAAAAACTGACTGGTTTTCACGAGATCATTTATCTGTGGGGCTTAAACACGCCGGCAGTGGAAGATCTCACAACAGATTCTTTAGCAGCATCACAAACTCTGATTTGTAGCACGTTGTTATGCTTAATCCAAGAACTTGTATCAAGAGCATGGGAAATAACACCGCGCTTATCCTTGATCACTCAAGGAGCCCAACAGGTTAACAATAGATCATCATCATTAGCAATAATGCAATCAACCATTTGGGGTATTGGTCGCACAATCGCTTTAGAACACCCTAATCTATCAGGACGATTAATAGATCTGGATCCAGAAGCTTCTGCTCAAGCTTCTGCTCTTATGTTGTGGGAAGAATCACAAGGAGTTGATAGAGAAGATCAGATTGCTTTTCGCCAAAAACAGCGTTATGTAGCCCGTCTAATCCATAAACCTAAATCTACTAAAGCAGAGCTTCCATTACAGTTCAAACCGAATGCCAGTTATTTGATCACGGGTGGATTAGGAGAGTTGGGTCTATTAATAGCAGATTGGATGGTGCAACGTGGGGCCAGGCGTTTGATCCTTTTGGCGCGTACAAAACTTCCTCCACGTTCAGAGTGGAGTAGATTAAAAGAATCAGATCCATTAGCTCGCCCAATTCTTGCCATTCAGCAACTAGAGGCATCTGGGGCAAGTGTGCATCTGGCTTCCGTTGATGTAGCTAATACAGAAGAATTGACTGCTTTCTTAAGAGCGTTTCGTCGTGAATGCTGGCCGCCAATCTGTGGTCTAGTGCACGCAGCAGGTTTGATTGAAGCTGCTTCATTGCTTGAAACGGATATAGATTCTTTAATGAGAATTCTACGACCAAAAGTGATTGGAGGTTGGCTATTACATCAACTACTTGAAGATTACCCATTAGATTTCTTTATTCTTATCTCTTCTTTTGCATCATTGCTGAGTTCGCCCCTATTAGCAAGTTATGCTGCCGCCAACACATTTTTAGACTCCTTAGCGCATTATCGACAGGCCAAGGGGAAACCAGCATTAAGCATAAACTGGGCATTCTGGAGTGGTGTTGGTATGTCAGCTCGATATTTTTCCACTAGACAACTCAGTTCGCAAGGAATAGGCAACTTCACAATAAAACAGGGGCTAGATGCAATGGAGAAGTTGTTACAGCAAGATTCAGTGCAGGTTGGCGTAATGCGTATAAACTGGCAGAAATGGAGTAAATCACATTCTATTGCCGCACAATCTCCATTGCTTAGTCAGTTGATAAATGCAGAAGTCGCTACACAGACAAAGATCAATAGTAAAGCTGAGGTTTTGAGTCGCAATATCTTAGCAAATACACCGCCTAGAGAAAGAGAACAATTATTGAGATCTTATATTCAAAGCCAGGTAGCAAGAGTTCTAATGCTTGCTGAAGATAAATTTGATATAGAGCAATCCCTTCTTGCTTTGGGACTCGATTCATTAATGGCAGTAGAGTTAAAGAATAGATTTCAGAATGATCTGGGAGTAGTTATATCGGTAGTAAAGTTCCTTGAAGGTGCTAATATCGTTCAACTTGTCGATCAAATACAAGATCAAATAGTTACAACCATAACTACTGTGCCAGACGATCGCGTACAAGAAGTTAATGAAATCGACACAATCAGCCGAGAAACGGCAAGACAGTTATTGGAAGATCTTGATCATCTCTCAGATGCAGAAGTAGATCTGTTAATTAGGAAAGTATTAGTCAAGAATTAAGGAGCTAGCTAATGAACGATGCTTTGGTAAATAGCAACATCCCGCTTTCACCTGAAAAAAAGCGTGCGCTGCTGGCGCAATTGCTCCGGGAAAAGGCTGACAAATCTCGACCTCTTCCGCTATCGTTTGCTGAAAAACGGATGTGGCTCCTCCATCAATTAGATCGTGATAGCTCGGCCTATAATTCTCAAATGTTAGTTCGGTTCACTGGTCAACTTGATATAACAGTATTGGAAAAAAGCCTCAATGAGGTTATAAGGCGTCAGGAGATCTTAAGAACAATTTTTCCTACAACAGATGGACAACCATTTCGCTTTATCTGTTCAACCACTGATACAAACCAGCTACCTATCGCTGATCTTCAAACAATATCTGAGTTAGAGCGGGAAGGAGAAGCTCAACGACTTATCTCTGATAATGTTAACCAACCATTTGATCTTAATCGCGGACCGATCTTAAGAAGCTTAATAATTCGATTAGATACTCAACAATATCTGCTCTTGTTAATGATGCATCATATCATTGTTGATGTATGGTCATTTAATATTCTCATGCAAGAGTTGGTCGCACTTTATAAAGCATTCTCTGATGGGCAGCAATCACCACTTCCAGCTCTCTCCCTTCAATATGCAGATTTTGCAGAATGGCAGCAACAACGATTTCAAAGAGAAGCTCTGCAACCTCAACTACAGTATTGGAAGAATAAATTGGCAGGGTCCCCTTTGTTGCTTGAGCTTCCAACTGATCGACCACGGCCTACATTTCAAAGCTTTAATGGATCACGCCATGCTAAAATTCTACCCGCAGCTATTGCCAAATCACTTAATACTTTGAGTCGTGATAGAGAGATTACTCCATTTATCATAATGCTTACAGCTCTAAAGATCCTCTTCTTCAAATGGACAGAACAGCATGATATTGTTGTTGGCACGGTTGTTGCCGACCGAAGTCTTGCTGAAACTGAGAAACTCATGGGTTGTTTTCTAAACTTCTTGCCACTACGCTCAATATTGTCAAGCGATCAGACTGGCTCTGAGCTTTTACAACAGGTTAAAAAGACTGTGCTAGAAGCATACGCTCATCAGAGCTGTCCTTTTGAGAAGATTGTTGAAGCCATCAATCCTAGTAGAAGATTAAACCTAAACCCAATATACAATGTCGGCTTCTTAATGCATAATTTTCATTTCTCTCTTGATATTCATCTCAATGATAAGCTTGAGGCTTATATGATGCCCCTAGATATTCAGGCTTCTGTTCTCGATCTACGATTTATTGCTATACCAAAAGATCTTTATGAAGAAATGGTGATTGAATGCGAGTACAATGTCGATCTATTTGATGCCGACACCATCACAGATCTAGCTAATTGCTACCAAGAAATACTAAAGATATTGGTTGAGAGTCCTGAAACTAAACTTTCTAGTTTCGAACTATCTAAAAATATCAAAACAAGAGCTGAGATATCTAAAGTATCTGTTCAGACACAACAAAATAGTATGCAGCCTACGCCAAAAATAGAACCTACCTATCTTACTAATCGGATAGAACAGATCATAATGAATATATTTATCGAAGTTCTTGGTTACAGTAATATAGGGATTAACGACAACTTCTTCGCATTGGGTGGAGATTCATTTCAAGCTGCTCAGATTATTGCAAAACTGGAGAATACTTTTCAGGTAGAATTATCCAGTCGAAGTTTAATCAAGTCACCCACTGTCGCCGGCTTAGCTATACGGATCCAACAGAAACAATCTAGTCACATAGTATCAACCACTTAATCTAAATATTGGTGAAAACATGCTGGATACCATAGTATATAGTTCAAGCAATGAAAGGCCGAATGAGCCAGCCGCCATTGATGCAAATGGAATATCAACTTGGCACGATATTGCTGTACAGACCGACAGATTCATTGTAGAACTTAAACAGCTTGACCTTGGTCATCAGGCTATACTAATGCTTCCCCAACAAAGCTCTGTAATATCATTACTCGCTGCCTGTGCGGCAATACGCCTTAATACCATTCTAATCTCGACCTTTTTTGGTGAAACAGGGGCACGGGAATTGATGGAAGAATTAGGTGCACAATCTTTACTTACAATACAGAATAATAAGGTTGTTCAGCTAGCGGCTAAAAACACTTCGAAAACCAGTAGTAATGAACTTAATGAGCCATTCATTGCCATTCTTACTTCTGGGACAACAGGACGTCCCAAATGTGCCAGTCATACCTGGACTACTTTAGCCGGTGTG
>JBFLVQ010000536.1:0-6669 GCA_040758525.1 Acidobacteriota bacterium
GCTGTTTGTGAACCCTTCTACATCCTAATTAAATTTTTTCTTTGGATAGTACCGGATTCAACAGCTGAAGTAAACTCGCATTATAGCCCAGGCCCTCTATGAGCGCAACGATTTTGCTGTTTAGCCCTTGTAGAAAAATTGCTTCTACATCTTTTCGCTAGCTACGCACTTCCAGCTTAATATCGCGATCAAATGCATGCACAATTACTCGTTTAATACGATCTTTTGGATCCTCTATGTCTAAGCGTAGCGTCTGTTGTTCACGGGTATTTTTAACTGTGCCAAGGGGTGGACGCGCACGTAAGAAGACCTCTAAAATATCTTCCTGTTGCTTAACTTCATGCTCTAATTCCCAACCTGGAGTCTCGCTCTCGACAGTAACCGAGACAACTAAATTACCTCGGCTAATACGCTCCGCTTCGGCCTGTAAAACACGTACCTGTCTTAGCGAGACTGCATCATTAACACGATCTACAGGACGAGCCGGCAGTTCATTGCGCCGATCCTCAGCACTATTATTGGCACTAACCACTCCCAAGCTGATTGCCGTAGGATAATCAACCTGCCCAGTTGGTCGTAGCTGACTATTATTCTGGTATCTTATTAGCGCACGTCGAACTACTGGACGAATACGGCCACTGGCTGCCGATCTTAAATAGCCAAGCTCACGTAGCCGTACTTGTGTACGATAGATCGTATCGGTATCAGTATAGATTGTGCGATAGTCATTGTCGGTGAAGATTGGTCTATTCGTCTTGCCACTAGTGATAGCACTAGCCGCATTGGGAATACGTAACGGTTCTGTAAGCAACAAGCCAAACTCTGTGCCTGGTTCAACTACTGCCTCTTGGCCGCGCGAAAGTAACACTCCTAACACCCCTGCCCCTGCGCCTACAGCAGCGCCTATCCCTGCTCCTTTGCCACCACCAGCAATAGCGCCAATCGCTGCACCACCTGCGGCACCACCACCAATAAAGACGGCTGAACGTTTGGTTGATGAACCAGATACTCGCCCTTCTTGATCAATCTGACGGCGCTCCTCTTTATCTAAAGAGGTCAATTCACCAATTACTGGCACAGCACGTCCAGAAGGTAGAATCAATTGATCAAAAGTTATCCCAATAGTGCCAGACTTACTGCCACGACGCGCTGGTTGTGCTGAACTGACATGCCCTTCTACCTGACAACCAGCCGGTAACACAGCTAAATTATCTGCCTTAATATCATTGGTAAGCAGCGCTTTAAACTTATCGCCAATCTGTGCGCTAGCAGATGTTAGACGAGTCTGCATACGTAGCCTGAGCACCGTATTAGTGTCTATGGTGATTCCCTGCTTGGTAACAACAATCTGTCTACCATTGGAGGAGGTATCTTGATCTAGATCACGGTCACGCTTACGAGCATTGGTATCACGGTCACGGTCAATTGGTTCTTGGTTACGACTGCTATCAATATCAATATCACGATCTACTGAAGCAGACCTGTTTTGACCTAAATCACCCTGACCTTGACCTGAATCGCCCTGACAACCACAGGGCACGTCTATCTCTCCATTATCTTCTGATTGCCCACTAACAACTGTCCATTGGCCTGGTACAGGAGCACAATCACTAGTAAAGGAGAAGGTAAAGGTTCGTTCACCGCGTGGTGAACCATTACCATCTGGGGTAAGACGGAAGCCAGGGTTGAACTTAAGCCCCCAAACCTGTTTGTTGTCAAGATCCCTTGTTGAGAAGAGCCCTGTTCCTGCTACTGTCCATCCGCCTGACTGTAGACTGCGCACGGAACGATAACCCTCTTCACCACAAGGGAAGATCAATGCGAAATGGTCTAGGTCTTGGTAGCGCAATGGACCGTAATCTACCTGCTGTAGCGTGTATTCATAAATATAACTGCGGCCAGTGTGGGTAACACGTGTACGCAGATCGAATTGGAAAGCGGAGCGGGTATCATCACGCTGCCGATCCTCACGCCTTTGTCCTGGTACTTTAGATACAAGGGTAAAAATCAGTGCCAATGTCAAAAATGGCACTACCAAATGAGGGAAGCTATACTGCCGTTGGGCATGTTGCATCCTTGTGCTCCTTAAAATTACTAGCATGTGGCCTTAGCAGGCCAACAGTTAAGATTTACGCAGTCTTTATCGGTTTTAGTCCAATGCCATTGTAACTTGCTAACCACCGGTTTTCAAACCGCCTGAAAAAGATAGTGAAGAGTGAGTTGTGACGGCAATATCATCGTCCGCTCCTTGTTTGTCACTCATCACTCGTCACTTTTGAGTGATTAGACGGCGCAGTGGGTGATTTCGTTTCCCGCTCTAAATATGCATTGCTAGAGTTGCATTTACCTACTGGAGTTGCTATCATTCGTGTCCTTAATATTTAGTATAACAATAGATAGTGTAAATACGCGCTCGCCCGCGGCTGCTGGGCTTAACCGCGAGGAAAGGTTATGATTGAGGAGATTCCCGAAGCGCTGACTTTCGATGATGTATTGCTCAAGCCGGCATACAGTGAAGTGTTACCGGCAGAAACCGATACTTCGACTAAACTAACTCGCAATATTACTCTCAATATCCCTATTGTCAGTGCCGCCATGGATACGGTCACAGAAGGAGCACTAGCTATCGCGCTAGCTCAACAGGGCGGTTTAGGCACTATTCACCGTAATATGCCGATTGCCACGCAGCGAGACGAAGTCGATAAAGTTAAGCGTTCTGAGAGTGGAATGATTGTCGATCCGGTCACAATGTCCCCAGATCAGCCAATCTCAGAAGCACTTGCGGTGATGGCCCACTATCATATCTCTGGTGTGCCGATTGTACGTGAGGATAAGAAGCTAGTAGGTATTCTTACTAATCGCGATCTACGCTTTGAAACACGGTTAAATCTCTCTATCTCGGAAGTGATGACAAAAGAGAATCTCATCACGGTGCCGGTTGGCACCACGCTACAGGAGGCTCGTGGTATCTTACAGAAATACCGTGTCGAGAAACTGCTTGTTGTCGATGAGTCTTTTCACTTAAAAGGGTTGATCACGGTAAAGGATATCCAAAAAGCGATTAAATACCCACTTGCCACCAAAGATGCGTTAGGTCGTTTGCGTGTTGGTGCAGCTTTAGGAGCAACTGGGGACTTCTTTGAACGTGCTCAAGAGTTAATTTCTGCACGTGTTGACTTGCTAGTAGTAGATACTGCGCATGGCCACTCTCGTCGTGTCTTAGAAGCAGTACGTAAACTCAAACATCACTATCCAGAAGTCGATCTAGTAGCTGGTAATATTGCCACCGCCGAGGCGACCAAAGATCTTATACAAGCTGGTGTTGATGCCATCAAGATCGGTATAGGACCAGGCAGTATCTGTACCACACGTGTAGTGACTGGCTGTGGTGTGCCTCAAATCACCGCGATTCTAGAATGCTCGCGCGCCGCGCGTGGTTCGGGTGTGCCTATTATTGCTGATGGTGGTATCAAATTCTCTGGCGATGTCACTAAAGCAATTGCTGCCGGTGCTGATGTTGTGATGATCGGTTCGCTGTTTGCCGGTACAGATGAAAGTCCTGGTGAGATTATTCTCTTCCAAGGCCGTAGCTTTAAGTCCTATCGTGGTATGGGATCAATCGCGGCAATGAAAGAGGGTAGTCGTGATCGTTATGCCCAAGAGCACCAGATTGAAGCCAAACTTGTTCCAGAAGGGATTGAAGGGCGTGTGCCTTATAAAGGCTCACTGGCTGGGGTAGTAACACAGTTAGTAGGTGGATTACGTGCCGGAATGGGCTATTGTGGCTGCCGTACGTTACACGAACTGAAAGAGAAGGCTAAACTGGTTCGTATCAGTGCCGCAGGTCTTAAAGAGAGTCATGTACATGACGTAATAATCACCAAAGAGGCGCCTAATTATCAACTAGAGTAACTAGAGTAAAAACCTAGAGGACCCTAAGAACATTAAGCGGTTTTTTCCCTGCTCTAGAGTCCTCTATTGTTCTGCAAGTCGTCTGCAAACAACAATTAGGAATGACCTACAGCCCTGTGTGTGGTCTCTGTGTCATGGATATCAACTTCAATGAGACCCTGCCGGTAGAGCGCATAACCGGATGATGTCGAGGCAATTACCGCAGGAATGCCGCGCTGAACAAACCATTGTTGCCAGGCTACTAGATCACGATAATCGTCCGAACGCTTGCTTTTTACGAAAGTCGAGAAACGGTTAGCTTCAGTAATAGGAACTTGTGACATAGGTATCCTTCCTTTTAAAATTGCATTATTTCTTAATTTATTTTTGAAAAAGTTCCACTTTTGTCATGGAGCTTTCCTGAACGGTGGAAAGCTCACCATTATTCACAAAAAATCTGGTGATGTAAACTAAAAAATTTAAATTTACACGATTTAACTTAAAGGCCATTACCATAATCTTAGAAAAAGTCTCTAGTCAACCTAAGTTAATTACCTTAGTAGAATAGCGAAAATATGCAAGGAATGGATGAGGCAATTGCTTGTCAGGATCGTAAGCAGGCAATAGTTAATCGAATCTTCAAAATTGTCGCACCACGCTACGATTTTATTACCGTTGCGCTCTCCTATGGAATGGATCGTGGTTGGAAACGACAACTTATTGAAATGGCCAAGATTCAAAGCCATGACACGATCTTAGATCTAGCTTGTGGTACTGGCGACCTGACTTTCCAAGCTGTCGTACAAGCTCCTCAGGGCCTTGTGCTGGGCCTAGATATCTGCCTAGATATGCTCTTGCTGGCACAATTGAGGAAGCATAGCCCGCCCCCACCAGTCAGCTTTCTTTGTGCCGATATAATTCAGTTGCCCTTCCCTGATAATAGTTTCGACCTTATTACGGCTGGCTATGCACTGCGTAATGTTTCGGATCTAAGAACTGCCCTTACAGCTATCTACCGTAGTTTGAAACCGGGGGGTCGTTTCCTCTCACTCGATTTTGGCAAACCTGCTAACCGACACTATTGTCGTTTCTATTTACGTTATCTTGCTCTGGCTGGCAGCTTTTGGGGTTGGTTGTTGCACCGCGATGCTGATGTCTATCGCTATATTGCCATCTCACTTAAACATTACCCTGCCCAAACTGGTGTTAAGCTATTGATGGACCAGTTAGGCTTTGTCGATACCGGCTTCCAAGAGTTTCTTGGCGGCGCTATGGCTATTAACTTTGGTAGCAAACCTGCCGCTGGTTCTCCCTAAAACTAGACACTAATAGGTAGGCATTTGGGGGAGATTGGCAGCATCGCCACTAGGATAGGTGAAATAGTAACTGAGAATCAGTGCCACTGCTTCACTATAGTTCTCTACCCCGGATTCAATACGATTGGCTTTTAAGTAGGTATTATTGATTGTTTCAGAGACTTGGCTCAACCTACCCTCATAACGAGTCCAAAACTCACGTATCGCCTTTAAATCTGCCCTTGGCCCCACTCCCAATGTGGCAAAGACACTTTGATAACGATCTGGCGCAGCAAGATTGAGCGCTCGCAAAAGTTGTGTAGCAGCCATTAGATAGCCTGAATAACGAGCATAGGGATCGGTTGACTTGATACATACTAAGAAGGCAATAAAATTGGCTTCATCTTCTAGCGCAAAACCTCGCTGATGTGCCTTCTCATGAGCAATCGTGTAAGGTATCTCACAGCCTGGTAACTCAGCATTGAAGTTCGGCTCACCAGTAAAAGGCACATAAATTCCCGCAATACCTAGACGACTCATTATTTGAGAGAAGTAGACTGGTTTGGGAGGTCCAAACCCACCCTTGGCAGCACTACCCAAGAGAGGTTCGCGCTGATAGGCAGACTCAATAGTGCTATCAAGTTCAACCCAACTGAGCGACAGTTGACTAGGATCTGTTTTAGCGCCAGCATTGGCCTCTTCATAACTGCGATTTGTCTCAGAAATAACTGCACGACAGATTGCTTCTAACTCATCCGCGCTTGCCTCTCGTCGTGCTAAGCGTAGATTTTCTAGTAGTGGCTGGCGTTCATAATTTAGTCCCCAGAGCAACAAGAAGAGTATTGCGATCACTCCTGCTACCCCTAGTAAGTTAAACAGGCCCACACGTAGCAACATACTTAGTCGAGCATGTCCTAAATAAAGCCTTCTTGCCTGCCATACTCCACCCAAGCATATTCCTCCTAGCAGCATCCCAGTAAGTGCTTCAGCAAGGGAGAACCCACACAGACCATTAACAAAAGCTAGCCCACGACCAATATAGGGATAGAGGCCACGACTATAGTAGTGTTCGATCAGCTCAGGATGAAAATTGGCAATTAGTTGTAGAAGAAAAGCGACCGGCAGTAAGCCTAACGAGATTACGCCCCGCCAACGCACTTTCCTAGAAACAAGAGGGGTCGCAACTGCGCCATCCTCTTCCGGTAAAACTCTGCTGGAATCTATCATCGCCTTTTTCAAACAATAATCAGCGCGATGTTGCGCGCCAAAATCTTTTTACTTAGTTCTGCTAGTTAGATTATAGCTCAGCCTTCAAGCCCTACTCTATGCAGTCGTCAGGATAAAAATAGCGTGTTTAGGTAAAATGAGAGGAAAGAAAAGAGGGCACAGGCGACAAGCGCGAATTGGAGTAGCCAGAAATTATCCTTATCAGTGCACCTTGCCCCCTCCTGATTTTGATAATGGCAAAGATTATGCCAAGCTT
>JBFLVQ010000537.1:0-6646 GCA_040758525.1 Acidobacteriota bacterium
AAGAAAAGTCTAATAATGTAAATTCTACCCTATCGAGCTTCCATCTATAAATACTTTTATATCCAAATGTTACTGTAATTGCTGATTCTAAAAAGCGCGGTGAGCTTGGCTCATCGCGGATATCTGAAAGTGAAATATTATAAGGGCTGAAAGTGGTAAATAGTCCTTCAATTATTTTAGATCCATTGCCATATAGAGAAAATAATGGATTGATGAATTTACCACTGTATTCAAACTGATTCTGCAGTCCAATTAGTTTTGGCATAAATAAACCTCTCTTAAATAATATGTAATAAACAGTGATATTAGCAATACCTTACATCCTAACCTTGGTTGTTGCACTAATTGTATTACTGTTGAGGGCGATGCGGACCTACTAAAACAACAAAGGCCGCACCCACTGAAGCAGATGCGGCCAACGTTATCTCAACAAGAAACTTTACTGAATAACTACAGTAACCGTATTGCTTCGCACTCGGCCCGATTCGTCTTGCCCAGTAAAGACGAGCTGCTGTGTACCAACAGGTGCCTTCTGCTTGGCTTTGATAGTAAAGGCTACACTTGCCCCAGTAGTAGAACCTGTACGTGGTGTTATCTTAAGCTTGAGCTTGTTTGTACTCTTTGTACTTGGCGGCAGTACTTTGATGTTTCCAGCAAAGTTACCAGTACGGTTTATATTAACCGTAGCCTTAACACTCTCGCCACGCCGGACTGCTATTGTTGTAGGATTGAAGGAAAGAGAGAAATCTACTTCTGCTATAGGATCAGTTATCTTCGTAATAAAAGCATCCTCTCCCACAATAACATCAAGTGAGCCTATATTATTAGTAGTCTGCGAAATATTCTTTGTTAAAAAACTTTGCGAAATGGTACCACCTGTTAGATAAGCCGCACCTTCATTGTCTACGGCGATACCAAGACCATTGTCACGTTTATTACCGCCAAGGTATGTAGAGTAGATCAACCGGTTGCTTACTGTATCGAGCTTAGTTATGAAGGCATCGCTATCGCCACCATTAATAGACTGTAGTGAGTTTGCCAAGGGAAAATTAGTTGAAGCAGTAGAGCCAATTACATAAATATTGCCAGCAGAGTCTAGTGTGATGCCACTACTAATCTCGTTACTGCTACCACCAAGAAAGGAGGAATATAAGAGTGAGCTACCTGCTGTATTTAGTTTCGCCACGAACGCATCGAAACCGCCCCCACTAACACCCTGTAGAGGATTAACCAGCGGGAAATTAACGGAATTCGTATTTCCCGTTATATAAGCATTACCATCTGAATCTACAGCAATAGGGCCAGCGGCGTCTTCAGTAGTGCCACCCAGATACGTGGAATAAATCAAGGTACTGCCTTCAGGGTTCACTTTTGCTACAAAGGCATCAAAATCGCCTCCACCATAATTAGGTTGTAGAGGATTCGCTGTCAAAAGATCTAAAGATCTGGTAAAGCCTGCTATATAAGCATTCCCATTGGCATCTATGGCTATTGACCCAGCGATATCAGAATTACTGCCTCCCAAATAGGTAGCATAAATCAAATTACTACCAGTTGAGTTTAATTTTGCTATGAAGGCATCGTCACCACCTTTATTAGTGACTTGTAGGGCATTCTTGATAGGGAAATTAATAGATCGTGTAGAGCCTGTCACATAAACAGTGCCCAAAGAATCTATTGCCAGACCATTAGCCTCATCTAAGCCATTTCCACCAAAATATGTAGAGTAAGCCAAAGAGCTACCATCTGCATTCAATTTTGCTATGAAGGCATCACGTCTGCCACCATAATTTTGTTGCAATGCATTGACAAGCGGGAAATCAGGAGAGGTTGTAAAACCAACCACATAAACATTACCAGCAGAGTCTACAGCTATACTAGTACCTCCATCTATATTACTGCCGCCTAAGTATGTCGAATAGACAACGGCACCTGTTGAGTCCAACTTTGTTATAAACGTGTCAGTTGAACCTCCGCCATGAATAGGTTGCGGTGCGTTTTTTGTTGCAAGAGCCAAAGAGCCTGTTACACCCGTTATATAAGCGTTTCCACTAGCATCAACAGCGATGCTTGTGCTTGCATCATCAAAACCACCGCCATAGAATCTAGAATAGGTCAACACAGGATCAATGACTAGTAATTTGCTAGTGTTATAAGCTCCTACCTGGAAACCAACCCTATTTTTACCCTTTAGCAGATAGCGACCATTAATGGTTTGTTTTAGACCATCCATTTCTTGATAAAGATGCGGTTTGCGCTGAATTATTTTCCCACTACTAGTATGTAACACCAGATTACCTTGCCCATCAATTTCAACTTTATTTGCTCCTTGGAAAGATAATGTAATGGCATTGGGATTAGCACCAGGAAAAACCATAAAATCATATTCTAGTTGGCCTTGCTTACCATAGTAGACCATATCCACATTAGGATAAACATTTGAGTAGTACACTTTCGCATAGGTTGGGTTATTGGTGCGCCAGTTTTGTGAATTGCTACTAATAATGTAATTGCTTGTACCAGATAATTTATCGACACCGATCGGTTGTAAGTTCGGGCTAGCGTCAATAAGCTGCATGCGTAACACAGCCCCATTCCCCTTATCCGACCTCAAGGCTAATATAGTTTCGTTTGCGGTCAAAAAAAGCTCATATCCATTACCACGTGAAACAAACTTCACTTCAGAGTTAGCTTGACCTTGGTTGGCTTCAAAACTCAATGGTGATTTATTAAAGCGTTTAATTACCTGAGCACGTATTGCATCGTTAGGTCTAACGAATTCTGTAGATCTCGGCAAAGTAGCAGTTGATATTGAGCTACACTTTGCTCGTAAAGTTATTAGGTGTGCAGTAACGGCTATCCCTATTATAAGTAGAAGTACAAAAAAATATCGCCGTTGAATTCCTAACAAAATCATATAGTTCTCCTTCTCTTCTCAATTACTTGGTAGTGTCTAAATTATTTGTAACGGAAAAGTATAAAAGACCAATAATATCCAGCACTTTTCCGTTACTGTATTACTCGCTTACAACTATCAATTTACTCCGCACTTAGACCAAGCCGTACCAACAGCCGTATGCTCAACGCTGCCAGTACCATAGAGGTCTGCTGCAGCATTAAGAGTAGCAGCACGAGCGCCCGCGAAGTTGGTGGTCAATGTCATATAGTTTTTTAACGCCCGATACCAAATTTTCTCAGCCTTGGCTGTACCAATGCCGGCAGCAGGAACCATCGCCCCTGTTAAATGATGCGATCCCCCCTTTGCTAACAGATGAAAGGCTTTATTGGCAATACCGGAATTGATGTGAACGCCACCATTATCATTACTGCTTTCTGGAGTACATCTATTACTTGCATCACAAATGTAACGCTCGCTAAAGTGATCGGGCTGATCATCATTAGTGAAAGACTGGTCTAAAGCCATATGCGGATCTGCAAAAAAACGCAGACCGGGTGGAAAAAATGGGATCGCATCCTCAAGAATGACGAAAGTATCTGCATCCTCAACATTATTGTTTTCGAACCGTTCAGTCATAGAACCGAATACATCAGCCATATTTTCATTAAGTGCACCCGATTCACCTATATAGGTCAACTTGTTCATAAATTGGATAACCCCATGCATCAACTCATGACCAACAATATCAATAGATACAAAAGCGGTATTTCCACTAGCGCCATCACCAAGGCAGGCAAAATTGCCAGTCCAAGAAGCGTTATTGGTTTGGCCGCAATGAATTGCTGAGCCATCAAGCTTCGTGACACCGTTAATGGAGGTAAAGTATCCTGGACCGCCGTTGCCGTTTAGACCATTACGATTATGTACAGCAAGCATATACTGGAAAAACTTTGCTGCACCATAATGCGCATCAACTCCAGGTTTAATAAATTCCTCACCAGCTTGGCCCCAGTTGTTGTTTGCATCTACTAGATAATAAGGAAAACTATTTTTCACAGTATTGACTTTCTCGGTGTGGTTTTCTAAATAGAAAGTACCATTTGCACCGAAGGTGCGAAAATCGAAACCAGTAAGCGTATCACTGTATAAAGAATTTCCAGTACCAGTCGTAGCTTGGTGTTGTAAATTCTCATACTCCATTATTTTGTTACCTGTATGCGCATCCAGGAAATAGATTGGCCTAGTCATGTCTTTAGTATAATCTATTTGCTCCAACTGCACACGATAGACAAGATAGTTACGGCCTTCCCAGTTGAGTATTAACAGGTCAGCTTGTGGCAATGCAGTAAGGCACTTTTCACAACCAAAATCGGCAACAGCTAAGTGAACGGCCTCATCTTGAGTAAATTTCGGTATAGTATCAATACGAACATTCTTGATGAAGGCATCAGTAAAGGAAGCTACTGAACCATCTGGTGTTAGATGAACTATCCCCTCACCACCAAATACTGGTACACCATTAAAGGTTTGCTGGACACGAGTATGCGCCATCCCTAATTCGTCAATTTCAACTGACTTGATCTTTAGATCATCAATACTGCTAATACCATATCTACCCAAGCGCTGTTCTAAGTACTGCAAACTGAGCGATCTAGCTAGCTCTTGTTCTTGTGGCGAATTAGTGCCAAAGACTTTACCCATTGCTAGTACACCACTGTACATTGAAACAACAGCAAAGAATATGATCAAGCAAGCGGCTATGAGTATTGAAAACTTCTTCATCTTTTCCTCCTAACCCTTTTGGGGCTATCAAAGTAGGTAGTCAACTAGTGAAGAGACCATTGGCTAAAATTAGTCTCTCAAAACTATGGATGCAACTGTTGGGGAAAATCATTCAATCAATGAGGCGGTTAATCACGGACTCGCTATTTAACATCTGTAGGTTTTGTAGGCTGGTCATCGAGAATGAGGGTAGCTTCTATCAAGCCATTAATAACCCTATTGTTGGGTAGAAATGTCGGCCCGAACCGCTTGATTACCGTCCCTGCTATACGAGCGCTGGCGAGCAATCGCCGCAATGTATCTTCATCATAGTGCTTTGATAAGTTCTCGATTGCTTGTTCGCGACCAGCTCGCAGCAACTTCTTGCCAAACGTCACGCCAGCCTGGCTGGCTACATTAATGATCTCCTCAGCAGCACCACGCCGACCGTCGCCGTCCAGGTCCACACCAGCAACTAGCTCTACAGTGTTCTTGGCAATCTGCACAATCTGATCCTTGAGTTGCTCATCTTCGGGTGAACCATCAACATGCAACTCACCCGATCTAATGTAAACGGAATCGGGCAACGCTCGCAGCGTAGTGTCAACGATAAAGCCGCCTATTTTCTTGAATGCCACACCGACCCTAGAGAAAACCGATTTGATACCCATAAATAAATAATCCTTTCATCGACCTATCAGAGTTGGTAATGATTTGCCCAGCGCTGATGCTAAAAAGGCTAATATTCGCTGAGCGCCTGTTAATGGTTGATTAAATTTCTTGGCTGCAATGACGAGCTGCTCGCCGAGTTGCTGGCCATAATCGACAAGCTTGACACTACTTTCACTAATGCGCTCACCATTGCGCGCAATCGCCTGGAAAGCAGCAATAAGCACAGGAAGGCCATGCTGGAAATCAGACGCGGCCAACTTCACTGATCCGCTAGTAGCATCAGCATTGGCGAGGAAAGCGAGAATATGAGGATCACGCAATAGAGCGTCGAGCTGGCGAATGGCCTTTTCCAACTCGGCCAGCACACCAGCATCGCCGGCTGCGTGCCTGATAGCATTGGTAAGCGCATCAACTAGATCATCGACCTTAATTAGTGTCTTAGTCTCAATATGCTCTAGCAGTTTGTCGATGCGTCTCGCGACATTCTTGCTCTCATCCAGTAACGTGTTAGCCTTCAGTATGGCGTTGTAATAAGGCTTGCCAGCTCGCATATAGAAGCTTAGGCCCGCCTGATTGTCATCATCGTTAAACTTCCGTTGTTGCTCTTCGACGAAAGCCCGTTGCTTCTCAAATGCTGACTGAGCCGAGCTGCTCGTCTTCTCGATATTCTCGCCAATACGCTGCAGACGGAAGAAACCATCGGTTAGAATTGCGATTGTCAACAACATTGCCACTGTGGCACTGATAAAGAAGCTATTACGTGCTGAATTACGATCGCTTAATTTCATTGCTATCAAACTTTCTACGTGCATCAGTAAGGAAGGAATGGGTATCTTTTAGAAATGCGCCGGCGACAAGTATCAGAGTGCTTTTTAAGGATAGTTCTGCCTGTAAAGCAAATAACAGTGTGCCTGAAACTGTTATTGAGATGTTAAGCAGATACCTGCGCCAATCAATGGAATTAAGGTTGTGCACCTTTCAAGACCTCCAGTGCACGCTTGTAATAAGCATCTCTGCTGGCCTTTCCATTCAATCCACCATTGATGCGACGTGTGATCTCATCAAAGTTGCCTTGATCGGCAAACTCATTAAGCCCACGAGTGCGCCAATACCAGCCGGCTATTCTGAAACCAACATCGAGATCTGCGGCACGCTCAGGATTGCTCTCTAGGTCGATTCCTAACGCTTGGCCAGCCGCGCGATAGTTAGAACGCCCCGTCAATTGAATAGGGCCGCGTCCTTTGTAGCGCCTACCATCACCGGGCTTGATATTGCCTAAATCAAGCCTGCCCTCATAAGCTGCTCCATCTGCGA
>JBFLVQ010000538.1:0-6639 GCA_040758525.1 Acidobacteriota bacterium
GTAGATCTAATAATGGATGTGAAAAGACTACCGCGCTATAGAGCAGCCAGCGTGCACGATCTAATTTGCCTAGATACCATAGACAGGTGAGCGCGCCTACTATTATTGCGATTACTAATGAGTGGCTAAAAGCACGATGCAGATCCCATTGACCTGTCAACCATACTAGAATGAAATCAAAATCGGGTAGATTAGCAAGCAACGCGACTAGTAAGGTTTCAAACCAGAGTCTCCTGGTAGGGAATCGATCCGAACAGCTTGCAATTATCAGACCGGTCAGCGTATGGGCTACCGGAAATGGCATACTTAGTGGTTCCTCCTTGTTAACGAAAACACATTAAAAGATCGAGCAAAAATTGTACCAAGCTTATACACACAATCGTAGTGTACACTTAGCATCTGGTAATGAGTCAAAATTGTATCTATTTTGCCTACACTGTTAGCTATTTAATACACCATCAAAGACCGCCTGGGCATTTTGGTAGAGCCATTTTTCCATGATTTCAGGTTTTAGCGGCAGGGTTTTGAACTCCTTAACAATATCGACAGGCGAGCGACCAAGCAGGAAAGAGCCAGTACCAAAGAGAACTTTATCCTGAATAACAGTATTACCAAAGCGTAATAGCGGTTCCCAACCGGTGCCAGGCAAGGAGAAATATTTTGGGCGATGCGCCGCCAACTCCAAGTAGACGTTAGGATGTTTCCAGGCTAGCATCACTGCCTCTAACACCCAAGGATAACCGCCATGACTAAGAATCATCCGCAACTCTGGCAGATCACAAGCAACCGTATCGAAATGACTAGGATGAGCCAAGTCATTGGTCCGCATCTGTGACCAATTTGCAGAAGCATGAATACTTACTGGAACACCTAGCTCTATACATTTAACATATATAGGATAGTAACGTCGATCCTCAGGTGGTAATCCGATCATAAAAGGACGCAGACTGACACCGCGAAAGCCTTCCTCTTTAATTAAGCGCTCTACTTCTCGCACTGCCGCCATGCCTTTGAAAATATCTATCCCAGCAAAAGGAATAAAGCGATCCGGATAGGCTTTGGCAATCTCAGCAATTAGTCGGTTAGGGACAAAAGTCGATTGCACACTGGAAGCTTCGTCAAATCCAGTAATAAGAGAACGCTCAATCCCGGCAGCATCCATTATTGCAACAAAACGCTCAAGTGGCACACCTCCAGCGAAATTGGCAATATAAGTAGTAAACATATTCTCGTTAACGGGGATATTCGAGAAGATCCTTAGGTAACCAAGCATCTCTTTAGCAAAGTTACCTTCAATATGTTTAACCATCTCCGCAGTAGGAACTATTGGCGCCCACATATCTATGATACCAGCCATAATTATGCTCCTTAATCTATTGCTATTTTTGCGTTAATACTTAATTAAACAAGAACCCCAGGTGAAACCACTGCCAAAACCAGCCAGTAGCAGATATTCGCCAGCTTTGATACGAGTACTGGCAATTGCTTCGGCAAGCGCGATAGGAATCGAGGCTGCTGAAGTATTACCGTATCTGTCTATATTGATAAATACTCGCTCCTCAGCAATACCAATCGCCTTGCCAACCGCTCTGATTAGATTAGCATTAGCCTGATGTGTAATAAGCAGGCTAACCTGATCTATGGTAATACTATTATGTATGAGTGCCTCTTTGATCGTCTCTGTGAGCCTACGTGTAGCATGTAGTATTACAGTACGTCCATTCATAGAAGGAAAGCAACGACCCTCTTCAATCATCTCTACACTCACACGTGGATGTAGAATCGCGCCAGGCGCTTCACACCATAGATCTTTTGCAAAGTTGCCATCTGTACCTAAATGTGTCGAGAGAATCACCGAGGAACTGTTATCCTCAACCGCAGATACTATTACCGCACCGGCACCATCACCAAATAACATAGAGATATTTTTGGCACGTGGAGAGAAGTCTAGCCCCGTGGAATGTACTTCAGCGCCTACTACCAGCACATTACCATAGTTATTGGTGCGGATCATTGCATCGGCAAGTGTTAAGGCATAGATAAAACCTGCACAGGTGGCAGAGATATCGAATGCTGGTATCTTACGTGTAGTCGCCAATTTTTCTTGTAGGAAAGCCGCTACAGCGGGGAATTGGTGATCTGGGCTGAGCGTGGCGACGATAATCAAGTCTATCTCATCGGCGGTTATTTCTGCATTGGCAAGCGCCTGTCGTGCCGCTGCGGCAGCGAGATCCGCAGTCCCTTCACCAATCTCAACATAATGGCGGGTAACAATACCGCTCTGCTGTTCAATCCATTCTGGTGTAACATCCAGCCGGGCTGCCAACTCAGGATTGGAAACGGTTCGTATAGGTACATAAAAACCTGCCGCCCGCAGGGAAGACCTCATAGCGCATTAACTCCTCTCGATCATTTTTCCGGCGGCCTAGCTGGAATGTTACAATAAATTTTTTATGAAAGGAATTGACCAACTCCTTACCACAGGCCATCAACTGCGTCGTCTCTACTGGCGTATATTCGAGCCCACTATGCTCGGTGTGCGGGCGCTGATTGTACGTAACGATCAGATAATGCTGGTGCGGCATACCTATCTAAAAGGCTGGTATCTGCCCGGTGGTCGTGTTGAGCGTGGTGAAACCGCCTTGGCGGCAGTCTGTCGAGAAGTCGCCGAAGAGTGTGCGCTAATTGTAAAACGTGCTCAGCTAAGCGCGATCTATTCTAATATCGAACAGAACCGCAATGATCATATTGCGCTCTTTTTTATTGATGATTTTGAAGTTGGTGAAGTCTCACGACTACATAAGTTCGAGATTGCCGAAGCAAATTTCTTCAATCTAAATAATCTACCTGCCAGCCTGACTCCTGCCACCAATCGTCGTTTGGAAGAATACCGCCGCCAACAATTCGACAATCCTTACTGGTAGACTGCGATCACTTTTCGTTTTGTGGTCGGTATTCAGCCTCTCGCACCATACCTAGATCCTGTGAATAAGCAAATAGGCGCATTTGTGAAAATGCTAGATCGTCAAGACTATTTATCTGTGCAGCAGTAAGTAACTGGCGCGGCACAGCCAATCCAATCGGCTCACGCCGCTCCAGTCGTGATTCTAGATCTCTGACAATAGGGTTGTTAGAGATCGAGGTGTTAAGATCGAGAAAGAGGTAGAGTGCCGGCATTAACAATACTGTATGTCCTTTGATGAAGTTGATAAAGGCTGGCGTCTGTGCCGGGATTACATTCACTGCTGCTCGGTGTGGGGCAGGCTGCTCAGCCCACAGTAGTAGTACACTACCAAGCCGCCTGCGCCGCACCGCTTTGCAGTGAAAGCGTACCGAATCGGCAATCCAGGGAAAGCGCGCCATTTCCTCACCGACGATCTGCTGGAAGAGAGCAAGAAAAGGCGAGCGTTGCTCGAATATATACTCTAAGCCATAGTAGCCTTGCACTTCACGTAAGAAGGCGCCTATGAATTCCTGCTGGCGTTGTAGCGATATCACCATTAGCACAAACTTGAGCAAGCGTTGATCAAGCGCAGCCGGTAGTCGGCCATCTTCAAGCTCCTGTACTAGTGCACGTTCAACCTCAAAGAGGCGTGCATAGGCTGGTTGTGGTAATCCCAACATCTCCCTGGTGGCGCGGAAAGTATCGGCCAACACCTTGCGATCCATGCCAAACCCGGGCTTCATAGCAACTCCTTCTCTATAGTATAAGATCCGTTACATGACTTGAGGTTTAAGGTGCAGTTCTTCATCAGAAGTTGGTTCATTCTCAAAACGCAGCAATCCCAGCGCTTCGTATTTCGGTCGTATATGACTGCCAAGTAGACCAAGTTTCTTTAGATTTGGAATCACGCGTGAAAAGAGTAATTGGCGAAATTCTAGCATCATTGGCGAGTTTTCGACAAATTCTACACATTCCTTTACTGGCAAGCCCATCTTCTCGAACATTTCGCTACCAGTAAGACGATCCCGCATAAGCAGACAAGCCTGATAGGCAAACTCTTCTCGCTCGCGCCGTTCCGTCTCACTCAACTCTCTATAGAAGTCTGCTACTGATATTACTCCAAACGCGACATGACGTGCCTCGTCCTGCATTACATATCCTAACAGCCGTTGCAATAGTGGCTCATTATAGACATGACGTAATACGGCAATCGCCGCTAATGCCAAGCCTTCAATAATGATCTGCATACCTAGATATTTAATATCCCAGCGTTTATCACAAAGCAGCAGATCGAGCAGCGACTTTAAATCACTATTGATTGGATAGGTGATGCCGATCTTCTCTTGTAAATAACGTTGATATACTTCAACATGACGCCCTTCATCCATAACCTGAGTGGCGCCGTAAAATTTAGCATCAATAAACGGGACGGAAACGACAATTTGTGCGGTAGCGAGAAGCGCACCCTGTTCGCCGTGTAGAAAGTTACTTAAGCGCCAGGCGGTATTTTCATGTAGCATGCGTGTGCGCTCGCGCGTAGTCAGCCGTGCCCAGATTTCGCTGCCATAAAGTACAGCAGACTGCTCAGGAAACATTTGTGGATCTTCGGGGTCAACATCAATACTCCAGTCCAGATCATTAGCCGCATTCCATTGGTCACGCTTGCCCTTCTCATAGAGCGCACGCAGTTTCTCGTTCTGCGCAGCGTAATTCCAACTGTAAACGACTTCGGCCTCGGACAGGAGATTTTCAATCTCCAAAGGATTGATCATATATGCCCCTCCTTAATTACATGGAACACTACTAATCGAAAGATACTATATCGTATACTTTGTATGCAATTTTGAATTTGCCTTAAGACCATTTGGTAATCGTAACTGAGGAGGTGATAGATGCGACTTTCTGGTGAACCCTGCCCAATTTGTGGCCGTGCTATTACCCCGCTTGATTCTATGCGCAATATAACTTTCCATGATCGTCCAGAGAAGCTGCACCATCGCTGTTGGTACGAAAATCAGGATCTGATTGCGCTATTAGAACAGGGAGATACACAACTGCCGTTAGTGCAGGCTCTGCAGAAGAGCCGTAAAGCCAATTCTTAGCAGAGAAACTAAGCGGCCAGCAGGCTTTTCAAAGTCTGCTGGCCGGATCAATCGATCTATTAGTTGAGGGGAAAAGATCTATTAGTAAGCAACAAATGGATCGGTGTAGATAACCTTGACATCAACACCTTTGATACGCTTTGGTAGCTTGGGCGTAAGGCCAGTAGTATTGTCAACAAAGATCACAATTGAAGCGCTATAGGGATCACTATCGGAAGCGCCTACACCAACGCCGATCACAGCAGGACGTGCCATTAGCTCATTCTTACGCTCATTCATGGCATTGGTGGCAAGATCGATCACTTCTTGGGAGAGTTGTAAGGCAAGGTTGCCATTGGGAGTGACTCTAACAGCCGTAGAGGTGCTGCAATTATCACCAACAAAGCTGACCGAGCGGCCTAGTGATCTACCTACTTCTGTAAGTACTTGACCGATTGGATTGCCAATTGTAGAGGAGCTGCTGCCGGCAAAGAGCAGTGCCACTGGCTGATTGCAAGCATCATCGGTCACAATCAATGAGCCGGAATCGCCGCCTGCGCTAAAGCCGCCAGGGGTGATCACTACTTGATTGGTAAAGCTAACCGTAAATTTCTTGCCTTTACCGCAACCCTGTTGATACTGCACACTGACATTGGCATTGACGGCTTGTACAGTGCCTTTGGTGTTGCCGGTAGTACGACCACTCTTGGTTACTGCTAGTCCTACGGTAGCAGTTCGTACAACACTACTGATCGTACCTATATCTAGAATCGCACCATCTGCACGCATTGCCCCACTACGTAGTTCTGCAATCGCAGCATCAACGTTTGAGCGTCCCAACGTTGGTGCTGTAGTAAAGTCGGCAACAGTTTCGGCAACACGGCAACCATTGTCGATCAATCCTGGCTGAGATACATCTTCACCAGCCTGGGCTTGACCAGAACGCCCTAGCACATGATTGTTGCTTAAAATATACTGTTTCGTGCCATCAGTAAGCAATGAACCTAATGTGCCGCTACAGCAGAAAAGACTGCTTCTATCATTGACATTACCGCCTGACACACCATAAGAGTCTGATGAGACCTTATGATTTCCGCCACTATCAGCCATCATCACAGGAACAACAAGTAAAACCGTTAAAATCGGTGTCAGCAAGCCCAAGCTATTTAGAAAACTTTGTCTACGCATAGTTTCCAAAGCCTACCTTTCTTTATTCTAATGTTAGTTGATAATGCCCGAATGTTACGGGCGCGTTCTGAAGGCAGGGCTAATCACACCCGAGAGGTGAGCCCTTGTTAACAAAACCTTGTTACCCATTTATCCCGCCCGAATTTTATTGTTATCAACAGCTTTTTTCAACTCAATAATAATTGAAAAAAGATCTTGTTTGCCCTAACCTGCTAAGCTCCTATTACAAATTGACTTTGCCGCATAAATCTGTTCTGCTTACGGCACTTTACATTTGCCATAGAAGGGAGATTATCGTGAGTGCACCGATAGAGAAATTCATCACTGTCGCCGAGACAGAAACTCACTTACAAGTGGGGGGGAACGGTGCCCCGTTGTTCTTTTTGCACGGTATAGGCACGGCTGATCTCTGGCTACCATTCCATA
>JBFLVQ010000539.1:0-6639 GCA_040758525.1 Acidobacteriota bacterium
TATGATACTGGCTAGCAAGATAAGATGGGAGAATGGCATGGATATAGCACAATTGGAAGTATTTTTGGCGGTAGCCGAGGAGAAAAGCTTTTCAAGAGCTGGACATAAGCTGTTTCGCACGCAAGCCGCGATCAGTCAAGCAATTCGTAAATTGGAATCGGATGTTGGCGAAGTACTGTTTGATCGCTCATTTAAAGATGGTCGTCTCACCGATGCTGGCCAGGTATTGCTGGAGTATGCCCATAAAGTTATCAATCTACGTACAGAAGCACACGCTGCATTGCAGGAACTACGCAGCCTGCATCAAGGCAAGCTGTTAATTGGCGCAAATGAGTATACGGCTATGTACCTACTGTCGGTATTAGCAAACTATCGTCAACTATATCCACAGATTAAAGTCGAGGTGCAACGTTGCCGTGCCAGTGAAATCCCTATGAAAGTATTACGGCATGATCTAGATATAGGTGCGCTTACCTATCAACCACAACAGTCTGGCTTACGATCGATAGTAGCGGCACAAGACACCATTGCTCTAGTGGTAGCACCTACACACCATCTGGCAAAGAGACAGAGTGTGTCGATCCGAGATCTAGAAATGGAATCGCTCACTGCCCATAATGTTGTATCGCCTTACCGGCGCAAAGTTATCGAAATGTTTCAGCGCTATAAGACACCTCTCAATATCGGTATGGAATTGCCTTCCATTGAGGCAATCAAACGTTTCATTCAGATCAGTGGCGGCATTGGTATACTGCCGCGCCTATGTGTAGAGATAGAAGTATCCCATAAGAGCCTGGTAGCAATTCCAATTAAGGAGATGAAACTAAAAAGAAAATTACATTTGGTACACCGACAAAATGCTGGTCTCTCCCATGCTGCACAAGCGTTTTTACGACTTGCGCAATCTCGTCTGACTGGTTGATCTACAGACCAGTCGGGATCTTCTTGCTAGCAAGCTTAAACCGGCATTAAATCTGATTATTGATAACACGGTGCAATGTCGTGGTATCGATATTTGCGCCCGACAGTATAATCGCTACACGTTTACCTGCCAACTGTTCCCGCAATGCTAACAATCCGGCCAGTCCAGCGGCGCCCGCGCCTTCGACAAGATTATGAGTAGTGCGCAATAACAACCGTAATGCATAGGCAATCTCGGCCTCGCTAACAGTAATAAAATCTGTCAACCCAGCTCGTAATGGTCCATAGGTCATCTGATAAATTCCTCGTGTAGCCAGGCCGTCGGCAAAAGTATCAGCACAGGTCTTGGTTACAGGATGTCCGCTACGCCATGATTCATACATTGCGCATGCACCGGCTGCCTGTACACCATAGACTGCCACATTGGGTCGTAGCGCTTGTATAACTGTCAATGCTCCTACAGCCATTGAGCCGCCTCCGATCGCTACTACAATGGCATCCAGTTGTTCAGGTAATTGATAAAGCATCTCCCACACAATTGTGCCAGCTCCTGCTAACACACGAGGATCATTGGCAGTATGGATTAGATATAGATCCCGTGTGTGTGCTAGTTCTTTGGCAACCTCTATGGCTTCATCATAATCTCGACCCGATTCGATCACCGTAGCGCCAAAACCACGCATCGCTTCATTCTTTTCAGGATTATTGCCAACCGGCACACAGATAGTAACCGGCACACCCAGCAATGCGCCAGCCCAGGCTACTCCTTGACCATGGTTGCCACGTGTCGGGGTAACTACACCTCGCCGCCGTTCTTCTTGAGACAATGCCGTCATTACAGCAAGACCATTACGTGCCTTAAAAGAGTTGGTAGGATTATGATTTTCATGTTTTACAAAAACCTTGATCTCATTTGCTACTTCCTGATCTAAGGATGGATAATTGCGTAGCGCAGTCATAGATAAATAAGGGCGAATGCGTTGAATGGCTGCCATTACATCAGAAAAAGAGATCGGTGTAGTGATATATTCATCTACCCCATTAACTATCTCATCGGTTACTACTCCTAGCGCTGAATCAGTAAAATCTTCCTCGCCAACCTTACTTGTTAGTAAGGTCTCAACACTATTGGTGCTCATTTATAGTTACTCCTTCGATGCTGAATTTAACTTTAATTGAGAAGTTACTGAGCGGGTCGCGTCCGCTTAGTAACCATACAAAATTAAAAAGCCACCCACTTGTGGCGGGTGGCTTGGGAAAAATCTCTTCCTTAAATCGTTTAAGCCACCAGCCCTCCCCCCGGGATGGCAATGATAATGCCAATAATTGGAATTAATATTGATGGTGTGATAAAAGATCTGTAGACAAAAGCGGTGGGTTGTATACAACAACCAGACAGGCCATTCGATTGTCTATGGAAATGCGCTTTTATCATAACCGCTGCTTAAGAGATTGTTTCCGGTTTTATCAACAATTTACTTTGACAATGGTCAAATATAAATAACCCAAAACAATTTTGCAAGATAGAAATCCTTTTACCAATAGTTCTAGTGATGCTATTACTGGTTATTGAACTATCGTATAAATACCTGGGATTCAATATCCTGGCCGGTTTACTCTGCTACACCAATTTGCCCCCTAGATGCTCTAGCAACCTTTTCCCAGTATTGATCTTGCTTACTGCTACACTCAAATTAAAGGAGTTATCATTAAATAGAGATGGCAATGGGTTTGGTATAGTAGTTGCCCAATAGTAGTATGCTTATTTATTACACCACTTCAACAACATCTATCAGAAACTTTCTGGTAGATGTTTTTTTTAGTGCGCCTGGCAGGGCGCGATCACTAGGAGGTGAAAGTCCTCTACGAACCCGACAGGGGGAATCGATAGCCGGACGGCAAGGGTGTCCATCGCGAGGTGGAATCTGAAGGAAGCCGCAGGCAAAACGCTGGCCCGACGAACAGAAACCACATAAGAGGCGGTCAAGCTGGATGAGAGGGCTAATACCTTCATTTGCTGGCACAACTGGAAAAAATGCAAGTAGCAAAATTGCTGGACAAGTACTTTCCCACACCTGGAAATTGGCAAGGCTTGAGCCTTGGGACGGTAGCAGTGGTATGGCTGACATTCATATTGACGCAAGCCCATCACCGACTTAGCCATGTACAAGATGGGGGCGTACAAAGATTGCGAATTCTGAGTGCGTGCCTTGGGCAAGAAGTGAGGGGGCTGGATTTGAGTGATGATAGATTGCAGTAATACTTGATGAGTTGACTAATGACCAGAGATGGAGCAACTTTGAGCAAGCACTCAATCGGCGTACATGAGAGTTTATGATTTGCAACCAAGCAGAGTACACATTGACAGCACCACGGCCAAAGGTTATGTAGACGTGAGTGCTGAGAGACTGTTTCAATTTGGCCATAGTAAGGATCATCGGCCAGACTTGCCCCAGATCAAGATCAACATCTCGGCGCTCGATCCATTGGGTTTGCCACTCACTACGACAGTTTGGTCTGGTGAGGTTGCTGATGACCCTTTGTATATACCTGAGCGAACCATGAGAAATTGTTAGGGAAATTTTCAAAGAAACGCGAGTGCTTGGAGCAACAACTCCATCTCGCATTTGCTTATTACTACTTCGTCAAGCTTCATCTGGGCTTAAGATTGAGGTCTTGTAGTAAAGATAAAAAATACCACAATCGTACTCCAGATATGGCTGCTGCTTTTACTGATCACATTTGAACTATGGTAGAACTCTTTTCCAGAGCCGTTTTTCAGGCACTGTAAAAACAAAGCGACATTTTTGGGGGTGATCAATGAAACACCCCCACTAAGAATTTGCCAGCTAGAGGAATAATATTGACGCCCAATCCATAATTCTACTCGCGGCTTTGCAGAATTAATTTAGAATTGCAGAAATACAAGCATAACTATCGATAATTCCAGTACTGCCACGAACATTCGACCATTGTGCTTGTATAATAGAGGTAGTAGTATCTTTTAGCTCAACTTGTGCTACTAATGTAAAAGGCTGTCGCCCAAAAGCCTGTGGTTGTTGCTGACTATAAGTGAATCCACCATTGCCAACTGCTTCACCATTATAGGTAATCTGAAAATTGATACCTGGATAATCATTTCCTTTAGCATAAGGCATTGGTACATTCAAAATAATGAGTGCGGATCTAAGCCCGGAAGTTTTTGCTGGTAGTTCAAGTTTCAACCCTTCCATGTTAACAAACTGTGATGATGCGACTTGTTGAGTACCGGTGGTCTTTGCAAAAAGTGTTGCCATTGTTTTCTCCTTGAGTTTTAAGTAAAAGTATCCTGGGTTTGTCACTAAAATTACTGCTCAACACACGGTCTGGTAGTGACTGCAATTCCTTGACAAAGATCACTTAAAAACAGATTCTTTCTGTTGAAAAGGTCTCTTTAATCTCTTTTGCCTCTCACTAAGATAATGGAAAAAAACGGTCAAATAATGGACAATAGGAGAAAAATATTTTTCCGAATCTGCAGCTTTAGCAAAAGAGTTAGCTTGAGCAGCAATAGCAGGGAACTGTGAGAAGAAAGACTCGGCTCTCACTATAAACGCGTTCAGGGATCTATCGATATAATCTTGCTGACGAGACACCTTCAACAGATTAGCATACATGTGTTTGGTCGCAGACTTCCCCAACCTCTCACCTAGCAGTGATGAGCTGGTAGGGGTATAGGGCAGGGTAGAGCTGGTCTGGCCACTAATGTGGGATGGCGGCATTGATACAACTTGGCCTGATTGTTGGTCTAGCAGTTGAGAATGTTGATAGGATCTAGTGTCAGCAGGCACAAAAATGCGTGAAATATCGATGTTTCCCAGACTAGTCCGGTTCGTACCTTTCCACAGTAATCAGAGTTGCAATAGGTCGCAATAAGCACTACTATGAGTTATAGGAGGATTTACTGATGGCTACTACTCAGGGAATTAAATTGGATGACGACACCCGCGCTCGTCTCAAGGCGTTGGGCAAACTGCGCAACCGTTCGCCTCACTGGCTGATGCGTGCTGCGATTCAAGACTATCTTGAGCGTGAAGAACGTTATGAACTGGAAAAGAGAGAAGATATGGAACGGTGGGAGCGTTATCAGCTCACTGGCAAGGCCACATCCCATGAGACTGCTGCCGAATGGCTGACCAGTCTAGCTGAGGGTGAAGATAAACCGTGTCCCAAATAAAATGGCTTCCCGAAGCTCTTGCTGATGTTGAACGATTGCACGTTTTCTTGAAGGAGAAGAACCTTGAGGCAGCAGCGCGTGCTGCACGCACCATTCTGGAAGGTGCAGAGCTGCTTAAAACTTCTCCGCGTATTGGCCGTCCTATGCCAGATGAAAGTGGAAGGCGTGAATTGTTTGTCTCTTTTTCTGCCGGCGCTTATGTCTTACGTTATATGCAAGAGGATGAGGATACGGTTGTGATTATTCGTGTATGGCACAGTCGAGAGAAGAGAGACATCTAGTAATGGCTTGCACCTTTGCTGCAGGATTAACCCTGTTTACTCAGCACAATCCGCATAGAAAGAGCACATTCATTAGTTGAGTAGATGATTAACTGTCTGCTCAATGAGCTTAAGGTCGATAGGTTTAAGCAGGCATATGTTAGCACCCACAGACAGAATATCCTCTTCTTCTTGCTCAATGATATTAGCAGATAAGAGGTTAGGTTGATGCTCTAGAAACATCTCTAGCCCTGCTTTTCCATCGCTAGCTGTGAGTATCTAGTGCTTAGTATCAAAGACAGCGCTTAGGATAATCAAGATGGATTGCTGGTCATCGACAATCAGTTACTAGCTGGAAAGAATAGTATATTTCTCAAAGAGCCGAGCAAAATACCATTGTAATACCGCTCTATACCCTCATTAAATCACTACTAGTCTGCCAACAAAATTAGCCTGGAATGTAATTTGCTAAAACTTGTTTTATGTACCAGCATCTCCAATTTAACAAAAGCGATTTGACACAAATAGTTTGATACCTGTTGAAAATAGATGGTTTGAAGCGGATAGGATAGAAAACGCATGATGTGAAAATCCCCACTATCAGTAGAGTTGCGATATGGAAAATTTCACACCTGCAAAAGTGTTTGATAGGCGGTACAACAATTATTTTGTTGACCACAAAAACAGAATCAGGAACAGACTTGAAAGGAGCAATCATATGGCTACCATAACCAATGCCAGGTTGGCAATACAACTGAACCTACCAGGTAAACAAGCAAAAGTAGATGTAAATTGCGAGGTGCGATTTACTCGGTTAGAGATGTTCTTAATGCAGAACGGACTTCGGTATAAGCTCGATTGTAAGGTATGGGGTGAGGATCTTGGTTGGTGGTTAAATCCCGATGATTTTCTCTTCTCCTATGCTTCTAGCTTTTTCCCAGATGCTTCACCAACCGATGTAGAGAGAGTTGCATTTACTAGAAATGTACCAATGAGCACTCTCAATGAAGATATTGGGACTGATGAAATTTATGCGGAACTGATCCTCAAGAACATGGAGAGTGGAGCGACAACCAAGAAACGAACTAATGTTGTCAAGCATGGCTTCTAGAACATAGATCAGTTTAACCCTTGACCTAAGCCTAACGCTAGGTCAAGGGGCAATGACCAATCTCCGTCTCAAGTTTAATAGCAGTTTTGATCGAATTCGAGATAAAACAGCTCTTCTCAGCTTTCTCCAAT
>JBFLVQ010000540.1:0-6632 GCA_040758525.1 Acidobacteriota bacterium
AGGTAGGCGAAAAAGGTCAGCAGTAGGCTGGGATGATAGCAATAGTCTATTCTTTTGTCTCTTTAATTGGATCGATTAAAATATCTTGAGTTAAATTATCAAGATTTCCCTGAGTATTGCCAACTATAGGATTGACCAACACGGTCTCCACATCCACTGGTAGGTTTGCCGCCATCTCTACAGTATCCATATTCTCTTGCGGGGTTCGGGTATTTATCATTAAAGTAGCCTGCTCACCACTCAAGTTAGCCTCACTAGTTCTGTTTTCAACTGTTTCTATGTTCTTTTGCATCCTATATGTGCCTGATGATGTTGGGTAGATCACTATACCAGTTACTCTGATAAGTTCTTGTGCTAGTTCTCGGGCAGTTGGTCGCCATTGTGGCTGCTTTTCCAACGCGTTCATCACCACCTTTTCTAACTCTTCGGGGATATTATGATTAAACTGCCGGAGTGGTGGTGGTGGCTGTGTCATATGCTTCATCATTACTCCTAAATTACCACTCTCATTAGGCAAGAAGGGCGGTTTGCCACATAACATTTCATAGAGCATTACACCTAGACTGTAGACGTCAGACCTGCCGTCATATGCCTTATGACCGAGGCGTTCTGGAGACATATAAACAGGGGTGCCAACCAACCCACCGGTCGCAGTAAGATTTCTCTTATCCATGTCAGAGTTAGTGTCCATCAGTTTGGCGATACCGAAATCAACAACCTTGACGATCTCTCCTTCTGTTGATCGGTGTAGAAAGATGTTGTCAGGCTTTATATCCCTATGCACAATCCCCGCCGAATGGGCTTTGTGAAGAACGTCACAGATAGGAAGCATAATCTCCATCATACGTCGTATTGAAAGTACCTGTTTTTCTTTCAGTTCGGCAGTTAATGGATGGCCTTCTAGCAACTCCATAACCAGATAAGCAATACCTTCAGGAGATATACCTGAATCTAGTACAGCAACGGCATTAGGATGATTGATACGACAGGCAGAAACAGCCTCCTGTTGAAAGCGTTCTAAACCTTCAACAGAATCATTGCCAGGCGAGGGACGAAAGACTTTTACCGCGATAGGACGTTTCATTGCTAGATGTGTAGCACGATATACAGCACCGAAACCACCTGCGCCAATCTTGTCATCAATACGATATTTTCCATCCAATACAGTGCCTGGCAAGGCTTCTGCGAGTGCTGAGAAGATACGATTTGCACGCTGATGCGACTCGATCAGTTCCGCATTTTTCTTAGCAAGTTCCTCAACCTTCTTCTCTGTCTCCTGTTTAGAGAGTTGTAGTTCTTCTACTGTGTGAGCAAGCTCGTTGGTACGTTCTATCACTCTTGCTTCTAATATGCGATTGCGTTGTTCTAGAATACGCAGGCGAAATCTTACCCCGCCATAGATAATTGCTGATAGGCTTAGCAAGTAGATAAGATAAGCCCACCATCTCTGCCATAGAGCAGGCCGTATTAAAAAAGTAAATTCAGCGGGACCAGATATCGTTCCAGTATAATCACGACCCCACACTCTAAAGATGTATCGACCTGCTGGAAGCGTAGTGAATTCTCTCTTATAGTCTGTTACCCAAGCAGAAGGTTCTGAATCAAGTCCAATCAGATGTGTCTGGTAATGAGTATCTGAATCGCGAAAATAGCTTAGTAGCGCATATTCGAATGAGATATTGTTCTCATTATAAGCAAGCTCCAATACTCCCTGACCCAACTGTGAATACCGTTTTGCGTCTGGACGGCCATACTCTTTACCACCTAGCAGTGCACGCTCTATATGAAGAGGTTTAATATAATGATCCTCTCTCTCTTTAGATGGATCGAACAATGCTGCGCCACCTACCATACCTGCCCAAATCCGTCCTTTATGATCAACCATTGAAGCTCCAAAAAGACACTGATTGCCAGGCAAGCCATCTTCAATAGTAAAATTGTAGAGCTGATATTCAGAACTATCTGTAGCTGTAGCTGTGGGTGTGTGAGGGATTAGACGTATTATTCCTTTGTTAGTGAAAAGGTAGAGCCACTTATTTTTATCTTCACGAATCTGGACTACCACATTGTTGGGCAACACAGGCCGAGAAGTTTCGGCACTGGAGAGTGTCATCCAGCTAATATTAGCCGCAGTTAAGTCAAGCCGAGAAATTCCCCCTCGCGTACCTACCCAGAGAAACGACTTTCCCGTATCCGAGACCGTCTGTAACAGGCTAAGGATCGAATTGTTAGGCAATCCTGATTTAGTATCGAAAATGGTCCATTTATCATCCTGAAAACGTACCAATCCACCATCTGTGCCTACCCATAACACTCTCTTTCCATCGATAGAGCAGGTCTCCAATAGACACCTTACACGATTATTAGGTAAGACAGATTTAGCATTAAAGGTAAGCCATTTGCCTTTTTCCAAACGACCTAATCCACCATCTGTGCCTACCCAGAGTATGCCTGTACCATCTTCAGCGTGAGTCTCCAACAAGCTATAGACAGAATTATTAGGCAGACCATCAGTAGTTTTGAAGGTAGTGAATTTACCGTTTTCGAAAAGCGCGAGCCCTTCTTGAGTTCCTATCCATATGGCTCGTTTACCAATAGTCGTAACAGTCTCTTGTAGACTGGTAATACGATTACTGGGTAGACCTGATTCGATACGAAAGCCCGTCCACTTCCCATCGGCAAAACGGGTTAAACCATTTGATGTGCCAATCCAATATATGTAATTACCATTTTCACTAGCTTGCTCCAAGAAACTATTGACCTGATTGCTAGTCAAACCCGATCTAGTATCAAGAGTAGCCCACTTACCCAATTCCAAGCGTGCTACACCACCCCCCGAGGTGCCGATCCATAATGTATTGGTGCCATCCTGTGAAGATGCTTGTAATAGACTATATATCTGATCGCTGGGCAATCCTGAACTGGTATCAAGGCTGGTCCATTTGCCATTCTCGAAACGCGCCAAACCGCCAAAGGTACCAGCCCAAATTGTTTGTGTTCCATCTGGTAATCTAGTCTCTAATAGACAGGTCAAGAAATCGTTGGGCAGACCCGATTTTTCATTAAAGATAGTCCATTTGCCGCTCTCATTATCCATACGCGCCACACCCTCACCGTATGTACCAACCCAAAGTGAGCGTGTGCCATCTGCTGATGTAGTTTGTAGCAGACTATTAACGGCATCGCTGGGTAACCCAGATTTGGTGTTATAGACAGTCCATTTACCATCCTCTGATTTTGCTAGACCACCGCTAGTGGCAGCCCAGATCAGCGACTTGCCATTCTCAGAACGTGTTTCCAATAGTTGCCAGACAATATTGTTGGGTAAGCCAGATTTGACATCATGTATTACCCACTTATTGTTACTGGCAGCAGTAAGCTCCAAAGTTGCAATACCGCCTCCATGAGTTCCTGCCCAAATAGTCGCCACACCATTATCAGCAACGGTTTTTAATAGGCAATTGACACGATTGTGGGGTAACCCAGAATCTTTATCATAGGTGATCCATTCGCCATTTTTTAGTTTCGATAGGCCGCCATCCTGTTTACCAAACCAGAAACTGCCATCTGGCTCTGTTAATATTGTGCGAATATAATTTGAAACAGACTGATTAGGCATATTTAGGGCAGTCCACCAACGACCATTATAGTAAGCTGCTCCCTCTTCCGTGCCTACCCATAGATAACCTTTCTGATCAAAAGCTATCGCATGAATAGTATCTTGCGGCAATCCATCCAGATTAGTGAAGACCCGTAGAGCTGGCCGGGCGAAATTAACAATATCGGTCTTAGAACTATCCTCTCCTGCTCTACTCCAAGACCAGCACGGCGTATTTAAGAAGATACATATAGAGAACACTAAGAAAATGATTCTTCTCATATTGGCTGCTAATAGTCTGCTATTAATATTTTTACCAAACTAGCAGTACCAGCACAGTGGAAAACTGAATCTGGTTCTATCTTAACCTCCAAACCAATTTTTAGAGAAAAAGCTAGCAACAAAAATTTAATATAATGAGTTTGTCCTCTATAAACCTAGAATGCAAGGAGTGTGGGCTTATTGAGGTATATTGTTGGGTGCGGTAATTTGGGATGTTTGTAGGGCACTTTGCCCCAATAGTCTTGCCAGTCTTAGTTGTATCAAACCTGCTTGGGTAGCTGCTAAATTAGTATAAACAAAAGTATAGTAGTATTACTGGCTCGATCATACAATTAGCCGTCGGTATGCTAATTGCTTACAACAAAAATGGCCGATCACTTCAAGCGTAGGCTCACGAAAGTATTCAGTTCAAGCTTAATATCCACCATTAATGTAGCGGCAGTAGGTGGAGAAGATGCTATGCAAGAGGATCACCTAATAGGTCTATAGCTTTGATAGGAGAGTGTGTGATGCGTCTTACAGAACAATCCCAGACACGTGTTCTAATTGTTGATGATGATATTGAGGTTAGAGATCTACTCACACAGTTACTAGTTTCTGAGGGCTATCAAGTCAACTGCGCTGCAAATGGGCTAGAGGCATTTGTCTATCTTAGAAATAAGCAACATCCTGATCTCATCTTACTAGATTTACGATTACCGATTATGGATGGTTGGGAATTCTTAGAAAGGAGAACTCAGTATCCTAGTATAGCCGCTATTCCTGTAATGGTTTTGACAGGAGATAGAGAAGCAAAACATCGAGCCGCAATGCTTGGTGTGATTAGCTGTCTTACTAAACCTGTTGATGTTGATCTTTTGCTTGATACTGCCTGTTTGGTAACTTCCAAAGCTACACGATACAAACGAACCTTCGGAAGTATAGAAAAGCGGGGTTAATACCTGATCGGTTGCTCTTCAACTATTGCTAGTAGTTGAAGCTGCTGGGACTCTCATAACAATCCCAGCAGCCATTAGCTAGATTATTTCGGCAGTTGGCCCAAAAAGACGGCCAGATTACGATATATATCTTTGATATTGCGTAGGGTGTTAATTCCGACAATATCTATATGATCATAGGAATCTACCAGCCCTAAGTAGTTCCATTTTCCTAGCTGTGGCACACCATTGTAAGAGATTATACGATCTGTCGAGCCGACCGTGGGTCCAACCATTGAGATGGTATTAACTACACCATCATTCTTCCACCAACTACGATCTATTACTACCTGCCCAGGTTCATTGCGTGTATAAGCCCCCATGAAAAAGGCACTGATTGTCAGTAATGGATCCATCGTTATTTCCGGCACCTCATGCCGTGTAAAGATCTCCTCAAATGTTGCTTCTGTAGCAACAGAGAAATAGTAAACATCAGACTGAGCACGTACCCAGGCATTCAACTCTTTGGCACCATCTGGATCAAGGTCTCTAGCGCTAATATCCGTGGTAGAATTCAACAAATTACTATCTAAAACACGCCGAGCATAGTCATTCAAAGGTTCACCTGGCAAGCGTTTTAATCCCCATTGATCAAGCTTAAAATCATAAATAGTCTGTTGACCAGCCCCTGTTGCTCCTGCAATCAAAGCAACCATCTCTTGAATATGAGGAAATAACCCATTAACACCTTTGGTCAACGTAGTGCCATTATGAGGCGAAGAGATAGAAGTAGCACTAGCCACCCAAGATTTCTTAATACCATTGAAGAGTGGTGACAATTCATTAGCCGAAGTTGCGGCAATCTCTTGTTGAGCACCATTCTCAAGTAATTGTACAAGTACCCGAATGGTCTGCCCACCCATACTATGGCCAACCAGGTGGACTTTGCGAATACCACCAGTGTTTACATCGGTTGTTCCCCATTGTGTATAAAATCCTGCATAAGTTCGACCAAATCTGGCATGACCATGTCTAGCAGCATGCGCTTTACCATAGTCGACTTTGCCACCTTTGATCTGTGCGTAAAGCTCACAAGCTCTATCCCAGTTACTAGAAACGGGACCAACCGCAGCAGTATAAGTAGTGTAACCTAATCCACGCAGGTCTTCCTGAACATCAAAAAAACCTCCCCAATATTTGAAACCAAAGACTTCGTCTCGGCCCCAACCAAGAAAACCATGAACTAACACTATGGGATAATTATTTTGGCGTCCCGTCGCCGCAATGGCGCTATCGTTGAATGGAAATAGCATAGATAGCAACAATATGCAGACGAGTATTATATTACGACCCTGTTTCATAGTTAGCTTCCTCCAGACTTTTAGGTTTAACTTCAGTGATTTGAAGATAAGGACACGATTGCCTGTAATGGCAGTTACCTGTTCCCCATAATAAACACATCCCCCCCTGGCAAACCTGGTAACTTGATGAGTAGTGCTACTGTACAGATGGTTACTTTAGCGCTGCTTAGTCTTCTTGGGCGGCAATGCGCAAAACTGCACTATACACCTCAGGATACCTAAGCACTCAGAAATACCCTTGCTTGTTGCTCACCTGGCGATTACAAATATAGGTATTAATTTGCTATAACTCAAAGCCTATATCCGTAAAACCGCTGGCCTGTTTGATAATGTTTAATTAGTTTCGCCATAAATAAAATTTATGGCAATGGTTGATGTGTAGGAGGAGACCTTACCGATTGTTAAATTATAAGTCAAACTTATAATTTTTGTTTATTGATAAATATTTATAATACTATAAATTTTTTTATAGTT
>JBFLVQ010000541.1:0-6616 GCA_040758525.1 Acidobacteriota bacterium
GTGAAGCCACTGATAAACGACTAGTCGCCTATGTAGTTGGTAAACAGACTGAGATGGTCTCAGAGCTAGAGTTGCGTAGTTATCTGAGACAGAGATTGCCTGAGTATATGATTCCCTCCACCATTGTGATGTTAGACTCTCTACCACTCACTCCCAATGGTAAGATAGACCGCAGAGCGCTTCCTGTTCCAGAGAAGATAAGCAGAGGAGAGCAGAACTATCAAGAGCCACACACACCAATAGAAGAGATAGTAGCAGGGATATGGAGTGAGATACTCGGTATAGACAGAATCAGTAGAGAAGATAACTTCTTTGACATAGGCGGACATTCTCTGCTGGCAACGCAGTTGATATCTAGGGTTCGTACCATCTTTGATGTAGAGATACCATTGAGATCACTGTTCGAATCGCCCACCATTGCAGAACTGGCAAAAAGTATAGAGTTTTACCAACATATAGATGCACAGAGAGGAGAAGCCTTTTCCATCGCGAGGATCGCTAGAGATGCAGAATTGCCTCTCTCATTCGCTCAGCACCGCCTATGGTTTCTTGATCAGTTACAACCCAACAATTCACACTACAATATACCAGCGGCAATTCGATTGGAAGGAGCACTCGATGTAGAAGCGCTAGAGAAGAGCCTCAACGATATTATTGAAAGGCACGAAGTATTGCGGACTAGGTTCGAAACGATCGAGGACAGACCGGTTCAGATAATAGCAGAGAAGTTGGAGTTGAAATTGGCGGTAGTAGAGTTAAGTGATCTTTCAGCACTAGAGCGAGAGCAAGAGGTACTGAGGCTGGCAGAAGAAGAGGCAAATCGACCATTCAATATAGCACTAGGACCATTGCTACGAGCGCAACTGCTAAGGTTGAGCGAACAGGAGTACATTCTTTTGTTGAGCATGCATCATATTGTTTCTGATGGCTGGTCAATCTCGATTTTTGTGCGCGAGCTCAACACACTCTATCAGGCCAACTGTGCTGATGTCATCGCATCATTACCGGAATTAGCGATTCAGTATGCTGATTTCGCAGCCTGGCAACGGCAATGGCTGCACGGTGAAGTATTGGAGAAGCAGTTTGAGTATTGGCGTCAACAGTTGGCTGATGCACCAGTACTGCAATTGCCCACTGACCGTGCCAGACCAGTAGTACAGACCTATCGAGGAGAAAATATAGGATTTATCTTAACTAAAGAAATATCTGAGCAACTCAAGGCAGTAAGTCGTCAGCAGGGAACAACACTGTTTATGACATTATTGGCTGTATTCAAGGTGTTGCTAGCGCGCTACAGCAGGCAGAAAGATATCGTGGTAGGTACACCGATAGCAAATCGCAATCGTACTGAGATCGAGGATCTGATCGGATTTTTTGTCAATACTCTGGTATTGCGCACAATGGTGAATGAGCAAGAGAGTTTTGCCGAGCTGTTAATTAAGATCAGAGAAATATGCTTGGGTGCATATACTAATCAGGATATACCATTCGAGAAACTGGTAGAGCAATTGAATCCAGAACGTAATCTCAGCCATAGCCCGCTCTTTCAAATAATGTTCATATTACAGTATGCACCTAAGATGGTACTGGAGATGTCTGGGTTGACTTTAACATTACTTGAGATTACCAGTGAGACGGCAAAGTTTGACCTGTTATTAACAATGGAAGAGAGCGGTGCGGAGTTAGCAGCAACGATTACATATAATACCGATATATTTGATGCGACAACGATCAAGCGAATGATTGGGCACTATCAGAACTTGCTGACAGGTCTGGCATCAGTGCCAGCGCAACAGATTTGGAAATTATCAATGCTCAGTGAAGCCGAGCAGCAACAAATACTCAATCAATGGAACGACACACCTTCAGATTATCAAGCAGATCTGTGTGTGCATCAACTGTTTGAGAAGCAGACCAAGTTAACACCTGACGCGATTGCTGTAGTATTTGAAGAGCAACAGCTTACTTATCAACAACTCAATAAGCGTGCCAATCAACTTGGTCATTATCTGCGTGCTTTAGGTATAGGACCTGATGTGCTGGTTGGCATCTGTATTGGGCATTCCATCGATATTATAGTAGCAATACTAGGTGTGCTTAAGGCTGGAGGAGCTTACTTACCAATTGATCCTAGCTATCCATTAGAACGCATTGTTTTCATACTAGAGAATGCTGGTGTAACATTGATATTGACTGAGAAGCAAAGAGTCGATGAGCTATCAAAAAATTTGGTACAGATAGTATGTTTAGATAGTGAATGGAGTACCATTAATAGATACAGCAATGCCAATCCGATAACCGACCTGAGTCTTGATAATCTCGCATATGTCATCTACACTTCCGGTTCTACTGGTAAACCTAAAGGAGTAATGATCACTCATCACAGTGTTGTTAACTATCTTGATTGGTGTTGTCAAACTTATCCAATCCAATCGGGTCAAGCCATTCCATTATACTCTTCGCTTAGTTTTGATCTGACAGTAACCAGTCTGCTACTGCCGCTAGTTACTGGTCAACAGATTGTTGTCGTGAGGACAGAAGAAGGATTAACAGGATTGAAGGAAGCGCTGAGCAAACAGAGCAATTTCAGTTTAGTGAAGCTAACTCCAGCCCACCTAGATATGCTTAATCAACAATTACTAGCAACAGAGATGATTGATGCTACTAGAGCACTAGTGATAGGAGGAGAGGCATTATTAGCAGAGAGTTTAACCTATTGGCGCAAACACTCACCTCAGACAGATATTTTCAATGAGTATGGGCCAACAGAAACTACCGTAGGATGCTCTGTTTATCAGGTAATGGCAGAAGATGATAGTTCTGGAGTGGTATCGATTGGCAGACCAATAGCAAATACACAACTCTATATATTGGATGAGTATCACCAGGCTGTGCCTATTGGAGTAACAGGAGAATTATATATTGGTGGACTGGGAATAGCGCGCGGTTATCTCAATCGACCAGATTTAACAGCAGAGAGATTTATTCCCAATCCATTTAGTGTACAGCCAGGTGAGAGGTTATATCGTACAGGAGACCTTTGCCGGTACTTGCCAGATGGCAATATAGAGTATTTGGGCAGAATAGATAATCAAGTAAAGATTAGAGGCTTCCGTATTGAACTGGGTGAGATAGAGACAGTGCTCTTACAGCAAGCAGCAGTACAAGAGTGTGTAGTAGTAGTCAGAGAAGATAAGCCAGGCGATAAGCGATTAGCAGCCTATCTAGTAAGCGAGCAAGAGATCAATGTCAGCAAGTTACGCAGTTATCTTCAGCAACAGTTGCCAGACTATATGATTCCTGCTGCATTTGTCTTTCTTGAGGCGATGCCATTGACCTCTAATGGTAAACTCGATCGTCATTCGCTGCCCGTGCCTGAGCGAGAAGGAAAAGTTTCCCGGACAGCCTATGTTGCGCCGCGAACTGCGGTCGAGCTTGAACTTGTAGATGTTTGGCAGAAGATTTTGAACATCTGTCCTATTGGTGTTAATGATAATTTCTTTGAATTGGGTGGGCATTCACTGTTGGCAGTAAGCTTAATGGCCCAGATCAAAAGCCGTTTTGGCAGAACCCTACCACTGACAACGCTCTTTCAGGAGCCGACGATTGAAAAATTGGCTATCTTGCTATGCCAGCATATGGATTCATTGCAATGGACTCCGCTTGTAAAAATAAATACTAATGGCGCCAAACCACCTTTCTTCTGTATACATCCTATAGGAGGGGAGGTGCTCTGTTATTACGAGCTTGCCCGCTTGCTAGGTGAAGATCAACCGTTTTATGGCTTACAGGCGGCCGGCCTTATTGAGAATCAAGAGGTTGATACAACCATTGAAGAGATGGCCACCCGTTATATAAACGCTTTGCGCGATGTTCAGCCTCAAGGACCATATTTGTTGGGTGGTTGGTCATTGGGTGGCAATATAGCTATGGAAATGGCCCAACAATTAGAAAATCAGGGCGAAGAGATTGATTTGCTGGCTTTGTTTGATAGCTATGCTTTGTTAGGTTGGGAATTAGACTGTATCGACGATGCAGAATTATTAAGTCAGTATGCGCGATTGAGGAGATTGTCGATTACTCGTAACGATCTTGAAGGAATGAATATTGACGAACAATTGAGTTATATCGTGAAAGCAGTCAGGGTACAGGATAGATCTATCCTAGATCTAGATCTAACTCAAATTCGCTGTTTCTATAACGTTTACAAGAGCAATCTGCAAGCTGCTCGTAATTACACTGCTAAAACTTATGCCAACCAGATTACATTGTTTCGTGCTGAAGAACTGCCTTCATATGTCAATGAGGCTTCTAGTCTATATCATCTATATCAAAACCCGACATTGGGATGGGAGAAATTCTCTGCGAAACCCATTAAGGTTCACACTGTTCCAGGCAATCATGAAAATATGATTTTTCAACCATATGTAGAAGTTTTAGCTCGACAGCTTAAACATTACATTATGCGAGTTAAGCAAGACAATTCACCTATGCCAAGAGATGGAATTGCATAAACACTAGTATTTGCCTGATAATCTGGCGAGAGGTCTCGCTATCCTGTATCAAATCAAATGCGTGCGGAGCCTGGGGATTATTCACAAATGTAATTGGCAGATTGCAAGTCAAGGCTTTGTTTAAGAAGCGGTCTATTGTTTCATTCAGATGAGGCATTTCGTCTTGACCTGCTCTCACAATGAACAGAGGTATATTCTGCGCAAGATCGGCGACCGATTTTCCTGTACAAGAGTTAGCAAATCCCCATTGTTTAGCTGCATCAGCTATGCTTGTGTCCCCTTCTAGGTCGAGCATAAGTCCATAACACAGGACAGCATACTTTAGATAACTCCGATCTTCTTGCATTAGAACTGATAATGCATTTGGAACATTGCCAGAGCAAGCCCATACACCAATCCTGTTCTCATCAATTCCCAAGGCAGCAGCATTGTGCCGAACATATTGAAGCAATGTCTGAATATCTCTGGCTGGTTCTTTACCAGTTGAGTAGGTGATAGCCACCAATCCAGAGGCCGCCGTCAATTGTCCCCACGAAATATATGATTCCATCTCTTTCAGCTTGCACCCAAGCAACTTCTCAAGTCCAGGATCAGGATATCCATTTACAAAGACAACTGCAGGTATCCGCGCTTCACTCTTCGAAGCAGGTGGATAATATAGATCCATTGTTAGTACACCGGCATCCGTGACTTGATATTCCACATCCTGCCGAATTGTCACCATATCCATGCCGTCTATTTGATAGACCACTCTTTTCTTGGTAATCTCATGTCGCTGAGTTTCTTGGCTCATTTATGTCTCTCCTTTATTGCCTAACGCCTAAGTTGGATAGCTTACTAGCGATATTGAGACTCAACCTTATCCTTTGATATAGAAGAATAATTTAATTATTGGGCAGACCGAATGCGATTGAGCTGCGCCAGTACTAGCGATAGCCAGTTACGTCGGCGGGTTTGCCAGCGTCCTGAACTTCTGTGACATACCTCCAGGCGTCAGGCTGGCTGCCATCTAGATCGGTAAAGCCATAGATCTTTGCCAGTTGTCCACTGGATAGTGACTTCCCGTTCCAGCGTGACAGGTTAGGATCTTGTGCGAGTGCTACTACCGCTCGGCCAACAAAAGCCGGGCTCTCGGAAATGGCAAAATGGGGCGAACGTATTGTCGCGTCCCGCCAGTTCTCTTCAGTAACACCATAAGCATCGAGCATGGCTTCTGATCGCAGCCAACCTGGAGTGAGTGACACGGCCGTCGCACCATAGGGCTGCAACTCATGCGCCAGCGCAAACGCCATTCGATTCACTGCTGCTTTGGCCAAGTCGTAGAAGAAGGAGACTCGATAGTGGGTTGCATTGTACTCATCAGTGCCATCAGTCACCTCGACAACCAATCCACCAGGCGTCTTGATGAGCAGTGGTATCGCAAAGTGGCTAGTGATAGCGTGTGTATCCACCGCCAAGCGCAAGGTATGTAATCCATAATCCAAAGATGATTCCCAGACGGATTTATTCCACTCCATCTTGGTAGCTCCCCAGATATCGTTGACAAGAATGTGTAAGCTGCCTTGTTCCTCTTTGATGCGATCCACCAGTGCGCGCACCTCGTCAGGAACCAGATGGTCTACTTGGATTGCAATCCCGTGGCCGCCAGCCTCATTCACAAGAGCTGCAGTCTCTTCGATCGTCTCTGGTCGGTTCATTTCTGATCGCTTAGACTGGCTTGTTCGCCCAGTGACATAAACGGTAGCTCCAGCCACACCTAATTGTACGGCTATTCCGCGTCCCGCTCCTCTGGTCGCTCCGGCGACTAATGCAACCTTACCTATCAGTGATGTCTTCATGATCTATTTTCTCCTAATCGTGCTGTTATTGCGCTTTGGTAGCGGCATAGTAATTGATTAATTTAACCCATATGCATGTTCTGTTTCCTCACTCCGCCTGTATAATAGTTTGACATACTTCTGCATAGTTGACTTATTGAGCTAGCAGACCAGGCTCAAAGTCAACAGTCCACAAGCAGACACATTAAAAGGGTGAAATCGCGATCATATATGCATCAAACACAGCCGCGGGTTAGTGGTAGTCTATTTTATATGGTTTTTTCA
>JBFLVQ010000542.1:0-6613 GCA_040758525.1 Acidobacteriota bacterium
TATTTTTACTACGACTGTAATCATTACCACTCTTACCAAAAGTAGCACCTAGGTCATGGACAACATAATAGAGTCGGGCACTCTGTTTATCATAATAGATGCTATTGTTTCGCTCGGTGAGATCCCAATTGTTAATGAGTGCCATCATCACTCTCAGTCCGTTTAATTCTCTAGTATTACTAAAAGGATTAGTAAACCAGTTCCAGTTACCGATCCTATGTGTTTCGCTAATACGCTCTAATCTCGCATCTTCTACTGTACCATCAGCGGCAACTTGGCCACGTTTAAGTTTTACTAGACCTTCAACATGCAATTTAGGTAAATAGTAGGTCTCATCAGTAAAATAGCCAACCGCCCAAAGTAGTCGTGTGGCAACAGTTTCCGACTGTGCCTCAATACCGAGTTTGACCTTCCACTTTACCCCTTTTTCATCTTCAACAATGAATTTGGGCTGGGTTCCACCGTCATCCTCTTTAATGAAACGTAACTTGCCGCTGGGTTCATTTTCTTTTCCACCTTGGCCATAGTATAGATCCCGAGTAGTGAGATCGACTGGCTGTTCCCATAGTAGATGTGTGCCCGCAGGGGCCTTTTCCGGTAGTTTTTTGGTCTTATTATCCCAAGAGTAGGCAGGTAAACTTGCCAATACTATGATCAAGAAAATCTTCAATCCCCCAGCACTCTTCTTCCATCGCATAGATCAACACTCCTAGAATGCTAATAATCCAACTTTTCTTGCATATCTGGTGCCAATTTTAATCATCAAGGCAAACATTTGCCAACATGTACGATCAAACCACCTGGATTAGATTGTCAGATAGTGAACAAAATTTATCTTTTACCAACTGGTAGGCCAACGCAAAGCGCGCTGTAAGTCTCTATAATGGAGAAGGGGGCGAGCAGAGTGAGAATAATCAGATTATTGACAGAACAGCTTCAATTTCCAGACACAACCAGCAGCAAGCAGCAGGAAGAGAATAAGCCCGCCAAATCCGAATCGGTATTTGACGGGCAGCAAGATCCATATCCTTACGACGAATCACTTACTCCCTTAGATTCCCTATACGGATCTGTAGATTGAGCGCGCTCTGCCGGCTGAGGTAGAATTTTGTGCTACCATTGCGATTGGCAATATTCAAAACTATCCCGCCATCCTTACCTGTGGAAACGCCTATAGTACTAAAATCACCTTTTACACTGCCAAGCGAACTCTCAACGGCAGTAAGGGTGGGCTGGCTCTCAGTTCCCCTGTTAAGCAATCGGTCAAGCTCTTTCATACCCTTATAATTAGTAATAAACGCGATCTCCTTTTCACTCTGTTTTACACCTAGACGAAAATCGATCTTGCCACGTTCGGTTGTCGCCTTATAAAGCTCTAGTTTCTGTTCACCATCTTGATAAGAGACAATTGCTTGACGATTACGCAGGCGATAGAGTTCGGTCTGTTCATCAACCCCTTCAACAGTTCGGCGAGTATTAGGAGGTGGTTCCTTAACAGGTCTGAGATCTTCCATCCCTAGCGAAGCAGAAGGTCGCTTAGGTGCGGCTGGCTCTGTCTGGGCAATATTGGGAGTTGCTACTACTTGTGCATCAATACGACGATTAGGCCTAATAAAGGTGAGGTTAATACTTGCGGGTGGCTCTTCAAAACCTTTGCTGGCATCTTGCACCAACTCTAAAGGCGATTTTTCAATCTTTTCCCATAGACCTGCTTTGCGTTTACGAGCCTCTTTTTCTGCTGCTTTAAACATATCGCTGTAGATCAGATCTTCCGGCCCAGCATAGAAACCTGTGCCACGTTTGATCAGTTCTAAGTTAACAAATACTTTTTCAACATTTTTGGAGATTGTTACATAGGCAAGCGCACGACCATATTTGTCACGATGCCCATCTGCGACATAAAGGGGATCAAAGGTCATATCAACCGTCTCTCCCAACAACAGATCTTCAGCGATGTTGCGTGCCTGCTCTCCAAATAGTTCACCTTTGCCGTTACCATGCTTAGCTCTAGGCGAAAGCATGCCCAGCAGACGAACCACTTCACCATTATCAAGTACAATCGAATCACCATCAATCACGCTAATAACGGCGCGATTCTTCCAGGGATCCGATTGTGCCGTTGCGGCAAGCGCTAATGCCATCAAAATAGTCGGCACGAGGATTGCCCGAAGAATTGCTTTTTTGCGCATAAGCTCTTCCCCTTAGGATTATTCTGTTTGGTAAATATTGTTCAGCTTAACGACACTACTATTATGCTTAGAAATTGCGCTATTGGCAAATATTTAGACACTCCACGAGCTAACTAGATGGCTCTTAATTGGCAGCCTGAGATCGATTCAGCGATGGCTCAGCAGCCGGCTTCTCAATGGCTCGCCCAGGCGGTACTTTCCATACTGAGGCAAGCGCACCAAGTCCAACAATAAGAGCAAAGAAGAAGGCGTTATGGATACCACCAGCGAGCGCTCCACGAAAATAACTGAGTGCTTGTGGGTGTAATGCTGTACGCGCGATAGGATCGAAAGCAATATTAATATCAGTAGCCATACGGGCTAGATCCACACTTACTGCGCTATCTGTGGTTGGTATAGTAGCGATAATATGAGACAGACTGGTACTGACAATTGTGCCCATTATTGCAGCTCCTACCACACCACCAATATTACGGAAAAAGAGTGTTGCTGCTGTAGCAACACCCAACTGATTACGCATATTTTTTTGTACGGCAATTAGCAATGAAATCGCCGTTAATCCCATTCCCATTCCCATTAAAGCATCACCTATATAGATCTGTTGCCGATCTGTACCATTGGTTGCTACTGTCATTATTATCAGGCCAAGCACAAGCAGTAATGTGCCTGCCAGGGTCACAATACGGTATTCAATACGAATCAGCAGTCGCCCACCTAATACTGAACAGCAGACCCAACCAAGCATTAGTGGCATTAGAATGGTGCCCGCCTTAGTCGCACTAGTGCCTAACACACCCTGAGCATATAGTGTAATGAATGGGATGCTACCAAAAATAGTACAGCCTGTTAGTAGATTAGCAAGCATACCAACAAAAAAGATCCGCTCACGAAATAGCTCTAGTGGCAGAATAGGTTCAGCAGCACGCTGCTCAACACGTATAAAAATCCATATACAGAGTATCGAGCCGCATAGCGCAATGATCGATAATGGCAAGGAAAGACCTTCTTTGCCACGTAGACAGGAGAGTATTAGCAATGAGATGGCAGCCGAGAGTGAGACGGCACCAGCCACATCGATAGCTGGCCGGGACTGTCGTTGTGCTGGTCCTGCTAACCCAATCCACATAATTATTACTGCCAGTAATCCAAATGGGATATTGATATAAAAGATCCAACGCCAAGAGAAGTGGTCGGTAATAAAACCACCGATCAGTGGTCCCGTGATAGAAGCAAATCCCCATACGCTGCTAAAAAGACCCTGCATACGTACACGTTCTTCAATCGTGAAGACCTCACCGATAATTGTCAGCCCAAGCGGCACTACTGCACCAGCACCAAGACCTTGCAGCGCACGAAAGATAATTAACTGTGTCATCGATTGCGAAACGCCGCAAAGCGCAGAGCCAATAATAAAAATTAGTACTCCTAGTTGATAACATAGACGACGGCCATATAGATCAGAAAGCTTTCCCCAGATAGGCATGCTTACAGTCGAGGTGAGTAGATAGAGCGAGAAGACCCAACTATATTTCACCAACCCACCTAAGCTTGCCACTACTGATGGCATAGCTGTCGTTACTATCATAGACTCCATTGCCGCTAGTAGCATCCCCATGAGAATACCGGTCGTCACTAGCATCCTACGTTCGCGCGAAAGCTCCATCACAACAACTCCACGCAATGAAATAGACAAAAGTTTAGGGTAACAATTAATATGGCTACTTGTAAATTGATTGTTGCCTATGTAGGCGATTATGGCAAGGTTAAGCGATTCTGTAGGGCTGTACTATCTTATTTGAAAATAGGTAAGATTAATCTGTTGACAGAGCACGCCTGACAGAGCCGCGGGCTGTGTGCAAACGTGCTATGGCAGTATCTACATCTGTACCTGTCTTTACCATAACCAGAGCAACTTTGAGATCGCGCTTGCTAGTCTCTAAGATATCTGCTGCCTGCGCGTAACTAATTTCTGCCTCACGCATTAAGATCTCACAGGCGCGTCGCCAAAGCTTCTCATTTTTGATCTGTAAATTGGACATCAAGTTGCGATAGGTAAAACCTAATCGGATCATTGTCCCTGTACTGAGCATGTTCAGCACCAACTTTTGTGCTGTACCAGCCTTTAGGCGCGTCGAACCAGCAATCACCTCGGCACCAACTTCGATAATAATAGCAACCTCTGCATTATTAGTGAGAGGCACAGCCGCATTACAGGTAACTGCAATGGTGAAAGCGCCTAACTCACGAGCATGTTTAAGCGCAGCAACTGTGAATGGAGTTGTACCACTAGCACTCAACCCTACTACTGCATCCGAACTGTTGATTGCGTGTGTTTCAATCTCTGCGTACCCTGCTGCTTGATCATCTTCTGCACCTTCAACAGCCTCAGTAAGTGCGGCATGCCCACCGGCGATAATCGCCTGTACCAGTTCAGGCGGTACACCAAAAGTAGGTGGACATTCTGCTGCATCAAGCACACCTAATCGCCCACTTGTGCCTGCCCCAACATAGTAGAGTCGGCCTCCTCGCTCAAGCCGTGCAACAATTGCCTCGATCGCAGCGGCGATCTGTGGCAATTGTCGCGCTACTGCCGCTACTGCCAATTGATCTTGCTGATTCATAATACGCACGATCTCCAAGGCGCTGGCAGCGTCAATATTTTCACTCTGAGGATTAATATTCTCTGTCTTTGAACTCATCTTTTACGCGCTCTTACGCAACGAGTCGCGTTGCATTGCTAAGCGAGCAGCACCTAAGACAGGAGAATAGCGGGGTGGTTGTAAGATTGCGCGCGGTGCGATCTGTTCAATAGTTAGCCGCATAGGATCGAGCAGTAGTTCACCAGCCTGGAAAGTACCACCAACATAAGCAACCGGGAATACTTCTGTTTCCATACTCAGTCGCCTTATCACTGCTGTTACTGCCAAGCCGAGTTCGCGACCAGCTCCTGCCAATATATCACGTGCGATCAGATCACCAGCTCGCGCAGCTTCGACTACTATCCCACAATAAGCGGCCACAGCAGAATTATTAGCGAAAGGATAGTAGATAATTCGCTGTAGATCGATAGGCGTACGTACCCCTGCACGCTTCCTTAAAATATCTGCAATTAAAGTCTGAGACCCACGTCCATCATAGGATTTAGCAACTGCTGCTAAACCACCACGCGCGATATAATAGCCACTGCCTTCATCACCAATTGTCGAACCCCAACCACCTGCGCGAGCCTCTTCACCACGACTATTACGGCCAAAGGCAATCGAGCCAGTACCGGAAATGATCACTATACCAGGCTGCAGATCAGTTGCTCCTGCAAGTGCTACCCACGCATCGGTGGCAAGGTGAAATTCTAATCCTGGCAGCAATTCGCAAAGTAACTCACAAAGCCTAAGATAGCTCTCCGGGTGCTCAACTCCAGCAATTCCTAAATAGGTTGATGCCACCTCATTAAGTGAGATCCTTGCCGCTGCTACCGCCTCTCGAATTGCCCTTTCGATCGCTTCAGCAGCAGCAGCAAAGCCTGCCACTAACGGATTAGCAGTGCCTGTACGTGCCTCGCCCAGTACGTGACTTTCGTTATCAATTACGACAGCACAAGTTTTTGTGCCGCCCCCATCAACGCCGATGAAAAACTCTTGAGTACGTGTTAACATAATCTATACTTATTATTCCTGAAACTTGAATACATGGCAAAAGAAATGCAATTTGCGCGCGAAGAGTCATCTGCAGAGGCGGCTCACACGCAAGCAGGATCAGACATTAAGAGACCAACTATTGTCGCGACAAAGTGGCGCATTATCAGCATTATTGCCATAATAGTGTTGCCGCTAGGTGGCACATTGCTCTTTTTCCAATGGCGTGCCGAGCGCGCTCGGCACCAACAAGAGCTTCAACACCAGGCTATGCGTATGCGCTATATCGCCGACCTGAAGACAATGCTAGAGAGCTTCGAACCACTACGTCGAACTATTGCTATGGGCGCCAGTTATCATTCCTACACACTACGATTGCAAGAAGTGGTTGCTAGTACGCAAGTATTTTTACGGTCACAACCCAATGATCTCTTGCCGCCTTCGCGTACAGAAATAAAAAGCTCTTTGGATGACTATTTCCTCGCCCGCGAATGCTGGAAAAGGAAGTTAGAACTGCGTCTTAATTTTATTGACTCTGATAATATTGATAAGAATGCGCGACACTTGCCAACCAGCGATCCGCTCTATCAACGTGTAATAGAGCGCTTCCCTAACCTTGCAGTAGAAGCAGCCAGCCAGGCCGCTACACCTGGCCTTGATCTGGACATTGTATTACGCGCAGCTTGGCGTTCAGCCGATACCCATTTAGCACAAGCACAGGCACTATTGGCACAGGATCACCCCGGATGGTCACATTAATAGTCATTTATTTACTCTATTTATTTTAGATAT
>JBFLVQ010000543.1:0-6600 GCA_040758525.1 Acidobacteriota bacterium
GGATCCACTCGCCTATTCTGACACAAATTGTATAGGTATAAATCCAGCCATGCCTTTCGGAATTATTCGGATACCGAGATCTTGGCATCGGCTCTTTACGATTGAATCTTGGTACCTACTGGTTACGAGAATACTTTGTTGTGCGACAGCAAATTCGCTAACTAAGTCAATCCCTGTGGTTTCATAACCAAGTAGTTCATAGTCGACTAGATACAAAACCTTTGAACGCTTTACCTCCTGAGCACTGGCTCGAAATGCATCAGGAGTTGAAACATGTAATATCTTTGATACATTAGAGTTTTTTCCAAGTTTTTCATCCCAAATTTTATGTATTGATGAATCATCATCTAATACGACAACCGTCATTGGTTCATCGATTTTGATCATGGGAACAAACCACTTTGGAGTCTGCGCTTTAGGGAGGCTTAGTACTATTTTTGTTCCTTTTCCAAATGTTGATTGGATGCTTAATGAGCCTCCCCAGGACTCGAACAAGTCACGTGCATGATAAAGACCTAATCCGTTGCCCTTTTTTTTACCAAATGTTTGTCCTCGTTGTGCTAGTTTTGGAAGAACTTCGGGTCTAATTCCATGCCCATTATCTTCAATATAAATGAAGACATCAACGTCAGTACTCATAAAATAAACAACTACTCTCCCGGCATCTTCAATGGCTTCAACAGCGTTATCTATGAGGTTCGAAATAGCTCTCTTAAATTCAGAAGGAAATACATTAACAAAAAGCCCATAAGAACTTTGATCCAAGCGAGCTTCAATGGTGATCCCTAGCTTTTGTCTATACAGTATCCGCTTTTCTGTAATAATTTCGTCGATCATAGTTGAGGCCAAATAATCGCTGCGTTGCACTGTTGGTACGTTCAATTGCTGCATCTTGACCGAGTGTGAGGCATTTCGATTCGTTTGAAGCAAGTTATTGGCAATGTCTTTAATTCGATCAACAGCACTTCTAATAATCAGTCGCTGATCTTCTGGTAATTGATTCATATTATGGCTTACCATCTCTAGAGCAGCGACAGGAGAACGAATATCGTGGGCCACCTGTGATACAACTTTACCTAAAACCGCCTGCGTTTGGACCTCAAATAGCTTTTTCTGTGATTCCTCATTAGCAGTTTTGAGTTGTAAGAAAATTCTTTGCAATCCCTCTATCTCTAATGCTGGTAAACGGCCAACAGGGCTCTCTATCTGAGAATTCGAAGGCATTTCTTCGAACCTTGTCATAAGATTTCTCAATGGTTTTACAATCTGGATCTCAATAAACCCCTTAACAATCGTAAAGATTACTACTAAGGCCGCTATACTTACAAATCCCCACAATGCCTTGGTCGACAGTTCCATTGGGATAATTAAAACGTGTTTATGTAGCTGAATTGCACCATAACTCTTGCCGGCATATGATAAAGGATAATTTTCTATCAGGATTGAGCCATCATCAGGTCTATTTAACTTTTCTCCCCGATAATAAACTTCTCCGGAGTCGAGCTGAAGATGGATCCAATTCACTTTGAGATCTTGAAAGATTTTCTCCACCGAGAGGTCTAAAGCTACATGATGACCTAACAAAATATCACTTAGAATTCGACTCTGATTTTCATCAAGCTTTGATCGAATACGTTGACGTTCAATTTCGATCACTTTATTTACGCGCTCCTGCTGCAACATATATGTTCCAACTAAGAAGGAGCAAAACCATAACCCAAGGACTATCAATAATGCAGTGAACAACCTTACATCTAAGCGTCTAAAAAAGTTCCCTTTACCCCTAGACAACCATGACCCACTGCTGTCAGTCATTGCCATACCGAGACCCTACCTCTCAGAATCTGCAAAAGAAAAATCTTCTTCTTTGGCTCTCCATTTCTATTGATCTTAATGGGGCCAGTCACACCATTAACTGATACTTTCTTAAGAGCAGCTATAATTTTATGAGGATCTGTAGAACGGGCAGCTCTTATTGCATTTAACAACAACAAGCCGGCATCATAAGTTAAGACCGTATCTGCATCGAAAGATGTAATGGGCTGTTCGTATTCTTTTTCGAACTCTGAGATAAAACGAGCAGCTGCAGGAAATTGAACGTTTCGGTGCCAATGGGCAGAGAAGAATGACGATTTTGAACTTTGGTGTAAGGTCTCAAGAATACGGCTTAAGTCCTGGTTTTGCCAACCGTCGCTACCAAGGAAATTTGCCTCAATACCCTCTTCTGAGAGCTGTGAAATGAGATACGCAGCTTCAACAGAAGAAGTCGCGGCAAATATCAGATCAAAATCTTTACTTGTCCTCAAGCTATTGCTGACAAGATCAAATTTTTGGTCGCCTGTCCGAATAGAATACTCAGCAACGATCTTTCCACCTAAAGTCGAGAACTTCTTTTTAAAAGTTTCAGCTAAGTTCAATGTGAAGCTATCACTCACGTCAACAACAATAATTGCCTTCTTTGAATGCAGTGATTGTCTGGCAGAGGTAGCCAAGAAATTTCCTTGCAGGTCGTCGTTAAAGCAAGTTCTAATCACGAATCTTCGATTCTTTGTAATTGCAGGATGTGTCGCTGAAGCGATTACGAGAGGAATTTTATTCTGATCCGCTAAGGGAGCTAATAATAACGCTTCATTACTAGTATGGACACCAGTGATTGCAACGGCACCAGAGGCTTTAATTTTTTTGAATAAACCAGGCATAGCTATTGCCAAGCTTTGGGTGTCAAAAGCAAGAACTTCTATTTTCCGATTTAAGAGACCACCCTTACGATTCCATTGATTTGCGATTAACTTTAGTGCTTTTAGTGACTTTTGTGCAGCCTGACTTACGGGCCCTGTTAGTCCGCCCACATAAGCGATCTTAATTGGATGCGATGAATCCGCCGATACTTTTTTGCTTGGTAATTCTGCAGCCGACAAAAGGTCAAGAAACGCAATGACAGAAACTACTGTTAGTAATATGCAGAACAAAGCCTTTACCATCTTAATAACCATTATCCAAACCATAAGGAACGATTAGTTGTTAGTCTCTCTATTGAACAACGTATCGCCTTCGCCATCTGAATAACTTCATCAACTGTAGAAACAAGGGGAGGAGCAATACACAAAAATCGCCCTAACACTCTTACATACTGTCCCTGATCCAATAGATCTCGATAGAGGAGCATACCAAGTTCAGTTTCTCGCCTAGGTGGTAGCTTGGTATTTTTATTTTGAACCAGCTCGATTTCAAAAAGAGTTCCAGCTCCTCGTATAGAACCTACATGTTCTAGACCTTCAAGCTCATGCGTTAATGTTTCATCTAAAGCCTTACCGAGGCGAGATGAGGCTTCCACAAGATTTTCTTTGAAAAGTATTTCAAATGTTTTTATCGCCGCAATACAAGAGGTAGGATGACCACCGAAAGTAGTACCATGTGAAAAATATTTACCGTTTGAGTTTAGCACGTCGAATATTTCTTTGGAGGTCGTAACAACCGAAAGTGGAGCATACCCACTTGTTAGACTTTTTGCCAAATAGCAAATATCAGGCTGAAGACCAAATTGTGTCGAACCGTAAAGAGTTCCTGTGCGACCCATTCCCGTGCTTACTTCGTCCGCGACAATAAGTACCTCATTCTCACGACACACCTTTTGGATATGTTCCCAATAACCTTTTGGTGGTGGAATCAAACCATCTGACGTAATTATAGGCTCAATGAGAATGGCCGCTACATTTTCTTTGGCGTTGATATTCTCGAAATATTCATCGAAAGCATTCTTACATTCTACATTACAAGTTCTAAAGTCCAGTTTCCAGGGACAGCGGTAACAATTTGGCGGCGGCACCCTATGTGTTCTACTTACAAGCGGAGAATATGGAATCTGATAGTCATCTTGTCCCATCAAACTCAACGCCCCAAGGCTCGTTCCGTGATACTCACTAAGTCTTCCTACAATGATATTTTTTTGGGGACGGCCTTGCCCCCACCAGTATGCTCGAGCAAGCTTTATTGCAGTTTCAGTCGCATCAGATCCAGATAGACCAAATACACAGTGTTTGTGTTTAAAAGGAGAGCTTTCGATAAGAATCTCGCTTAGTTCATGAGCTGGCTGATGGGTACTGCCAGTGAAAAGGTGCATAAAAGAAAGCTTATGCATTTGTTCGGTCATTGCAGCGATGATTTCTTCTCGTCCGTGCCCTACGAGGTTTGTCCATAACGTCGAAAAGCCATCGTAATACCCCTTTCCACTTTCATCAAAAAGTTGAGTTCCTTTTCCCCGAACAAAAACCTTGCTTGTAGATGTATATAAAGGATGTTTCATCCTTGAAAAGGCGGGCCAGAGAAAGTCTGGCTTTGAGTCATATTCCAGCGACGTTACCATCTATAATTCTCCAATTCGATTCTGTGTATGTTTACGCCCTGTCAAGACCACTACATAATTGCCGGTTGGCAAGCTTACGCCGGCATCAGCGTCAAATAAGGCAGCAAGGCCTACAGTACTCGCCGGGAGGACATCTATCAATTCAGTAGAAAGCACTTTATCTTTCCAAAATTGAAGACGCGAATCAGCTGCACCAAATGCCCAGCCGTTTGTTGAACTTATGGCATCAATTGCTTCCTTCCCCTCGATTGAGTTCCAGTTCACGAGAGGTTCATTAATTTCAGTTTCTCGAATATTTGCTCTGTCTATAGCCTGATATTTCCCATTTCCAGCAAGAGCACTAGTCAAAATTGGGTTCATCCCCTCAATTGAGCCAGCTACCATTTTAGGCATCCGAGCAATTTTTCCATTTCTATATAGGAGATGCCATCCAAGATATATTCCAACTAAGGTAGTTCCATTTGAGACAGGCACAGCCACGATATCCGGCGCACCTCCTAACTGATGATATATTTCAAAGGATATAGCTGCATAACCGAGAGTCTGAATTCGTGAATTATTGCCAGCTCCCGGATTTGCATTATAGGCATTTCGCTCATCAGCTTCTCGACTTGAAATTTCGATCGCATCCTCGTAAGTACCCGGGGTTCTGACAATGCTTACTCCATAATGAAGCAATTCTTTTATTCGTGGATTTCGGTATCGAGCCGGTATGAATGCGACACATTGCAAACCCATGGCGGCAGCCGCAGCTGCTATTGAGACTCCGTAGTTCCCACACGTAGCAAAATAAAGAACTGAGTAACCTTGTCTCGCAGCGTCGTTTACCTGAAGTCTTGCAATTCGGTCTTTTTGGCTTCCGGTTGGGTTATTACATTCAAGCTTCAAATACAGATTCTGAACCCTAAGCTCTCTTTCAAGAAGAGACGCCTTCAAACATGGCGTCGGAGCGAAAAAAAGGTCGCCAAATGATGGCTTCTGCTCACTTTCTTTAAGGAGGGAAATCTCGGCCACCTCGTTAGCGCTCCCAAAATTCATAGAAATGCTTTTATAACATTGCGCAGCACTCGGGTCAATAACTTATTGACTAATTTCGTCAGTTACTATATTTGATGGCAGTCAATCCAAGATTAAGTCTAATAAATGAAAGATATTGATAGTCATTACACTTCAACTAAAGCAATGCTATTTATGATCATAGCAGCTGCTATGATGAACCTCTCACAGGTTTTTACCCGGATCTTTCATCGAGACAACTTAGCGGAAACCCATGCCTGTTTTAGCCGACCTACAGATCCTCTTTCGGTAGTAGTTACACTTTCTTTTTATAAGTACTTAATTATATTTCTGATCTGTGTATTAACATTCTTAATAAAGAAAAAAACTATCTTGGACCAAACTATAAAGATAAAAAGTTTAGCCGGTTGGCTGACTGCCTTTGGTATTGGCGATGCCCTCGCTTCCATGATGCTATTTCTTGGCAGTCTATCAGTACCTTTAGCATTTAATTCGCTGTTGGGAGACTTACATATACTTGTTGCGCCATTGCTCATCTATTTTCTCAACCCAAACCGTGTCATAAGACAAAAGATATTTATTTCAATCGTCGGATTTTCAGGGACTATCTTATTCGCGTATGGTCAATATGATCAAAACCTTGGGTCAAATTGGAGCATCTTGCTTCCTCTTTCTGCTTCAGGTTTATGGTGTATGGTCGCGTTGGCGTCACAAAAGGTATCATTGATTTCTCATAACTTTTCGCAAATAGCCGTAGCAGTTTCAGGTCTAATTCTTACGTTCAGTTATTCGACTCTTTTTAAACTACCCCTCCTCACTTACAACTTCGTTTCTGGAACATTGAGTGCTGCGATAGGTCTCTCGATAGTAGCCCAGCTCTTTTTTGTGAAAAGCATGACAAGCGGCGATGTGATTGCATCACTAATTGCGGCACCGGCATACGCATGCTTCGGTGCTATCTTCGGGTGGTTATTCTTTGGAGAAACTCTTTCTTTATTGGAAGGAATCGCGGCAGTCTTGGTATTAACCGCAATCATAGCTTCTGGTTTGGTTGATAGATTCCAACCAAACTCTAAACCACCAAGTTAGGAAAAAGTAGGTTTTTGGTATATGCCACCGATAAGCTCCACTTTCCGGAATTATTTTTGGATACATGCTAAACACCGATCGAACCCCACTTGAGGCCAATGCTCTTATAGTTATCATATTAATGGTCGGGA
>JBFLVQ010000544.1:0-6586 GCA_040758525.1 Acidobacteriota bacterium
GCTATCTCACTGAGTTGATAGGGAGAATTTTTCAGCTCTTTGGCGGCCCAGTTGATGCGAAGTTGGCGTAGATAAGCAGAAGGTGTGACACCATAATAGGCACGAAAGGCGCGAGCAAGATAGACAGGATGAACTTGTGCTGTTGTTGCTAGATCAGCGATACGTAACTCTTCAGCAAAATGGTCATGCAGTAGATCGTGAACATTACGCAGCCACTTAGGTGGAGTAGCAGTGCGGCGAGTTAAATTGAGATATTGTCTGGCTGCTACTGCTAAAAGCTCCAGAGTTAATCCTTCTAGTCCAAGCTGAGAGACGGTATCTGCTACTCTTAATTCTCTGTGAATCTGCTGTGCAATAGTATTAAGCCGAGCATCACGCCATTGTGAGACAGTTTCAAAGATACGACTACACGGTCTAATCGCATCTAGCCGCTTGTCATCGATCTCGATCACCAAATTATGTCCACCAATCTTTCCAAACCTATTTGCATGCTGCTTTCCTGGCGGACGAAAAAGAATACTAGACTGCACGCAGGTCTCCGTGCGATTCATATACGACTCATCAAAACTGCCCTTGAGTAAGATGGTGATGGTTGCTCGCGCATGTGCGTGTGCTGACAGTGAGTATAACGGAGGATGTTTAGCTTCTGTAAAGAATAGATCTGCTGCCGTGGCCTCACGTATACAGTCTTCTCGATTGGCTGGTACCGGCACATAAATATCTGGCATATTTTGATTATCTCACCCACATTTAACACAAGCAAGCCATCTTTCTTGCATTGTAACTAGACTGAGGTTGGCATTGTTCTAAATAGGTTGCAATTGTACAAGACGATTAAGACTAAAGCTTCATATAGTAGGAATATTGGCACTGATAATGGCTAGCCAATTCTTACTAATTCAGAAGGGAATTTATGAGTCAATATAGAGTTGATATAAGCCAGCAGAATACTCTTAATGAAGAGACATTAGATCCATCAAACTGGGATGAGCTTCGCTCATTAGGACATCAGATGTTAGATGAGATGCTTGATTATCTTGCTACAGTGCGCACTAGACCGGTATGGCAGCCTGTACCAGAGGAGATTAAAAATCATTTCAAAGCTGCGCTACCTATTAATCCTGTTGAGCCTATGCAAGTGTACGAAGAGTTCAAGCAATATGTCTTACCATATCCAACCGGCAATATTCATCCAAGATTCTGGGGATGGGTAATGGGTACAGGCACACCCATAGGAATGCTAGCTGATATGCTAGCTGCTGGCATCAATGCGCATGTAGCAGGTTATGATCAAGCGGCAACTTTTGTAGAAGAACAGGTAATCGCCTGGCTTGCCGAACTGATGGCAATGCCTGCTCAAACCAGCGGATTGTTGGTAAGCGGCGCAACCATAGCCAATCTTATTGGCCTTGCTACTGCGCGCAATATCAAAGCTGGATTTAACCTACGTGAGCAGGGATTGCAAGGTAATGAAAAGCCTCAACTGGTTCTCTATGGTTCAACCGAGACACATAGCTGGGCGCAAAAAGCAGTAGAATTATTAGGACTAGGCAACGAGGCTTTTCGCCGTATACCAGTGGATGATAATTTTCAAATCGACATGGACCTGTTATGCGAATCTATCTGTCTAGATCGTGCTAAAGGTCGTCGTCCATTTTGTGTAATTGGCAATGCAGGTACAGTCAATACCGGAGCAATAGATGATTTAAATACTCTCGCCAGTATTTGTCGTAACGAGGATCTATGGTTACATGTGGATGGAGCTTTTGGAGCATTGGCAGCACTTTCACCAAAATTGAAGCCATTAGTTGCTGGAATAGAGAAGGCCGATTCACTAGCTTTTGACCTGCATAAATGGGGATATCTTCCTTATGGAGTTGCCTGTGTGTTGGTGCTAGATAGCGATGCGCACCAACGTAGTTTCTCTGTTACTCCTAGCTACCTTACCAAGATGTCTCGTGGTATTGCGGCAAAACCTCTATACTTTGCTGATTTAGGAATTGAACTATCACGCAGCTTTCGTGCACTGAAAGTATGGATGTCGTTTAAGACACATGGTGTGAATGCCTATGCCCGATTAATCGAACAGAACGTCGAGCAGGCGCATTATCTTTATCAATTAATTGAGACACAACCATTGTTAGAAGCGCTTGCCCCGGCACCATCAAATATTGTCTGTTTTCGTTTTCGTAGCGATGCGCTAGACAACTTGCAGCTTAACAGATTGAACCAGGAGATCCTACTACAAGTACAAGAGAGTGGCTTAGCAATAATATCCAGTACTATGATTGGTGAGAAGTTTGCACTACGAGTAGCTAACACTAATCACCGTTCGTTACGATCTGATTTTGAACTGCTTGTGCAAGCGATTGTCAGTATTGGCCAGACACTCTTAGGTGATGGCTTAAATTAATAAGAGGTAGCAGAAGATGATTATTGAGAAGAAGATTGTTGAGCTAGGTTTGATACTACCAGCAGAATTCAAAAATCCTACCGGGAAAGCCTATCCATTTTCATGGGTTCGTGTACGAGGAAACCATGCCTATATTTCAGGACATTTACCATTGAATGAGGATGGTAGTTTAGCCGAACCGATAGGTAAAGTTGGTAGTGATCTATCATTAGAAGAGGGCAAACAGGCTGCGCGGCTGGTTGCTCTGTCAATGCTTAGCAGTCTAAAACGTGAGCTAGGAGATCTAGATCGTGTTAGCGCTTGGTTAAGAGCCTTAGGTATGGTAAATATCGCGCCTGGCTTCAAACAGATTCCTGCTATTGTTAATGGATTCTCTGAACTAATTGTTGAGGTGTATGGTCCAGAGCGAGGCCTACATTCTAGGGCTGCTGTGGGTATGGCAGAACTACCTTTTGGCGTAGCTGTAGAGGTTGAGGCCGAGGTTGAAATCAGTTAATTGGAAATCGAGCAGTAGAGACAATTTAATCGATCGGTAATTTTTTATGCTTAAAAGTATCTGCATTGGCACCAGTGTAGCTTGCCACTACCTGTCCTTTGCCGTAGAGCTTGTATTTGTAGGAGACTAGCCCTTCCAACCCTACTGGTCCACGTGCATGCAGTTTATTTGTACTGATGCCTACTTCCGCACCTAAGCCATAGCGGAAGCCATCGGCAAATCGGGTCGAAGCATTATGATAGACACCGGCAGAATCGACTCCATCAAGAAAGCGTGCGGCTGTCTGTTTATCCTCTGTAACGATCGTATCAGTATGACCTGAGCCATAAGTGTTGATATGATCAATTGCCTCATCTAAGCTTGCTACAATCTTTATTGCCAGGATAGGAGCACAGTATTCCGTATGCCAATCTTCTTCACTGGCTGGCTGCAATGGAAACTGTCGCGCAAGCGCACACGTCTCAGCACAAGCATATATTTGCACACCTGCAGTTGTTAATCGTGTAAGCAGTGGCACAAGCAATCTAGCCGCGGCATTACGATGTATTAGCAATGTCTCTACCGAATTACAAGCAGCAGGATATTGGAGTTTACTGTCATAGACGATCTCGATTGCCATCTGTATATCTGCAGCATCATCTATGTAGATATGGCAAATACCTTCAGCATGTCCTAGCACAGGGATACTTGTATTTGCCTGTATATATCGCACCAGTTCATTCGAACCGCGTGGGATCACTAGATCAATGTAGTTATTGAGTGATAACAGTGTATTCACCTGTTCACGATCAGTTAGTAGACTGATCGCATAGGTGGGAATATCGGAGAATTCCGCAAGCGCAGTATGGATTACTCGAACCAGTGCATTAGTCGAATAGGTTGCTTCACGACCGCCCTTTAGAATCGCAGCATTACCAGACTTGAGGGCCAGCGCGCTGATCTGGGTTACGGCATCAGGACGTGATTCAAAGATAATTGCTAGTACACCAAGTGGGCAACTTACTTTGTGCAGTTCTAAATTATCATCAAGCTGTGTACGGGCAAGCAATTGACCACTGGGATCAGGCAATGCGGCAACTGCCCGCACAGCCGCGGCCATATCCATAATTTTATTACGGTCGAGTCTTAAACGGTCATAAAGCGACTGTGCCATCTTTCCTGCTGTTACCAACTGGCGGGCTTCCCTCTGATCTTCTTCATTAGCGGCAAGGATCTTGTCGGCATTTGCAATTAACTGTGTAGCAATCCCATACAAGGCGCGATCCTTAATCTCTCTGGGAACTATCGCAAGTTGCCGTGCCGCGCGTTTAGCAGCACGCGCTACCTCTAGGATCTCCTCGCTAGCGATGTTAACACGAGTCATTTTATCCTCCCAGATGACAGATGGTATATGATCAAGGCTTTAACAGGACAATATTATCGCGTGTGATCAGAGCATCGTAATTTTTTTCAACCAGCAATCGTGAGATATTGTCAGAGTGTAGGCCAAGTAGTTTGGCAGCATCAGTGCTTGAATAATTTACGATTCCACGCGCAAACTCTACACCATTGTTGTCAACAATGCTTACGACATCGCCACGTTGAAAATCCTCTTCCAGTTTTAGCACACCAGCCGGTAATAAAGATGCCTTACGCTCAATAAGCGCAGTCTTGGCACCAGTATTAACAATCACACGACCAGCAACTGTGGTGGCATAGGCAATCCAACGTTTCTTACTTGGTAGATGTGAATTGGGTAGGAAAAGTGTGCCTACCTCTTCACCTGTAAAGATACGGTCTAGTATGTTGGGTTGACGTCCATTGGCGATAATTGCATAACCTCCAGCACTAGTGGCAATACGTGCAGCGGTCAATTTCGTTTTCATTCCACCGCGTCCACGACCACCCGCACCATCAGCGTATTGCTCGATCTCTGGGGTGATTTCTGGCACAGTAGCGATCAACTGAGCCTTACTATTTTTGATTGGATTAGCAGTATAGAGTCCATCCACATCCGAGAGAATCACCAGTAGATTGGCATCGACTTTACTCATCACCAGTGCTGATAGACGATCATTATCACCAAAAACAGGCTCTCGACCCTGCTCGACTGTTGTCTCTAACTCTATTGTCGAGACGGTGTCATTCTCATTGATTATTGGAACGCTGCCGAGCTCTAGTAGCTTGCCCAGTGTGGCCTGTAGATTAAGGTAGCGCCGACGATTGGTAAAATCATCCTCTGTAAGTAGTACTTGTGCTGTGATAAGACCAAGCTTCTCAAAACCTTCTTCATAGATCGCCATTAGCCGACTTTGGCCAATTGCTGCACAGGCCTGTTTAAGGTTGAGCTGTTTGGGTCGCCGTGTTAGCTGCAATCGTTGCGCGCCCAAACCTACTGCACCAGAGGAGACCAGAATTACCTCTTTACCCTGTTTATGTAGATTTGCTACCGATTCGATAAAGCTGTAAATACGGCCCAGCGCGACGGCGCCATCATCACGCATAATTACATTTGTACCAACTTTGATGACTACACGCCGGGTTGCTATTACATCTGCACGTGTTACTGTATCTGGCTTCTTGTTACTACCCATGTAGCTATTTCCCCAATTCGCTTGCTACCTTTGCCGCTGTTTCTACTCCACGTGCTAGTACTGAGCGTATACGTCCATCCTCAAGCGCAAGGATACCGGCAATTGTACAGCCGGCTGGCGTAGTGACATCATCTTTGAGAGCAGCCGGGTGTTTGCCAGTTGCCAGTACCATTTCAGCGGCACCTAGCGTCATCTGTGCGACCAACTCTGTTGCCACTTGGCGCGGCAAACCACGCATTACTCCACCATCGGCAAGCGCCTCGATAATTATGTAGATGAATGCTGGCCCACTCGCGCTAAGTCCTGTTACTGTGTCCATATGCTTCTCTTCCAGCTCAATAAAACGTCCCATAGGAGAGAAGATTTCGCGTGCCACAGCAACGTGCTCATCATTGGCATGCGAACCCTTGGCTACTACTGTCATACCTTTGCCTATGAAACAGGGTGTATTGGGCATGGCGCGCAATACAGCACAGTGAGCGCCTACAATATTCTCTATAAAGGTTGTGCTAATGCCTGCGGCAATCGAAATCAGCAGCGGATAGTGGCTAAGCGCTTCTTTGGCATGTAGACCTTCTAGTACTTTCTGGATATCTTTGGGTTTTACGCACAGTAGCACAACGTTGGCCCAGCGGGCCATTTCGGTGTTATCAATTGAGCAGACAATACTCAACTCTTGGGCAAGCTGCTCGGCTGTCTTGCGGGTACGGGCGCTAGCGCGCAACTGTTCGGCTGCCACTTTGCCAGATCGTAACAGACCACCCGCGATAGCACGTCCCATTGTGCCTGAACCAATTATCGCAATGCGCTTATCAGCTAGCATTGATGAGTCTCCTCACAAACAAGAATAGTGGCAAAGTTATACAGAATACCCGTCTATGTAACGCTTGTAAATTCCTACTAGTGACTGTCAGTAGAGTATCAAAGCTGGCCAAGAAAAATATTTTGAAGCGACATTACAGTAATATGATTAAAAAAATTGCCTTATTACGCGTCATTAAATACGGAGAGCTAATACTTGATAATGGATGTATGTTTGGGGTATATTCCCCATTGGGTCTTGGGGTTCTAACCTTACCTCTTTTTTACGGTCAATTTCCTAGC
>JBFLVQ010000545.1:0-6569 GCA_040758525.1 Acidobacteriota bacterium
CTGGCAGCTAAAGCAATAACGCGACAAGAGAGTCCAGAAGGGCTTTTCGCGCTTGCGAACATTATGAACAATTTCAAAGAAACCAAGATAAATATAGATTGAAGTTCCTACGAGATACCCAGTATGGTCGCAACTAGGAACGAAGCAATAACCAAAGCCTTCAATTATATTGACGTGTAACTCAAAAAAGCTGTCTCTATCCTTATCTCTAGCATAATTGGAAATTATCCCTTATTTCATCATTAGCTCTGGCCTTCATCTCTTCTGTGTTTCCTTTTGCCGCATTCCTACTTCACACATCGGATGATACTTTGTTTTCTTGCTTCCCATTCAACCTGATACTTTGCTGCCTCATACGTATCTTTTCACCTTTTTTCCTTCCTAGCCAGTAAAGAGTTATTTTTTCATGCCTACATGGATAAATGCAGAAAGCTACAGAAAATTACACCTAAATGCGGTTTTTTAACAAAAATAATCGCAGAAGTGAAAAAGTCTATCTTGGCATCTTGAAAATATCATCGCCATTCACCAGATAATTGCATTCCTGTCCAATAGTATAGAGATCGATATGTACCACTATACCCCATAACCATCTATACGCAACGTAATACTACTGTTTTACCAGTTCATAGTAGAATTGTTGTAATTGCTCAACCCGGCCCAAATAAGAAATCAGAGGAGTTAGAGGAAAGAGCTTTAGAAATGGCTTGAAAAGCATTGAGGCCATGACGCTTCCCTGTATTAACAATTGAGCGGACAGAAGCAAAAAGATCGCGTCCCCAATCTGAACGAAAACCATTGGTCACTTTACGGAAAATCTTGCTCATTCGCAAATCTCGTTCACAAATCTCGTTCACTCTGATTGTTAGTTGGGGGGATAGAAGCATCTTCTAAAAATAGAAATAAGTTTTCTTTGATTTTCAAATAACGCTTACGTAAGCGAATGCCTGCTGCATTAGTAGGCTTAAGCTTCAAGACGGCCTCAAGCCTGCGATTTAGATCGCAACGGTATTGATAGAGCGTACTTGCTGATAGTCGGTCACGCTTTTTGTGAATTACAAAAGCTCGTAGCAGCACCATCTTCATACGCAGAGCAAAGATCTTATCTGCGGCATCAATCCCATACGGACAATCTCTCAATTGATGCGCTAAACAGACTTGCCATTGTTCGGCAGGGTGATGCTTTTGTGAACTATAGAGATCTGATACCCAAATTACTGGCCTGTGATTACTCAATATCTCTGCAATTACTGCTGCTCCTCTGCTTGGACGAATCACATGAAGGCATACCTCTTGATTTTGAAAGACCCATTCCCATTGATTTTTTCCCTCTACTCTTACACTCGTTTCATCGCTGCCAATCAAGCGGGCTCGCCGCAGCCTTACTAAAATTGCTCTTACATGATCATCAAGTTGATCTTTGGAACTTTCAAACAGATTAGCCAATGCTTCTTCACTGATATCTAATCCGAATACATCTCCAAACATATTCATCAATCGTTCATAGCTGATGGCATGCGTATAGCGATACTACATTGCCAAACTGCCTACACTGCTGCCAAATGCAGAGCCTGCTTCCATTCCTACGGGCACGGGCGCAATATACTCCTGTTGGCATTTTTCACACTTTCCACCATACTGATTGACTCGTGTAACGATGAGTTTGATCGGCGGTATCTCTATTTTGTCATATACGGCGTGTAATTTCTGCTCGCTCTCAGCTATCGTGGCCGCACAATGTGGGCAAGCTTTCACTTTCGCTGTTACTATTTGATCAGGTGTTGGATGTAATTGGCGTCCTCCGCCTTCACGTCCAACACTGGCCTGTCGCTTTATTCCTTTAAGTTTTCCTTTGGACTGATTTCCTTTCTGCGTCTGTGATCACGGCACACTGGAATTCTTTGATGTTTTCGGCACTTCATTCAGCGTTTCTTCTATTTTTGCCAGCCGTTCTGCCATTTCTAACAACTGCTTGCGCAAGCTTTGGTTCTCTTCCCATAGCTCCACTATCAGTGCGTCCTTTTCAGCTTCTCTTAGTTGCTTCAAATCTGGAAGAGTTTCTCGCATTTCTATACTTTGCGGCTTTACACTCTATTTTTCAATCCTTTTGTCAAGGGAGTTGAGCAATTGCAAAATTTTTATATTTAAACAAGTTTTTATTAGACTTAATCTTATTAAGGCAATTTACTATCCCACAATGATTGGATGATGAATGGATTATTATAATTATTAGTTGATTGGGATAAGTGGCGTAATAAGTACATCGACTGTGGTTATATGTTAGGCAAATATACCCTCATTTTCAGAGCGCTTTAATGCCTCAGAACACACTAACATATCTGGATCATATAGTACTAGTTGAGATAAACGAGTCGTAGCCGCCGAGGATGACTTTGCTGCTTTACCGAATGCGGCAACTGCTTAACCTCGCACTGTTCTATCCGAGTCGTCCAGCTACCTCTTCATATGTCCTATTATCCCAAAAGCTCAGACAACACTCCAGCGCACTTCTCTAACCCCTCGACAAACCCAACCCCTCACGACAAGCCCGGAAATGTTCATCAGTCCAGTCAAACCAGTCGAGTCAATCGGACCAGTCGAGCTGATCGGGCCAGCGCAATAAGGGATAATAATGGGGGTGAAAAATTGGAAATGGGATGAGATAGGGGTGGGATGGGGATGGAATAGTGCGCGTAGTTTGGTGGAATGGGTTGTTAGATATGTCAATATCACCTAGTAATGTGTTCTAACTCCTCCACCTCTACCTCATATTCTACACGTAACGCGAGTCGTCTCTCAAGTTCATACAATATTTTAACTTCATAATCACCGTGACCGAGTATTTGATGCGCTAGCCCAATAATAGAATCATCCCAGTTAGGGTCAGACCAGATAAAAATAGCACGGTAAAGGTCAGTGTAGCTTTCGTTATTCTCTGCAATAAAACGTAGACCCATATATTGCCCTTCAATACGTCTATTAATGAGTGCGCTAAGAACAGAGAAATCATGCAATAGGTTGACACTCTCATGGAGTCGATTTTTCAATTCAAGATAAAGCTCCGAAAGTTTTATTCCTAGGCAGAGTGTTCCTAAATATAGACACCAATTTGAACCTGTACTGCTGCTATCAGCTTCCCACCTTAGATTCCATATTATTTCTTTGAATAACCTTAAACCCTTGACACCATAAAGAGCGACACCAAGAATGATCCCACCATTGCAATCCGTACAAGCTGTTGTGTTGCCAAGCTCGTATATCTGTTCAAGCAGGTCATCATTATTTGTCTTGATCGCTAAAGCCGGCAGAAACTCAGGGAAGAGATGTTTTCCGAAGCATTTCTTTATCTCTTCTTCAATTTCATTTTCAAGACCTTCGCACGGTAAGTTAAGAAGACCAAAACAAGCTGCACGGCTTAGGGTATAATCGCCTGACTTAGCATAATTCAATAATATTGGTTCGACCGCTGTGTATCCAAGGTAACCAAGACAATGCAGAACAGATGGCGATACCCCTTCAATAAGCTGCTCTTTTTCTAAGCAATGGTTGTATATCGTGTGTGCAGTAGATGTATCGCCTAATATCATTAAAGGCCCAAGCAACTGGTCGCGGCTTTGCGGATTTTCGAGGAACGCCGATAATAATAAATCAACATCCTCCTGCGACCCATAATGCGCAATAGTTCGAATGTATGCGTTCTGGAGGACGTAATTGTGAGCATGAGTCTCAGTTGCTGTATAGGTATGTAAAAGTGCTTTCGTTGCAAATAAAGTCATAAACGTTTAACTATACCATTAAAGGAATAATATTACCCTAATACCCCGGCCATAACTATTCTCTACGAACAAATATCCTAGCAAGTTTTTCGCTCACTCATCATTATCCCACTATTCTGTTATTCACCCTTCAATGGCTATATCGTAACACTACCCTATTAGTGCCCAATTGTCAGGTGCCGGGATTATCAGGCGACCGGATTATCAAGCGCCAGGCAAATCAGGCACGTGAAATATTCGACGCCAGAATCGTCAATTATTCCACAATTATTCCACAATTACTCTACTTCTAATGGAGATGGATTCTAATAGCAGGTCGCTATCGCTATAGTGGGTGTATGAAGATGGCTTGAGTTGAAAGAGGTCGTGCTAACCTGGCTATGACAATGGCTATGACAATGACAATGACAATGACTGTGGCTATGACAATGGCGATGGCAAGGGCGCTCACGAAATTCACGAAATTTACGATATCCTTGTCCTTTTTGTCTTTTTGTCCTTTTGTTGCGTTAGGGTGATAGCTACGTGGCTATAGTCGATAGGGTGGTATGGTTGGGTGGGGAAGAGGGTGGGATTGTTAAATGAGAAGAAGCAGTTAACAGTGAACTAATTGAATAAGCCTACCTAGAAAGAAAAGATAAGATGATGGGAGAAGAAGATCCAGAGAGATGGGCAGAGATTAATTTTAGCGGGGCAGAGATGTCAGATGTGAGGCGAACAGAAAGGGCAATAAAAATAGCCGAAGCAATGGCAATAAATCCAGGTTGTAGTATCCCAGCGCTATTTGAACGGACTTATGATGTCAAAGCAACCTACAATTTCTTCAAGCATCAAGAAGCAACGCCAGATAACCTTCAAGCAGGAGATCGAGAATTAGTCTTAACAGAGATGGAAGAACCAGGTCTTTATCTACTATTAGAGGATACATCGGAGCTATCTTGGTCTGGCAAGAAGCCGATAGCTGGCTTAGGACCAATAGGCAAAGGCGAGCAAGGGCAACAACGCTTTCACCTACATTCAACGCTAGCAGTAGGTTGGACTAAAGAGGAAAAAATAATTGCTGGACATAGACCTAGTGTAGAGGTGATAGGATTGTGTGACCAGCAGTACTACATTCGTAAGCCTCGACCAAAAGATGAAGGTGATTAAGATACATTCAAGCGCAAGAAACGAGCGCGTGAATCCCAACTATGGGAGAAAGCCAGCGAGAGAATAGGCAAGGCACCAATTAACGAGAATGTTGAGTGGATCAGAGTCTGTGATCGAGCAGCAGATATTTATGAGTTCCTTTATGACTGCCAGCAACGCAATCATCATTTTGTTGTGCGGGCCAACCAAGATCGTAGATTATTAGACCCAGTAACTGGTCGAGCGGCAGGATATCTATTTGATAGCATTAGGGCAGAATCGGCCATTGGGAGTTTCAATTTAGAGTTGCGTGCGCATCGATCGCAACCGGCACGAACTGTTCATTTGTTAGTGAGCACCATTAATGTTGGGCTCAGAGCGCCTCAGCGGTCAGGAAAGAAATTTGGCACAAACCCTCCAATTGATTGCGCCGTTGTGCGTGTATGGGAGCAAGAGCCACCGCTTGGCATTGAAGCTATTGAGTGGATACTTTTATGCGATAGGCCAATTGAGAATTTTGAGCAAACACTAGAATGTGTGCTTATCTACTCGATTCGTTAGTTGATAGAAGAATTTCATAAGGCTTTAAAGTCAGGGTTGGGAGCTGAAAGGTTGCAATTTGAAGCAGCACCACAGCTATTTGCCACCATTGCCATAATGAGTATTGTAGCTTTGCGTTTGATTGATTTGCGCGAACGTCTGCGCTTGCATCCTAACGCTCCGGCCAGCCATTCTGGTTTTGATAAACTTGAACTTGAAATTTTGCGGCTTAAACTTGAGCGTCCAATTTTTACTGTCGAAGATGTAGTACTGGCCGTTGGACAGCTTGGTGGCCATCTCAATCGCAATAGTGATGGCATGCCGGGATGGCAAACTCTTCACAGAGGTATGATCAAATTGCGAGCACTTGTTGAAGGTGCTCGCTCGGCTTCTAAATTGAATGAATTTGGGTAATGACAACCACATGAGACGGACTGGCGTTGCTTTAAGGTATCACTTTTAGTCGTACCCATTGAGGGAAGGACGTACAGCGGTGTCTATTATTGCCAGCAACGCAGCGATCACCTTCCATATGGAGGATTAATTATGGAAGTGATTGCCAAACGATGTTGTGGTCTGGATGTGGATCAGGCGAACTGTTGTAGCTTGCTTACTAATCAGTGAAGGTAGTAAAAAACCGCGCAAAGAGGTGAGAACCTTTAGCACGATGACACGAGACTGTGCGCCGCGTAACGCGGTACTGAATCCTCGACAGAGTCGAGAGAAATTTGGAGGGATATTTCTGGGTCATCCGATTTACCTGAAGGCAAAAGCTGGAGGGGAAAAGAGCATGTCGGAAAAGCGGAGAACATTAGAAGACGTTGAAGATGTTGCTCTGCAAGACCCGTGCGATATGGTGAAAGCTAAACAGCTTAAATACTAATTTCCAGCGGTGCAACGTCACACTCACTGCTACAACGTCTAAGAGGCAGTGCCATCATGTACGAACTGTAATAGTTTCGCAGTACGTACCTTCCACTTGATGGGCAATGACTAGCTGTCATGGTTCAGCGGGAAGTGGGAACCGAGTAGGTCGGCAATAGTAAAAAGTTAGCGTAACAAAAGCGCTCCATAAAGAAGACGCCAGAAAAAAATAAAAGAACAAAAAATGATGATGATCAAAAG
>JBFLVQ010000546.1:0-6567 GCA_040758525.1 Acidobacteriota bacterium
TGCCATTCTTTAATTTAATGTTTGGTAGCGCTCTCAACATCCCTATTGGCAAATCCATAATCCAATATTTGGAGTTGTGGCATTACCCTTGTCATGCCGCAGTTGCAGATCCATCGTAAAAGCTGGCGAAAACGCGCAATGGTGAGCTTGCTCCCAAAGAGAAGCTCTTAAAGATTGTCTCTGCTTATCGTCCACAAGAGTATCAGAAACAACTGCTCAAGAAGAATTATCAACCTTGACAAAAGAATTTCACTTAGAATACATATATTGACAATGACAATCTGATTCGCTTATATTTCATCAGCAAGGATTAATCACTGTAAGTAGGGTGCCATGGCTACCGTAATAGATTCCATTATTCAAAATCAGTTGTTTGATCGACGCAAGAAGCTTGAAGATGCTATTGCCGATCTAGGAGAGGATAGAGAGTTGAAGCATCTACTTAACGAAGTAGATGCAGCTCTTGAGCGAATCGAGCACGGTAGTTTTGGAATCTGTAAAACCTGCCAAGGTGAAATAGAGCACGATAGATTGATAGCAGATCCTCTTACCCAAGTCTGCCTTGATGATCTCACACCTACTCAGCAGCAACTACTTAAAAAAGATCTGGAAATGGCTTCTTTAATACAGAAAAGCCTGCTGCCAAATCCCAATGTCAATTTAAAGAGTTGGAATATTTCTTATCGGTATGAACCAATCGGTTTAGTTAGTGGTGATTATTGCGATCTAATAAATGTTGATAATGGAGAATTCTATTTCATCCTAGGTGATGTTGCTGGCAAAGGAGTAGCTGCTTCAATGTTAATGACTCAGCTACATGCAATATTTCGCTCCCTTATCTCTGTTAATCTTCCACTAGTTCAATTGTTAGAAAGGGCGAGCAGTATCTTCTGTGAAAGTACTATGTCGATGCATTTCGCAACGCTGGTGTGTGGAAAGGTTTCTAATAAAGGCGAAGTTGAGATCTGTAATGCCGGTCACCTACCACCGCTACTAGTTCATGGGGATAATTTAATAGATATAGAAGCTACTGGTCTACCAATAGGAATGTTTTGCAATGAGCAGTTCTCATCTAAAAAGATAGAGTTGCTTCCTAACGATACCCTGTTGCTCTTCACTGATGGCTTAACCGAAGCGGCAAATAGATTTGGTGATGAATATGGTACAGATAGATTGACAGAACTTCTATTCAGAAGCCACTCAGAGCCTGTAGATGAGCTGATCAATTCCATTATGAAAGATCTATATATTTTTCAATCCGGCAATCCAGTTTCAGATGATCTTACAATAATGGCAATGAGAAGGATCGCTTAATTTCATCTTACCTATAAGACCCTCTGACCGATCAACATACTTTTCTATATTTTCCTTCCCAGCAGGATATGTTACATTCTGAATCTGCTAACCCTGACTCTTATCTTTAGGATTAATCATGGAAAGAAGATCAACCCCTCAATACGATATTGTCATTCGCAATGGAAAGGTTTTTGATGGCACAGGTCGTCCTGGCCGGATCGCAGATCTCGCAGTAGCGGGAGAGCGAGTAGTGGCAGTGAGCGAGCATTTGGATGGAGTTGGCCGATCTGAGATCGACGCTAAAGACAATTGGGTGCTACCAGGGTTTCTGGATATTCATACTCACTATGATGTAGAAGTAGAACAATACCCAGGCTTGGATGAGTCTGTGCGACATGGTGTGACTACAGTGTTGATGGGCAATTGTTCGCTATCCTTGGCATTAGGGAATGAACAGGATCTACTTGATCTCTATTGTCGTGTCGAGAATCTTTCACGTGAACTATTGGCGCGTTGGTTGAAGGGAAAGATTGTTTGGCACACTGTGAGTGAGTATTACCAGCATCTAGAAACACTACCATTAGGACCCAATGTTGCTACCCTGCTGGGCCACTCCAATGTGCGAGCACAAGTGATGGGTCTAGAGCGCAGCTTACGTGAACCACACGCAAATGACAATGAAATTGCTAAGATGCGCTCGATCATAGAAGAGGCGATGAGCGAAGGTTTCTTAGGTCTTTCCATAGATATGTTGCCCTGGCATCGTATGGATGGCAAGCGTCATGATAATCTGTCGATCCCATCCCAATGTGCCGGTATGAAGGAATACCGGGCATTAGCTGATGTGGTACGCCAATATGATCGTATTCTGCAGTCAACACCAAACGCCCTTGCCAAGAAATCGATGCTGCAATTGATCTCTTTGAGTGCTGGACTGCGTAGCAAGCCATTGCGTACTACAATTGTGGCGGCTGTTGATGTCAAGGCAGATCGCAAAGTCTATCTACTTTTGACTACACTTGCCTCTTTTGCTAATCGCTTTCTACGCGCCAATGTCCGTTTTCAGGCTCTCGCAGCGCCATTTCTGCTCTATAGCGATGGCATAGTGTCGCCAGTCTTTGAAGAGTTTAGCGCCGGTATTGATGCCCTTAGTGTTACTGCAGAAGAGAGAAAGGGGATGTTTGCCGATACGACTTTCCGCACTCTGTTCCGTCGAGATTGGGAGCGTAAGGGTAGCCGTGCTTTTCACCGTGACCTTGCTGATATGTGGATTGTGGCTTCGCCTGATCCACATCATATTGGCAAATCTTTTGCACAACTGGCTGCCCAACAAGGTAAAGAGGCGATTGAGTACTTTATGGACCTCATTACACAATATGATGATCAAGTGCGTTGGAAGTCAGTAGTAGCCAATGACCGAGAAACGTCTAGGCGTTACCTACTCGCACATCCCTTTACTTTACCTGGGTTCAATGACTCTGGTGCCCATTCGCGTAATATGGCTTTTCACGATGGTGCACTACAGATGCTCCAGCAAGCATTGAATAATCCGCAATGGATCTCGATAGAGAAGGCGGTTGCGCGTTTGACTAGTGAACCGGCAACTTGGCTAGGATTAGAGGTAGGCACACTACTACCAGGTAAGCAGGCAGATATTGTGATCATAAATCCAGAAAAATTACGCTCTGGTTTGGGTGATCCAATCGAGTATCAGGATGAACGGTTAGATGGCTTTATGCGAATGGTACGCCGTTCTAATGGGATTGTCCAGCAGGTGCTGATTAGTGGCAAAGTAGCTTTTGAGCGTGGAGAGTTCACTAGGAAATTTGGCAGAGAAAGATTTGGCAGGCTACTACGCGTAAAGTGAGTGGTAATAGACTAGTTTTAGCGCTTTATACTATCTTTTTTAGATCTCATCAACAATTACAACAAAGCCTTATAGGACCAACTTGCGAAAAATTGCCCACCGTAGTGCGAGCATTTTCATAGTGCCATCGCCAATAAGAAAAGCATAAAGAGTAAAAATAGTTTCCCGAAAAACTTATCAGGTTGTTATCTATTAACTGAAAAAATCCTGAAAATCAATGGCTTACTATGGTTTGAAATCCATTGCTAATCAATCTTAATAAGTATCCGCAGTAACGATCTTCTCAAGTCACTGGAATGCGTTTTGCATTTGCTTGGCAATATCAAAGGAGAAAAGCCTATGGATAAAAATTTTGAGACCCAGAAGGAACACGTTAACTGGTCTACTGGATCATTGATCCTAGTAGTAGGAGTCTTAATCATTGCCGCAACCATCATAGTATTTTCCACTGCACCTTTTGTGTCGCTATTGGGTCCAGGTACTTACGCTCTAGGTGGCGCGCTTCACGGCTTGGTAGCATTTGTTCTGCTTGTGGTAGCCACAGTGGGTCTCTATCTTGGTTGGCGGCTATTTACCGGTAGGATCAAAGCGTTTCCAGATCTGCAACTGGTGACTGTGGTGATGTCAGTACTCTCCTTCATTACAATTGTATTCGGTAATTGGATCTATATCGCTTATCGCGCCAAAACGCCCGATTCGCCAAGATCCTACTTTATCGCCAATATGCCAGAAATCCACAAAATTTTCTTCGAATTTAAAGAGTTTGGGGCACTCTTTACGCTCCCGCTTGCGGTCTCGGCGGCCTTTATTTTGTGGTATTACGGCAAACAAATTTTGGAGAAGAATTGGATACGCATCACAGTGGCAATAATGATGGCTCTCTACTTCTTCTACTTCGCCATCGCTTTTGGTCTGGGCGCCGCAGTAACTAAATTGAAGTCGATATGAAATGGGAGGAGACTATGAGTACCATTAAAGAGAAGACTCAAATTGAAGTGAGCGAGTTAGAAGCAATGATAAGAGAACAGCCAACTGCCGTGCCTATCGAATCGGTTGCACCCAAGCCGATTGCCAATGGTGCCGCTGTTGCCGCCTATCTGGCCGCAATGATCAGCATGCTTAGCTTGGGGATCGTTGTATTTGCCTGTGAAGCTTCCCCATCTTTCACTGTGCAAGTACACGCACTTGGCAAGCTTTGGATACCTGGCGCAGAAGGGATTGGTCCTTATTCAGGCAAAGAGACTGTGATGCTAATAAGTTGGTTAGTAAGCTGGCCTATCTTGCATTACCTCTTGCGTGGTAAGCAGTTGAATGGTCTTGTCTGGCTCATTGTATTTCTTCTTGGTGTTGGTTTGTCAACCACACTAATCTGGCCACCTGTCTGGCACTTTTTTCTAGGACACTAAAGAGGAAGAGCAGTCAGTACAACTATCGAGGAGGATTAATTATGATTAGCACTAATAGATTGTTACTAAGCTGTTCGTTACTGTTATTGCTCATTCCTGCAGGTATTATCGCCCAGGAAAAGAGTGGTGAGCAAACACCTAACGAACTAGAGGTGCTACGCAAAAGAGTTGAAGAGCAACAAACACAAATCGATCGGCTGAAAAGCGTGATCGATTCGTTACAGCAACGGCTCGACAAGCCTAATCCATCAACATCAATGTCGCCAACAGTAACGGCAACATCGGAAAAGCCAGCGACTAAGCCTCCGAAAGCAAGCGTTGAAGTCGGCTATGGTAATATTAAGTTCACTGGGTTACTCCAGGCTCAGTATGTAAGCGGCAATAGCCAACAGCGTGACACTTTCAAAATTCGTCGTGCGGAGTTGAAGTTCAGCGGCCAGATCACACCTGAAGTGAAATGGACACTAATGATCGATCCCGCCAAAGCGCTCTCTGCCAATACCATCTTCACAACCATTAATGGTACTCGGGTAGTGAGCGATGTCAGCTTCAATCAGGGGAGTCGAGTCTTTCAAGATGGTTACATCACACTAAACTATCTTAAGGATGTTCAGATCGATATTGGTCAGTTCAAACTTCCCCTCAGCCTAGAAGGCCTGCAATCATCAACCAAACTTGAGACAATCGAGCGGGCGTTGATGTTTGTTGATCGTGCACGTGGTGGTGGCTTAGGTGATGTGCGTGATATTGGTATAATGGTTAGCGGTCCGATTGCCAAGCACTTTAACTACCAAGTCGGAATGTTCAATGGAGTAGGCGAAAGCCATAATGATATAGATAAGAATGATCAAAAGACCCTCATTGGACGACTGGTTGTTAGTCCACCCTTTATCAAAGGGTTACGAGTAGGTGGCTCGGGTGCGCTGGCTGGCCGTAATCGCCCAGATCGTCCGCGTCGTGATCGCCTAGGTTTAGAAGCCTACTACAATCGTGGACCTTTCACTTTTAAGTCCGAGTTGATAACTGCCAAGGATGCCAATCTGCATCGCATCGGTTACTATGGTTTGGCTGCTTACAAGTTCCTGCCGAAGGTCGAAGCGGTCTTTCGCTATGATGTCTTCGATCCGGATCGTAGACTTGAGAACAATCTCGCCAATGTTATCGAGCGCGACTATGTGATGGGAGTCAATTACTATATCAGCGAGAACAATGTCAAATTGCAGTTCAACTATCTGCGTAAGACCTTCAACCATGACATTGTGCCAGCTCGTAATCTATTTCTTGTGAATCTGCAGACTTCTTGGTAAACAGACCATCACTAAAACTGTCTGAAGAGGAATGGAACTCGATTCCTCTTCAGCGTTTTAATAATGTTTCGCGAATGGATACTATAGCAATGAGAAGAGCCTATCAATTTTTGCCAGTTGATACCACTATGAGATGGCAAGACTGGACCTTCGTAGGAATGGTTGTAGCAGGCCTGCTAGCTTTTATTACCCTATTACAAGGGAACTATGTATGGGCAGTAGTTTGGAGCACCATTGCCTTATTCTTGTTTGTAGTAGCGAGAATCTCGAGCAAGCATCATCCTGGTCCTATGTCATATGCGCTCAGATGGTTCCTTTTCGCTCCACGCCCCTACCTCTCATATAAACACTTGAAACAGATTCTTGAGCTGAAAGAAGGAGAACGCCTACTAGAGATAGGCCCAGGCAATGGTATCCATGCTTTACCAGTTGCGTCGGCATTAACTCCTAAAGGTAGGCTTGATGTGCTGGATATACAGCAAGCGATGCTGTTAGATCTAATGGATCGCGCCCAGGCAAAAAAGCTGGCAAATATCTTTCCTACACAAGGTGATGCTACAAGGTTGCCATATGTAGATAATACCTTCGATGCTGTTTATCTTATTACTGTACTTGGTGAAATTCCCGCTGCAGATCAAGCATTACGAGAAATAAGAAGGGTACTAAAACCCAAAGGACGTTTGGTTATAGG
>JBFLVQ010000547.1:0-6566 GCA_040758525.1 Acidobacteriota bacterium
ATTTCATTTCGTAGTATTTCATTAGCAGTAATCCATTAGCAGTAATCGACTAGCAATTTTACTTTCAACGGATCTTTATTTATAGATTAATTTATAACCCCTTTTGCATTCATTGATAATGGATACTCCATAAGCTTTCGGCAATGCGGTGGAGTAAGAAAATATTTCACATTATAGGTCGCCTCCTGAGATTTTATGTTGAGTCCTCCGTTATGTGAAGTAACTCTTAAGGTTCAATGTGTAAATTAGGGATTTAAGAACGCGGGCATTTAATTCTCTCTGACCATCCCAATAGCCAAACCGTTTCATAACAATTGCCTGTGCTTGAGCCCGTGTTGGCACTGCGCCATTGGCTTGCATATAAATAAGCCATCACGGTCGTTTATATCTCAGACTACCATCAGCCCAGTACTCCACTACCCGATAGAGCACTAATGGTTGTTCGGGCCAAGCAAACATACGCACATCCAGCCAACAGCTTACTTCACAATACCTACCTGATGCTAAACCTACTCGCTCAATAGCACCGAGCAATGTGCGCATCTTTCAACTTGATTTTGCGCCCTCTTATTACAGGTCTCCCGCTACCCCAATAAGGTGGAGCTAGTAAATAGAATTTCCTCTTGTGGCTTATTCTGCTCCGCACATTGGTCAGTATCAAATTAATCTTTCTACTACTATGTGGCAATTGGTAACTGAGGCTCGCATTGAAGCAGCCAGGTTGTGGAATCGTATGGTAAAACTGTATCTGTAGTTTCGTAAGCGAGCAAAGCCCTGGCCTACGCAAAGCAACTTTGAGAAACACTTCAAAAACAGACTCAAGCTCCATAGCCAAACAATTCAAGCTATTATCCAGCGTTTCTTTGCCAATATCGAGACGCACGTACTAATAGAAAGAATGGTGATAAACGTGCTCGCTATCCCTACAAGCTCAAGAAACACACCAATATTTTAGGGAAGAGGCAAGCCATTAAGTTTTCTGGCAACCATGTCGTTATATAGGTGAAATAGCAAAATACTAACTCGGATCGTAATTATAACGTATGGTAACTCTACGACTACCATTCAGAATAATAATGTGATTAAATACGAGGAACCTGTAAATGGTATCCAATCGGTTACAAACACACAAAAGGTTCTTATGATCTTCTTTGTTACCAAAAGGTAACAAATATCTTCCAACTCCTCAATGGTTAAATACCGGTATTTAGCCATTGCATGATAGATAACCCAATGTAATCGTGCAGGTAGGAGTAAACTTCTTTTAAGTTGTTTGCGTGCATAGAGTTTCCCAATTAATTTGCGCTCTAACAGAAAAAGTAATCGGAAAACCATTAGGCTTTAATCACGATTGCTGTGTGGCCACATAGTCAATCTCTGTAGAAACTAAGGAGAAAACGATGAAAATTAGACTCATCAAGTTGGGAGCGATCGTTTTTTTGATGGCCTGTTCATTGCCAATAATACTATTGGACAATGTCACGTCTTCAGACACAGACAGCAACTTAACTGGTACTGGCTTAGGTAGCGTTACTACCTTAGAAGCAAACTACCGAGAGTGGGAAGCAGCTTATTTGGAGAATGGCGGAGATCGCAATCTGATTCTGCCGGTGGGTGCGTTCAAAGGTCTCACAACAGACGATAGTCCATCTCATGGACAGGCACAACTGAACCTTATTGAAGGTAGGATCTATGTCGTAATTAATGAACTTTCACAAGCAGAAAAGTGCGATGTTTGGCTAATTGACAATAAAGCTGGTGAAACACGCACCGTAATGCCAGAGCCAGGCGATACAATGGTACGTATAGGCAGCCTAAAGCATGAGAATGGCGTTGCCAAATTGGAAGCCAATTTGGGTAGCAAGTTCTTTACAGATTTTGATCTAGATCTTGTCATCGTCTCTCGAAGCGGCCAAGATCCTACTACGGATCGGCTATTAGTCGGTACTACTACTCTCTTCCACCGCCTATACCGTAGCGCACAGCAAGGAAAATTTGGCGTGCTTGAGGGCAATGATAAAGTAGTAGAACCAACAGTTGAGAATGGTAGCTGGTGGGCACGGATAAAACAATTTTTTAATCCCACTGCGCAAGCACAGATAGGACCCATTCCTAACCCATCAACTCCTTTGCAGCAACTGATTACTGAAGGTCGTCGCAGTTTCTTCAATGATACCTTTAACGGTAATGGCAGAACCTGTGGGACTTGCCATCGCGAGAATAATAATCTCACGATTGATCCTGAGTTCATTGCTACTTTACCCCCCAATGATCCGCTCTTTGTCGCAGAATTCAATCCTAACCTTAGCAAAAACTTTGAAAACCCGGTGCTAATGCGAAGATTTGGGCTGATCTTGGAGAATGTGGATGGGTTTGATAACCTTGCCAGCAAGTTTGTTATGCGTGGTGTTCCACACACTCTTGCACTATTGCCCAATACGCTCGCTCCAGCACTCAATGATGGTACAACTACACCTCCTAATGAAAGGACTGGTTGGAGTGGTGATGGTGCGCCTGGTACAGGTACTTTAAGAGAGTTCATTATTGGGGCAGTTACTCAGCACTATCCCAAGACGTTAAAACGTGTACCTGGTTCAGACTTTGTCTTGCCTACAGTAGCTCAATTGGATGCCTTAGAAGCATTTCAGAAATCGACTGGTCGTCGTGAAGATCTAGATCTTAACGCGCTAAGACTGAAATCAGTAGTGGCGGAACGAGGCCGGCAGATCTTTCTTAATCCAGGCGCTCTTCTTGGACAACCAGATCAAGGTGCTGGCAAATGCTTCTTATGCCACATCAATGCTGGTGCCAGCGACTTTTTTGAGCCTGGCAGGAATGGCACCTTCAATACTGGAGTTGAGAATCTACCTGATCACCCAGCCGACCTCTCCAATCAACCCAATCCACCCGATGGCGGCTTTGGTAGGACACCCGGACCAGGTGGCTTTGGCATTGGCTCATTCAATACCCCTGTATTGGTTGAAGCAGCCGACACTGGTCCATTCTTCCACAACAATGCTATTGAAACAATCGAAGGCGCAGTAGCATTTTACACTGGCCCAGCATTCAGTAATTCACCGTTTGGCCAAGTTGTTGGGGGAATAAATCTTGATGCTACTCAGATTGTTGCCGTAGCAGCATTCTTGCGGGTAATTAATGCTGCTGAAAATATACGCTCCTCGGTGGATCTGGAAGAGCGTGCCAAAATAGCAGTTAATTTCGCCCAAGCACAAGAACTGATCAAGCTTTCCTTCGCAGATTTAGATGATGCCTTCGAAGTGCTTGATTGCGCTGGCCTACATCCTGAAGCACAACAGAAATTAATTGCTGCACAAGCATTAGACGCGCTGGCATTGATAACCGCAGATCGTAATAGCAGAAATGGTCTGCTAAATCAGGCAATCGCGCTAAAGAAATCAGCACGAAGCGATATGATACAGTAAAACTTCGTTGTTGATAACTGCTAGATAAAGTAACAAAGACAAGGATGATAATAGTTTGTCATCATCCTTGTCTGCCTCTTCACAAGAGAATAAGGTCAAAGAACTATGTTACCCAAACAAACTTTCTTACTAGTAATTTTACTGCTTGTTTTCATTAACTGTGGCAAGAGTACAGATACCGCTCGTTTGGAATTGGCACAGATGAATATTCAGTATAGCGAGAAGGCTTTTATAGATAGTGTCAAACAAGGCAATGCCGTCGCGGTTGGCCTATTTATTAATGCTGGAATGGATACCGAGGTAAAAGTCTCGGAAGGTCAGACCCCATTGATGCTTGCGACCTTATCGAATCACCCAGACACAGTAAAAGTATTATTAGCCAAAGGCGCTGATGTAAATGCAAAAGATAAGTATCAAGGTACGGCCTTAATGACAGCAGCCTGGAAAGATTATCAAGAGATCGTACAAGCCTTGCTCAATGAAGGTGCCGACATCAATGCACAAGCTAATAATGGTATGACCCCGTTAATGTTTGCGGTCTGGGAAAATAACCACGAAGTTGCCAAGTTACTGATAAAGAAAGGGGCTGATATAAATACCAAAGACCAGCTAGGGTGGACAGCACTGATGCGTGCGGCATTCAGAAATCATACCGATAGTCTGCGTATACTACTGGAAAAAGGTGCTGATGCCAATGTCCGTACCATTGATGGTGAAACAGCATTGATCTGTGCTGTACAGCAAGGCCAACTGGATACAGTAAAGATTCTCTTAACCCATGGAGTGGAAGTCAACCATAGAACTAAAGCCGGTAAGACCGCGCTAATGTATGCTGAGGAAAATGGTTATAGCGATATTGTACAACTTCTCCATGCCGCTGGCGCTAGACAATGAGTCAATCTTTACCATTAATTAGCTATTCTTCTGCAACCTCTGTAAGCAACGCGAGTCACTTATAGCCACATCGAAGCGCTTCCACAATGGTACAATTAGCGCACCATAGTCAGGAAAGATCATTTTAACCCAAAAGAATACCAGTATAGGCGATTCCTGTGACAACGGGCGCACCAATATCTGTGCCAACTTTAATGAAAACAAGATTGGAAGATTGACCATCACTATTAATAATCTGAACGTTAATCTGGCCATTAGCAGCAAAAAGGGATAGTGGTAGACTCGGTTGCTTAATGGTTACCTTCTTACCATTAGATTTAATTAGAGCTGTCACCTCTTTACATGAAATGATAGGAATTGCGTCGTCTGTGAGAAGCGCTAACGGTTATTACGACTCTTTATCAACTGCAAAAATAACTCCTTATCTCTCGGTGTCGCCTTGCGCCAAGCCAATACTAATCGGGCTAGACCAGGTGAGGATTTATCGCGTTGATTGCGAGATGGAGCAGCTTTCTGCAACTGCGATATTTTCTTACGGGTAGTTGGATCAACCTGGCGATAACCTGCTACCCAACTTCTAATCGTGCGTTGTGTCACTTCAAGCTTGGTGGCTAATTGATCCATTGTCCAGACATTCGCTAACAGCTCTTCCAGATCAGGACATCGCTTAGGCTGCTTACGTACGCTAAGATCGCCCTTCCTAGCCAACATTAACAACCGATCAACGCTGCGTAGACTAGTCTGATATCTTTTCGCTATTTGCCCACGTAACCATCCTTGCTCATATAGCTCTAGTACCTGCTTTGCTCGTTCAACTCTCCATCTGCGTGTTAGCGATTTCTTCTTAACCATCTTTCCTCGACTATGCCTCTATCTACGATATTGTGCCCCACTTGAGGTCAAGGTAATCATTCCAATAGCCTCTTATTATTCCTTATAACGCATCAGCTTAACGTCTCCTTAAAGATTATTAAGGTGATTGGCCTATGGTTTGCCTTTTTTCTTTATCTTCCTTTATAGTAACAAGCTATCTTATTGTGCAGGCATGAAGGATGAGAGTATTATGAGTGTTACGGCTGTGGCAGGGGTTTTCCATACTATGGGTATTACAACTATTATCAATGTCATGGGTACAGTGGGTGTTATGGATCTCAAACAATGCAGCAATGGCGATCTGATTACTCAATTGGTCACACCTGATCTATCTCCTAGTGATGAACAGAACATCCGTCAAGAGTTCTTAGATCGTTTCGAGCATATGCTCGTTAGAGAGATTCGCGCTGCCTTTGATAGAGTAGCGCCAAGGCTGCTAGCTCCACAATTACAAGCTACTCCAGAGGCAATATGCGATGTCATTGATGAAGTAATATTCAGGTTATCTAACAGTACCCCAGAGTCTATCAATAAACTCAGCCAGCAGCCGGATAGCCGGATTGAAGTTCTTCTCGCAGCACTGGCATACAGAACTGCTTTACTTTACTTGTACAGCAGAGGTAAAGATATCACGAATTAATCCCGCATTAATTGGAGCATTTATGAATTGTCCACATTGGGATGAGCTTAAGTTTATCAAGCACTGTCAGGGTGAACTACCTCCCCAAGAAGAGGATCAGTTCCAACAACACCTGCATATCTGTACTGATTGCCGAGAGTATGCCAATATCTCTTGGGAAGTTATGCTTAATGTTCCTACTCCAGAGGAAAGTGCGGAAATTGAGCGTGACACTGAAGCATTCTTAAAGAGTAAAGAATGGCAGGAATGTAAAGAACGCTTAATTAAGCGCCATACCCAAGTTCCTAAGAAACCGAGAAATACCAGGGATGTAAAACGACCTGCTGATACTGGCATCAATCCTATCATCAATTCCCTATTTGGTATCGATCTTAATGCTAGACACGATGATGTAGATACTGATACTGCTATTCAGATTGAGAAGGATACACAAGAGTTTCTCCATAGCAAGGAATGGAAGGAGCATAAGCAGAAGTTAATCCAGCATCTTGCCAATAACACGCTAGAGCAACATGTAGAAGAGCGTAGAAGGGAACGTGCTGAGCAAGTAGTAGAACAGCAACAACCAGAGCACTCAGAGCAACCCACTGTTGAGATGCCTGCACCCACCAATGTTAATGTGGTAGCCTTCCCTGAAGAGAAGCTCCAGGCACCTAAAGCATCAAGTTTACAGTACCAGACAATAATGAAGATTGCTGCAATGGTGATAATGGTGA
>JBFLVQ010000548.1:0-6561 GCA_040758525.1 Acidobacteriota bacterium
AAAAAGAATATTTCCAACTACGGTGCGAATCCCACTTTCAAGAAGGAATTTTTGGATCCCTTTTTTAATGCTATTACTGACATAGGCAAAGGTGAAAAGCTATTGCTGGGCTGGTTGCCGGGTGGTAATTTGGAGGTCTCGATCAATGGCACAAGCAGAGCAAAATTTAAGAATGTAAGTTTTGCTCAGGCCGTCTGGTTATGTTACCTCCAACCATAGTAGTCTGACAAATTTCTGGAATCAGAGAGTGGCTTTGTTACTCCCTATCCATTCCAATAAACCAGTGCCACGCGTTAAGTATTACAACCGGATTACCTGGCTAGATGTAGGTGCTCATGAACAAGACCGATTTCTGCTCACGCTTTTCTGGAATGAACAGAGGTTCAAAACCTGATGTCGTAGTCTGCTCTAATCTGCGACATCATTTCTGTAGCTTGCTTGTAAATGGTTGGTTAGGGCTTTGACCTGATTTAGAAAAGCGACCTGATATCGCAATATTAACTTAATGGCGACAATCCAGTCCTTCTCTTGGGCACTCACCTTATATCTGGAGATTGTTATATTGCTCTAAAGGCGTTTGTACTGGGCGTTTTATTCATTAAAGAAAAGCGTGAGTAGAAAAGTATCTTATTAATGCGTAGACTGCATTATGAGATCTTGCTCACGGGCGCATAGCTTCATGATTTATGCGCCCGCTTCACTTAAATTGCGATACTATATCCTACCTTTACTTTATCCATAACTACGTGTGTGTAAAAATGTTTCACGTTTGGGTTATCCATTAGCCATTTCTTGGCAAACTCTTCATAATGGCGCATATCTCTGGTATTGACGAGGATCACGAAATCATAAGTCCCCGTTACGAAATAGCACTGCATTACTTCACTACGTTCGCGCATAGTTGATTTAAACTTTTCCAATGCCCGGGAATTTCCATCTTCCAATATAATGTCAACAACACAAGTAACGCCAATTCCTGCGACACTAGGCGAGATTATTGAGACATCTGCTTCAATTACTTTTTCATCCCGTAGCCTCTTAAGTCTTCGCTGCACAGCAGACGAACTTAGCCTAACTGCTTCACTAAGTTCATCGGCAGTCATTCTGTTATTTTGTTGTAATAGTCTGAGCAACTTCTTATCAAACTCATCTAACCTATGCATTTTTTCCCCGCTTTAAGCTTCAAAATCGCTTAATAAAACCGTCAAACAATTTCTTTTGCAGAAATTACCCAATAAGAAAAGGGTATTATAAACGGCGTAATATAAACAATGTAGTTTTCAAATTAAAAAAACATGAAGTCTTTTCTTTCTAATAACGCGCCAAAGGCAATTGGTCCATATTCGCAAGCTATACGAACAGGAAATCTATTGTACTGCTCTGGTCAGACTCCGCTTGACCCTGAAAGTATGAAAATCGAATCGCTAGATATTGAGGGGCAAACACTGAGAGCAATTCAAAATTTGGCAACCATTCTAAATGCGGCTGGGCTGACGCTTTCAGATGTGGTAAAGACAAATGTCTATCTGAGTGATATGTCTAACTTTGTCAAAATGAATGCGGTCTATGCAGAGTGTTTTGGAGAACACCGACCGGCACGCACCACAGTGGCTGTTAAAGCGCTTCCCTGCAATGCACTCGTCGAAATAGAGTGCATTGCTGAATTTAAAAATAGTACAGGAGCATCAATTAATATGCAATCAACCAAGAACAATAACAATTATGCAAGCGATGTTTTTTCTCCCGCAGAGATCGCTAAGTTTAGAAAAGATACGGAGGGCTGTTCCAATGTGATCCATCTAAACAATGCAGGGGCAAGCCTGATGCCCGATGTTGTGACCCGGTCTATATTAGAGCATATAGAATTAGAGTCGCGTATAGGCGGGTATGAAGCATCTGCTTTACGAGCAGACGCGATTCAGCAATTTTATCTGCTAGCCGGAAAGCTAATTAATTGTAATGCTTCAAATATAGCTTTCACAGCAAGTGCAACTGACTCTTACACGCGGGCTTTATCATCCATTCCTTTCCAATCCGGTGATGTTATTTTAACGGATAATGACGATTTTATATCAAATCAAATCCAGTTTCTTTCATGTCAAAAAAGATTTGGTATTAAAATAGTTAGAATAAAGAATGCTCCTGAAGGCGGCGTGGATTTAGCAGACCTTGAACAAAACCTGATAAAACTACAACCACGCTTATTAGCCATAACACACATTCCGACCAATTCGGGTCTAGTACAGCCCGTTAAAAGTATCGCAGAAATCTATAGCCGCTATAAAAAGCTTCATGAAGACAAAACCTGGTACATCCTTGATGCCTGTCAGTCGGTCGGGCAAATGAAGCTGGATGTGGAAGAGTTAAAGTGTGATTTTCTAAGCGTTACAAATAGAAAATTTTTAAGAGGACCGAGAGGCACGGGTTTTTTATACATATCCGACAAAGCATTGCAATCTGGACTCGAACCGCTGTTTATTGATATGAGAGGGGCGGAATGGATAGAGAAGGATAAATACAAACCAAGAGAAAATGCAATGCGATTTGAAGATTGGGAATTTGCATACGCGCTTGTATTAGGCACACGGACAGCAATTGAATACTGTTTAGACATTGGCGAGGAGAGAATTTGGCAACGGGTTAAGCTGTTATCAGATCTTATGCGGCAAGAACTTTCCGCCATTGATAAAGTAAGGGTGTTGGATAGAGGTCCTGAAGTAGGTGGTCTTGTTACTTTCACCATAAAAGACTCACAGCCGGAATATCTTGTGAACGAGCTTTTAAAGAGGAAAATTAATGTAGTACCGAGTTACAGAGATTTTGCCGTCATTGATTTTGACGAGAAGCAAGTGAAATGGGCAATTCGAGCCTCTCCTCACTACTTTAATACCACGGATGAAATAAATGAATTTGTTTATGCTCTAAAGCAGATCATTTAGAAACTCAGAAGAGCAGTTTCGCTGTCCAAAATCAATAACTCACCTTACACAATTTCGGGTTTTAAGTGTCGAAGGTAGCGGCAGAATAAAGCCTAACACTCATGCGTTAGGCTTTATTCGCTCTTCCAGCACAGTGATATCACACTCGATCTGTTCTAATCGTCCAATCTACCCGTAGCACCGGTTAATTATCGTTTCCATAATGCTAAGATAATGGTTTTCTCGAAATGTCTACCCTTGAACGCGCCTTAGCTTGCCATAGACGAACCAACTCTATTTACTAGTAAAGCTTCTCTCCATTAATTGCAATAAAGATGTTATGGTAGTCTTCATCCATTACGACAAACGTGATATTCTTCTGCTGGTTATTTTTCATAACCTGCCTCTTAGGCTACTGCAACATTCGTGAGAATGGCGCTAGGATTGTATAGACCGCGCAGTTTCTACTCGTCGCGGATCACTCTTTATATGTAAGATAGGACTTATGAAACCTAAAGAGAAACCTAAAGAACTCACTGTACGCAGCCTGATTCTTGGTGCATTAATCACGACGATCTTCACGGCGGCAAACGTCTACCTAGGCCTCAAGGTCGGCCTCACCTTCGCATCGTCAATCCCCGCAGCGGTGATCTCGATGGCCATCCTGAGCGCCGTCAAGGACTCGTCGATCCTCGAAAACAATATCGTCCAAACCGTTGCGTCCGCAGCCGGCACGCTCTCAGCGATCATCTTTGTTTTGCCGGGACTGGTGATAATCGGCTGGTGGACGGGATTTCCCTTCTGGCAATCGTTTCTCGTCTGCATAAGTGGCGGCGTGCTAGGGGTGTTGTTTACGATCCCGCTCCGACGTGCACTGGTAACGAACTCCGATCTACCCTACCCAGAAGGCGTAGCTGCCGCCGAGGTGCTGAAAGTCGGCTCCGGCACACGCGGAGAAACCAAGGATGAGACGGGCGAAGCGAGAGAAGGGCTTGTTGCCGTGATTTTCAGTTCCATTGCTTCAGCGGGGCTTGCCATCTTGGCGGCGACCCGTGTCGCTGCTGCTGAAATCACTGGATTCTTCCATATTGGTGTTATGGCGTCGAGTGGGTACAACATCGCCTGGTCGCTCGCGCTCGTCGGCGCCGGCCATCTCGTTGGGTTGTCGGTCGGGGTGGCGATGCTAATCGGCCTCATAATCGCGTGGGCGATTGCCGTGCCAATTTTGACATCAATGCAGCCTGTTGCCGCTGGCGTGGATCTCGCTACCCATACCGTTTCGATCTGGAGCAACCAGGTCCGGTTCATCGGCGCTGGCGCAATCGCGATCGCCGCCATCTATACACTGGCCAATCTCGCGAAGCCAGTCGTCGGCGGACTTGTGAGTACGCTCGCCAGTTCCCGAGCCGCCGATGTAAAGAATGATAGCGACCGCGATCTCTCGCCCTCCTGGATTCTCACGCTCACAGTCGGATGTCTGCTCATCGCCGGATTGCTGGCCTTCAGGTTCGTACAGCCAACGGTATTGGCACCAAATGCGGTTAAGCTCACGCTGATCGCTGTGCCGTTTGTGCTGATCGGGGGCTTTCTCATTGCCGGGATCTGCGGCTATATGGCAGGACTCATCGGCGCTTCGAACAGTCCGATCTCGGGTGTCGGCATTCTCTCGATCGTCTTGTGCGCATCGGCACTCGTCTTCGTGGTATCGCCAACACCAGAGACGCGACAAACACTCGTCGCCTTCGCACTCTTCGTGACGGCAATCGTATTCGCTTGCGCGACGATCTCAAACGATAACTTGCAGGATCTGAAGACCGGCCAGCTTGTTGGCGCATCACCAATACGTCAGCAGATTGCGCTCATTGTTGGTGTCTGTGCGGGCGCGTCGGTGATCCCCTCAGTACTCAATCTGCTAGCCAGTGCGTATGGGTTTGCCGGTGCTGCCAACGTCGGCGTGGTTGCTCCGAATCCCCTGCCGGCGCCACAAGCAACACTTATCTCTGCCCTTGCCAAGGGCGTGATCGGCGGCAATCTGGAATGGAAGATGATCGGTATCGGCGCGCTGGTGGGCGTTGGCCTCATTCTGCTCGATTCGGTGCTTGGCTCAATGAAGAAACTGCGCATCCCTCCGCTGGCGGTCGGCATTGGGATCTATCTCCCTATGTCAGCTACCTTCGCCGTTGTGGTTGGCGCGATGATCTCGCATTGGTACGAAGGGCGTACTCGCTCGCTCGCAAACCCTGAACGCGCTGAACGACTGGGTACACTCATGGCGTCAGGATTGATTGTTGGTGAGAGCCTATGGGGCGTGATCAATGCTGCTCTTATTGTCGGCTTATCGAAGGATGCTCCGATCGGGCTCGTACCCGAGAACTTTGCGCTCGCTCCTTGGCTCGGGTTGCTTGGTTTTGTCGGTGCGATTGTCTGGTTATACGGGTGGATACTGCGTCGGTCAGCAATGGCACGTTAGCGTAATGTGGCGGCAGGTGAACTGGCAGGTGATAGCAGAAAGAGACTAACTTTGGTGGTAAGTTAGTGTTGTACAGAGAATATCTTTTCTCTGTGCCAGCTATCCCGTAAGTAGTTTTAGAAGAAATTCTTGTAAGACCAGTTAAGCAAACGGAATTTGTTCGCCTTTTTGAACTTTTTGCGCAGTGCAAGATCATAGTGAATTTCGGATTTACCCTCAATAGTGCAATCATTGGCAACAATTGCACCATAAACAATTGCGTCTATAATCTTAACACTTCCTTCTAATTGAATTTCGCCGCTATCTTGACAATCTTCATCCTTCTCACATTCTCCGGATTGTGCAGGTAGGTCATTTTTATGATCGCTGTGTTTATGTTGCTTTATATTGCCAAGCTCATCTTCGCCATTACCATCTGGATCATGCTTGCTATGGCAGTGGTCACAAGGAGGCTTATCTGCATCACCCTTATCTTTGCCTTTGTCTTTACTATAGTTATAGATTGCTGCGGATAACTCAGGGCGAGAGGTGCCTTTCTTCTCCACATTCAGACTCTTAACAGCAATTAGCAATTTAGTTGGGGATTCCATTGAAGGTAATAATGGAACATCCTTTATACCAAACCGGCCACCAGATATATCGAGTTTGTTGCCTATGTATAATCTTACTGGGTTCTTTTTGCTATCAAGTTGGAGGACCACTTCGCCAGCACTCATAGACATATTTTCTATAAAGTAGTCGCCGCTCTTCAGTATCAATCTTCCCGCGCTGAGATCGATTTTCTTGTAACAGCCAGGAGAGAGTACTTGTGAATCAGAGTTAATTACTACTGGATCTATTTCACCAGCCGGCCCACATTTTTTTTCATAGTCGACCGGATCGAATAAGAGTTTCTGTTCCAGCTTGTTAGAGGTACAATTTTTACATTTTAGATGAGACTGGCCTCGAGGCCGGTCGTGACCACAGTCAATATCACCGTAGTAGTCGGCGTCACCATAGATCTTGGTAAAGACTATAGAACTACCATCGTCGAATTTAATTATTTTATTACTGGCCACTGGAGCATAGTTATCATTCTGGTTCAGGCCGGGTTTATAACTTCCATTACGCGAATTGTAACTGTCAACTACTCGCTCACTGAGTTTATCACCTTTTTTAAATATCAAATCATTA
>JBFLVQ010000549.1:0-6536 GCA_040758525.1 Acidobacteriota bacterium
ATGCAGGTTTTCTCAGTTGCGGCCAAGAGTTATCATTGCGCAGCTATTGAGGCTGCTCAATGATGGCAAATTCATCCTCGGCCAAGATAAAACATTTGGCCGAGGTCTTCTTTGCCTTTTGGATAAAAATGCTTGGTTATCTGAGCGGTAAAAAGATCTTTCTAAGAAGCGGTGATGAGAATAGTAAAATAACCCTATTTGCCGACAATATTAAATTGGCTGAGTTAATAGGTAAGATCGCTGCTGATACCAATAGCAATATTGTTGTCCACTAGTTCAAAGACTATAGAGCACACAGAGAATCTGTTCTTCTGTATGCTCTATAGTTAATCTTTGAGATCAAAAGATGAAAATGAATTTATTTGAGGCATTGCCATTTTCATCAATCACCTGTATGGTATTTTCGCCTTGTCGAATGCCCAGTGTTTCTGGACTGCCCTTAAGGGTAAGCCATTTGTTTGTCACCGCCGTTACCTGGCTGGTTTGATCTATTTCATTTATCACTACACGAGAATCTCTACTGAATTGATTGCCAATTAATGTAAATCTTCTATTCTTGCGTCCACTAAATCCGGCTGAGCCGATTGTTGTACCACCACGAACCTCCATTTGAACTCTTGCGCTGTGGGTATTTTGACCAGAGGTGGCGATGATCGTGATCGTATAGCTTCGCTGTGGAGTATTGGGAGAAGTATTTATCGTCATAGAAGCACTGAAGGGTCGAGCACTTTCTGGATAAACAACCTCAGGCGCAAAAGTGATCTGGATAGTGCTTTCGGGAGGTGAGATAGTTGCGCTTAAAGTGACTGGTGCCGGATCAGCATCCAACCATCTAATATTGATTATTGAACTGCCTGATGTTCCTGGCGATAGAGTATGAGTTGTGGGAGAGACTGTTAATTGGAAATCACCACTCGCCTGTGCCGATGAGCCTGCTAATGCGAAAGTTTGCACCCCGGATAATTCACTTTTACTCTCTTGTAACCGTGAGGTTGAATATAGCAAGAGGGTAGCGAAAGCTAAACAAATTATCAGTATCCCCATAGACTTGCTTTTATTACGCATGCTTTGCCTCCTATCACTAATAAAAAGCCTGAAGGTATTTTTCATCTGCCAGACTCTATAAGTGGTGATAAGTGAGGCTGGATTTAAGATGCCTGAACAAGCATGAATTTACTCTTGATAACAGTATATTGCTAGGGAACGCACTAGATACATACAGTATTAATATCTATTAAAACGACTGCTCTGTTTATAAGGAAAGAAATCAAAGATCTCTCCTGCATGCAGCCGTTTCTGTAGTTTGCACCAGAAATCTACGCCAAACAGATCATCATGCGCTTGTAGAAAAGTTTCTCTTAATGTACCAGAAAGTCCTAGGAAAGTGCGGAATTCGGAAGGAAAAATATCATTTTCGGCAATATGGAACCAAGGTTCGGCTTGTAGTTCTTCTTCTGGATATCTAGATTCAGGAAATTCTCTAAAGTTACATTCAGTCAGTAGGCAGAGTTCATCATAGTCATAAAATACTACTCTACCATGACGTGTTACACCAAAATTTTTCAGTAGTGTGTCACCAGGAAAGATATTTGCCGTAGCAAGATCTTTTATCGCATAACCATAATCGAGTACAGCTTCATAAGCTAATGCTGTATCCATCTCTTTTATATAGAGATTGAGGGGAAACATCTTCCTCTCTGTATAGAGATGTTTGATTGTTACAGTATCGCCATCAATCCTAACACTATTTGCGGCCTGAGAAGCCAGCTCATCAAGAAGTTCTTGAGAAAATCGATCTTTACTAAATCTGAGATGCTCAAACTCCTGAGCATCAACAAGCCGCCCTACACGATCATGCATAAATACAAAGTTGTACTTCTGCAATACGCTCTCTCGGGTAGTCTTTTTCGGATAAGCAAAATGATCTTTAATCACTTTGAAGACGACATCATATGAGGAGAGAGTAAATACAATCATTACCATCCCTTTATCTCCTCTGGCGATCTCAAAGCGATCTTTCGACACTTCTAAATGTTTGAGTAGATCTTGATAAAGTTCAGACTTCCCATGCTTGTTATAACCGATCGATATATAGAGTTCTGCACGCCGTTTATGAGGCATTATGGTTTTGAGAAATTCTACCAATTCTCTAGGCCATTCGATCTCTACCAAGAAATAGGATCTGGTGAAACTGAATACAATACTAACCTCATCCTGAGTCAACAGCGCAGCATCGGTAATTATTCCTCCATTGGTATTAAGCAGCGCGATTAGAATGGGATTTATCAGTGTGCCAATAAAGATCCGACCAACAATATAAGCGGCTTTGTCGCGATAAAAGATCGGTTTAAGGGTCTCTAATTTGGTAATCTGATCTGTGCCATAGGCTTGTTTAATATGTGTATTGATCTTTTCTGCGATCAGTTTCGCATCCAATTTAATATCTTCATAAGGAGTTTTGAAGCGGTAGTCATTGAGAAGCTTTTCTATCAATATGGCAGTGTTCTGCTCAGCCTGGTATTGCCGATAGATAGGCTCTTTTGTTCCTGGCAAGTGTACTTCAAAAGCAGTATCAACAAACTCTATATCAGGATCGACCCCTTCAGTAATAAAGATCTTTCTGGTAACGGAATTAAAGAAAGTCTTAGCAATCTCGCAGTCACTGCGATCATATACCAGCGAATAGTATTCTTTCTTGATATTTGCCCATACGGTTCTATGTTGGCCAAGTTTTCCTAACTGTTCACAGACATCTTTGACAATATTATCGATTACACTCTTATAGAGCGCCAGCCGTTCAGCGCCATCTGAATGCATTCCATGCCAATCCTTCTCTTCAAAACGGGTCGCTGAGCGTGAAGTTATTGCCTTAAATTTTTGATGAAAATCTTCAAAAGCTTGCTTTATTGCCACCGCACATACGGTTATATATTGATTATCCATTTATATTTATTGTATCCCCTATTCATAACGAAGCGCTTCAATTGGATCTAGACGGGATGCACGTACTGCTGGATAGATACCAAAGATGAGTCCTACTGCTGCCGATACACCAAAAGACATTGCGATAGATGAGCCTGTTACCACAGTGCTCCATTCTGCATAGAGTGCCACCATACGTGACACACCAAAGCCGAAAAGCACACCGGTAAGGCCACCCAAGAAGCTAATGGTGAGCGCCTCGACAAGAAACTGCTTGAGGATATCTCGTTTACGTGCGCCAATCGCACGTCGTACACCAATCTCACGTGTGCGCTCCAGAATACTTGCTAACATAATATTCATAATACCAATACCGCCTACTAATAGCGAGATGCCGGCGATACAACTCATCACAATATTAAAAATACGCTGAGTACGCTGATTCTGCTCAAGCAGTTCACGTGGTACGATAAGGGAAAAGTCATCCGCCTTGTCATGAGTATTTACCAGTACTTGATTAATAAGTATAGCAATTGGTTTGAGTGCAGCAGAGTTTTTTACACTAATAACAATCTCATCGAGTTCTGATTCAAAACGTTTTAGTTCAAACTTCTTCAGCGCAGTAGCAAGGGGAATATAGATGTCGTTACTAAAGTCTTGTAGCTTTACACCCTCAAATTCATCTTTGCTAAGGCTATGGTCTTCAAGCACACCTACTACGGTAAACCAGAGCTTGTCGATCTTGATGGTCTGACCGATTGGTGAGAGATGACCAAAGAGTTTCTGTTTAACACGTGAACCAATGACACAGAACTGATCATAATCCCGCTCATCTGGTTCAGCAAAGAAGCTTCCATCTGCCAAACTATACTTGACCAGTTGGAAATAGGAGGGGGTTACTCCAATTACATTGGAATCGTCACTCTTACCGTTAAAAGAGAAGATCTGGAAAGCCCGTACTCGCTTACGCGCAGAATAGCCTTCAAGATCTGGTGTGACAGCATTGATTGCCTGTATATCACGTAGTGATAGACCTAGTGAGTTTTCTCGAATCTTCTTAAGGTCTTCTTCCTTAAACTCCCGTTCGCGTATGATGATATTGCGTAGACCCATAGTATCAATAATACGCAGACTCTCTTTCTCGGCACCAGCGCCAATGGAGAGCATTGCAATAACAGCGCCGACACCAAAGATCATACCCAACATTGTTAAAAAGGTGCGTAGTTTATGTATACGTAGGTTATTGATCGCGAGTCGTGTTTCAGTGATATAGATCATGCTATCCTCATGGCGTCTTGGGCTTATCGTCAGAAGCAGCAGCTTTTTTCGCGCCTGGCGAGAAATCTTGTTTTACATCTGGAGGATTAAGAGCTAACACCTGTCCCTGTTGTAGTCCTGCGGTGATGACTACCTGAATAAGATCTCCTTGACCAAGATTTACAGATACAGGGGTAAACTGATCGGGAGCTTTTTGCACATAAGCAATAAAGCCAGACTCTTTTTTTACAATGGCGCTACGCGGTACAACAATTACTGATTTCAATTCGCCGGCAATAATCTCGGCCTTCAATTTAACACCTGGCTTCATCAGGTTTGGATCAGTATTATTAAGGGTAACAATTGTCTGGAAGTACTTTATCGGCGATTCATAATCGAGAGGTCGCGCTAGGTTATCAATATTTTTGATCTTGCCTGTGAACTCCACACCTGGATAGGGATCTAAGGTCACTTTTACCGGTTGCTCAACACGCAACTCACCAGCATCCTTCTCAAGAACAAAACATTTAGCTTCCATCTTATTGGGATTAACAAGATTGAAGAGCGGCATACCAACAAAGACCACTTTACCAGGCATCAGTTGCTGATTGCCAAAGAAATAGCCAGGCCGGTTATAGACAACAATACCAGCAGTAGGTGAGACAAGTTTAAGTGAAGTAAGCGCCTTCTCTACCTGATTGATCTTAGAGTTGGCTTGTTGGCGTTCTAACATCAGGATCGCTTCATCAAGCGAATAGACTTTGCCTTTTAATTCTAGCGACGCATCAGCAAAGATAATCTTCTTAGCAGTGTAATCCTTATCAAGCTGTCCTTCTAGAATCTGACGACGTGTATATAGCTGCTCATTTTTAGGCAGGAATTCATTAATCTTCTCTAGTTCCAACTCTGCTAGTTTCTTATCTTTTTCGATATCAGATTTCTCAACACCGACAGCCAATTCGCCACGATTGATCTTCTGATTAGCAATATCTAGTGTTGAGCGGTGTTCAAGCGCCTTTAAGTCGAGTTCTGTTGGATCAAACTCTACTAACACATCACCCTTATTGATATAACGACCATCCGCTACTACCGAGGCGATACGTAAGCGTTCGACTGGCACAGGTGGTACGGCAATCGCAGTCGATTCGGCTGATTGTAGTTCACCATTAGCCAAGATCTTAAGAGCAAAGTCTTTCGGTTGTAAGGTCATTGTCAGCAAGGATGGTTCTGGAATTGCACGTGATAGGACACGTTGTCTAGCATATAGAGCTGCTAGGCCCACTGCGATCAGCATAATGGCAAGAATAAGTGTGCGAGTGCGTTTACGCGAACGTTTCATACTATCTTCCTTCTATTTCGCTTTAGCAAAATCGCTAGCGATACGATCACCAGGCTTGAGTCCATCAATAATGATCACATCATTACCATTCGATTCACCTAGTTTGATAGGATGCTCCTGCCAACCAGCATCTGTCTTTATTTTTACCATTGTTCCTGCGGCAGTCGTACGCACTGCTTTAAGAGGAACAGCAATACAATTGGAGATAGTACGAGTTTCCAGTTTGGCTTTAATGCTCATTGCTGGACGCATTGTAGTAATGTTAAGTTGATCGAGTGTGATCTGAACTTCAAGGATCTTGTTAGGAATATCCCAGGCTTTTGCACGCACAAGTGTACCAATACTCTTAACCGTGCCTGTATAGGTCTTCCCAGGCATTGCATCGACTGCCACCTCAGCACGCTGGCCAACTTTGACCTTACCAATATCGACCTCAGGAATATAGGCCTCGGCAAGTAGTGTATTTAGGTCAGGGATCTCAAGGACAGGTTGACCGGAGTAGACATTTTCACCGACCTGAAACTTCTCGCGATTCCATTTCTGTTTATAGATCACTACACCATCACGGTCGGCCTTAGCCTGAAAACTCTCCAATCCTTGTTGGATCTGAGACACCTGATTTTGTGCGCGAGCTTTCTTACTAGCAATAATATTGTAGGTAGCTTCGCTAGAACGCTTGTGCCATTCTATACGCTCTATGAGTTTCTCATATTCACGCTTGGCCTGTTCCAAGGCGATCTCGTCAAGCTTAATTTCACGCACCGCGACCACATCAGGAGTTGACCCTTGTCTTAACTTGAGCTTTTCATAGTTGTTTTCTGCCGCCGCCAATTTCGCGGCGAGATTCTGCTGTTCTAAATCGATCTGAACCTTGGTCTTCTCTAACTCTTTGGTGGCTTGATCTAGATCATTCTGATACTTCTGTAAGTCTTCCATTAGGCGCTGGGCATCAAAACTAATAAGTGTTTCGCCTTTTTTGACATTCTTTCCCTCTGACACCATATTGACAATTTGGAAC
>JBFLVQ010000550.1:0-6532 GCA_040758525.1 Acidobacteriota bacterium
GCCCAGGAGCAGATAAGACCTTTAGCCTAATGGCTGAAAGGCAAGCTCGTAAAACCATCAATGATGGAAGTCAACGCGAACCTGGTAGTAATTGTGTAGGATACTGTCGTGAGATAGCATCTCGAACTCAGGAAGCTTTGGCATTTATGCCAGAGAAGTTCACTATAACGAGGAGACTTTAAACCATAACTCGACAGGTTATTTTTATCGGCAGGTAGTAATGTTTATATAGTAATTGCTCCATCCAAGCACTCAGCACAATGGATGGAGCAATTAACTATTCTTTAGTCGAGTTTGAAAACCCGACGGGCATTCTCGCGTAAGAAGTTGTTACAGGCTTTCTCGTCTAGCTCAAGTGCGCGTGCCTGCTCTGCACACTTATCAAAAGGTAGTTGGGGAAAGTTTGTACCAAAAAGCACTTTCTCTTTCCCATAAGTCTTCATATAGTGTATTAACTGTGGTGGATAGTAACGTGGTAGATATGCAGAAGTATCTATAAAGACATTCTCATGCTTCCAGGCCAACCCGATCATCTCATCTGTCCAGGGATAACCTATATGGCCGCCAACAATCTTTAATTCAGGAAAAGTAAGTGCTACCTCATCAAGATAGGGCACAGGACGGCCTGTCTCAGAAGGCATCAATGGTCCTGTATGGCCTACCTGTGTGCAGAAGGGAATATCCAGTTCAATACATTTTACATAGAGTGGGAAATAGAATTTGTCATTAGGAGGACGATTCCATAACCAAGGAACAACACGTAGCGCTTTGAAACCAAGCTGCTTTACAGCACGCTCCAATTCTCGTACTGCCTCTAGAGGTTTTTCCAGATTGACAGCGGCAACGCCAACAAAACGATCAGGGAACTGTGCAACAATCTCGGCAATTTCATCATTGCTTATTACCCAACGGCCTGGTCGGTGCCAAGCACATAGCAACACCTTCTCAACACCGCCACGATCCATTGTGGCAACCATCTGCGTAGCTGTGATGCCGGTCTCAAGCAGTTGTGCGCTACCAGATTGTTGGAATAGTCGTACAACTTCCGGCATATGTTGAGCGATGTTTTTTGAAGCAGGTTGTGCCCAGACATCAATAGCTTTAATAGTGTTCGTCATAATTTCACTCCAAAGTTTACATTGGTGCTATATCAATACCGCCACGTGGTGCGCCTGTAGTCGATTGCGGCTGTTGACGTGGCAGCTTACTACGTTTAAAGAGCCAGTAGAGACTCGTGCCTAGGCTTTGAAAAAGAATTGCGAGCAAGAATGCCTGCCCAATAAAAGGTAGTAGGAAGACAGCTAAAATCACTAGTCCTCCTGTGATTGTCTGTATAAATAGTGAGCAATCACGATGGCGTAATGCCAGCACACGCCGGCCTAACACAGCCATCTCTGCAACCAGACCCAGAATAGTAAGCAGTATCAGGAGAAATAGTAGTGCTAAACTGAGTAGACGCAATGGTCCTGGCAATTTGGACAGGATAGTTATAATGATAAGCAGTACCGGTCCATTAATTATTCCCATTAAGAAACGACGCCAGGCACGATGGCTAAGCAAGATCAGATCGAGTTCATCGGCAACTGCACTCAAATAAGCACGTGTGACTAACACTGTGGCAGTCAACCCAACCCCAATCAATAAACATACTATGACAAGAAGTAATAGTTGTAGTGCGTCCAGTACTGGTGTCAGTTTGGCTATTTGCACGATCTGTGGCTCAGTCTCAAAGAACATCATACATTTTTATCCTAAATTTTTATCCTCTGGCAATCTCTCTGTACGGGCTAGCAATCGCTGGTTGCCAAATATCTGTAGTGCAATGAGTGCTATTAGTACGGTAATCAAATAGCCTCCTCCAGATGGCAGCCAAGCGGCCAGCGCAGCTAGGTTTTCCATTATGGTGTTGAACAACTGGCCTAGCGCTAGATCTAAATGTATATCTGTGAGCGACCAGATAGTCTCTTGCCATCCCTGTGACCAGTTCTTTGGGTTGAGCGCAGCAATAAGATCAAAACCGCGAAAGAGACACTGACTTGCCTCTGGTGAGCAACTGATAAGAAAAGCAAGTGTTGCTAGCGCTGCCGCCATTGCCCCTACACGTGCCTTTAGCCAGTATGGTGTGGGGGAAGGCCCCGTCTTGGGTAACAGATCCTTTTTTGCTTCTAGTGTTGATACCAACCGCGCCAACAGATCCGTCGCTGGCTCAACTATTATATTCTTATGATAATACTGCTCTGCCGCACGTATTGACTCTAGCTGAAGCTGGCAGGCAGTACAGCCAGCCAGATGCGACTTGAGCAGCATCTCCTCTTCACCAGCTAACTCGCCATCGATCAGGTCATAAAGTAGCGGCAATGCCGTATCACAATTCATCGGTCAATCTGCTCCTTAATGCCTCGCGTGCACGAAAAAGCCAGGTCTTAATAGTATTGCGGGGCACCTGCATGATCTCGCCAATCTCCTCTGCCGTCAAATCCTCTAGATACTTGAGTGTAAAAGCGAGTCGATAATTCTCTGGCAATGTCAGCAAGGCTTGCTGTAGTCGCTCTTCACGACTGCGTGTAATCATAGCCTGCTCTGGATCTTCACGACTATCTGCAATCGGTCGCTCGCTCTCTTCACCATCAATAATAATATGTAAAGATGTCGTTGCTAGCGCACGCCGCTTTAGCCGATTGAGCGTCTGATTGCAAGCGATACGATAGATCCAGGGTGCCAATGGTAGACTGCGATCGTAGCGACTGAGGTTCTGATAGATTCGCAAAAAGATCTCCTGAGATAGATCTTCTGCCTCTGTCACATTGCCCACCATACGATAGGCAATAGCATAAACAGGGCGATGGAAACGCTTCACAAGTAGTGTGAAGGCATCCTCTTCGCCACTGATTATGCGCTCTACCAGTTCTGTATCTGAGCATTGCCACTCGCTACTCAATAATTCCTCCCCTGTGCCTATTAGTACACAAAAATTTACTGGGAGGATGCAAGACTATATTTCAAACTACTACATCGATTGCACATGCACAATCAACCAATAACACCCAATACTCTGCTGGCACGGTAATCAGGAAATATTTGAGCACTTGCTTCACGACCTAACCCAACATTCACTAACTCGCTTAATACATCACGAAAATCGGTCGTGATAGCAAGATCTCCAGGAGTTGCTAGTCGTGCGTCTGATAACCCTGGCCAATTACCATAAACCTGACCGCCATGCACGCTAGCGCCTAAGAGCATCATTACTCCAGCCTGGCCGTGGTCGGTACCAGCACTACCATTTTCACCGGCACGCCGTCCAAACTCCGACATTACCACAATAAGAACACGATCCAGATCGTCTTTGAGATTATTAACAAAGGTTGCTAGGCCAGTTGCCAGTTCATTAAGACGGTTAGCCATTAATCCATCTGTTGTACCTTGAAAAAAATGTGTATCCCAGCCACCCAATTCCACACTAGCTGCTTCCAGCCCAATTTCGGCGTGGATTAGTTTTTCTAGTGCATGTAACTGTGCTCCAAAGGTTGTCTGAGGATAGCCGCGGGCAGTTTTTTTATCACGATCTGCGCTAACCAGTTGGTCAACTGTGGCAAGGGCATTAAGTGTTTGTATACCGAATGGACCTAAGCTTGATGGACTATTGCGATAAAGCTTATCTAGTAGGTTGTGCAATGGATGTCCATCTTTTGGTATCGCGAGACGAAAATCTTCTAGCTGACGCAATGCACTTACTCCCAATGCACCTGTCAGCAATCTTGGTAGAATTTCTGCAAAAGCGACAGCGCGTAATGGTGTAGGTGGTAATGGTGAGCGCAACTGCAGATAACGAGCCAGCCATCCCGATTTTGGGTGCGTCGTTCCTACTGCGCCAGATTCGATCTCTTCCCAAGCTTCAAAATGGGAATGTGAATTACCTGGCCAACCTACTGCATGAATAAAAGCCAACTGTCCATTGCGATAGAATGGTAATAGTGGTGATAGCGAAGGATGTAGACCGAAAAAGCCATCTAGATCAACCGCCGCTTTAAGCGCTTTACCAGGTTGGGAAATAGCTAGGCTTGGCCGTAATCGATAATAGTCATAGTCACGATAAGGCACAATCATATTAAGCGCGTCGGCGCCGCCACGTAGACTGATCACAATCAGGGTTTCGTATGACATATTTCTTCTCCTACTTTAGTGGTACTGGAAATCTGGCAGGCAGAGTAGTAGCGCAAGCATATTATTGTCATCAAAGGCCTGGTAGATAGTCTCTGTCTCTGCTTGTGTCAGTTCACGTTGCAACAATGCCGGAGCAAGTGTTGTAAGAGTGTTGCTAGATTCTCTTAGATCGATATATGTGCCATCAATACGACGATTGGCCAACTCTATGGCAAAATTCCAGCGTGCTAACAATTGTGCTTGCCAATGTTGCTCTCCATCTGGATAACCATCTGGAGTAGGCCAGCCAAAAGGTAGTTGTCCCATTGCACATAAATGTTCTTGCAATGCAGGGCCACCATCACTAATCGCGCCGAGTGCTCGTAATGCTGAAATGGTGTAGGTATAAGGGCGTTTCAATTTTGGCAGTGATTGAAGAAACTCTTCTGAGTAGAGCAGAGCGCGTAGAGTCTCTTTTATATCGCCTTCACTGTTATGAAAAACTTCTGCGACGTGTGCAATCAGCTCTTGTGAAGGTGTATCGCTAACAAAGCGACGACAGAGCTTATTGCTAATAAAGTGTGCAGTTGATCTATGTCGGCTAACAATCTCAATTATCTTGTCAAGATCATCAGCATTACCAGCCGCTAGTTGATGGCCAAGTATAGTCTTAATCGAGTTGTCGTGAACATTACTTTCGAAGTGGACTTGACCACGCCAGAAATGCTTTTTTACCTGCCAACCAGTTAGCGCACGAGACAACTCCATTACATCCTCTTGATGATAACCACCATTGATGCCTAGTGTGTGTAGTTCAAGCAATTCCCTAGCATAATTTTCATTTGGCTTACCACGTTGATTGACACGGCCATCTAGATAGACAAGCATTGCTGGACTGGTAGCACTGGCGCGTAGCAATTGAGGGAATTTTCCTAGTGCATGTGGTCGTATCACTTCTCGATCATCGATCACTTTTAGCCAGGCGCACTCCTCTTTGTCGGCAAAGATATTGAAATGATCACTCCAGAATTCAACCATTACTTCTTGGAGTTGACGCTCGCTATAAAGGGCGCGCAACAGCATACCACGTCGCAGATCAGTTATTGCCCTTTGAGCGGGTAGTTCAAAGATATCTGGCGCTTTCATCTGCAATGTTTCGATACGGCGTGTTAGCCAGTATGCCTGCTCATCTGATATTGAGTCAGGAGCAAGTTGCTCTTCAATGAAAGCAGTAATACCTATCTCTGAAACACGAGTAATATCGCCAGGGCGTGGCCCATAAGTGATTCTCTTAAGTAGATGAGCAGCAGAGATCTGGGCTGGGCTACCATTCCAATCACCAATTGCTGGACGCCTGGGCGTACTGCGACCAAATATCCAACTAACTCGCTCCTGTCCATCACAACCAATAAATAGAGCGCTTAGGCCAGCTAGTCCAGCACTTTTAAGGAAACTTCTACGGCTTGTCATAAATTACTACTCCATTAGAAGGTTTGTGTAACTGCAGGATTGGGGATCGCTTCACTATGTGGCTGGACAGAAGCAGTGCGACGCAAAACCGTATTGCAGCCTGCGCCTAGCATCAGTAGAAAAGTGATTGGTAGTACTACAAACCAGCCTATTAGTGGCAATACTGCAGCAAGTTCGATCAACACCGTGCTAGGGAATAGATCTAGTAATGAATGTTGTTCATTATTAAGGGCGCGATAACGTGCTGCCAGTTGGTTGGCAAGGCCTGCGCCACCTAACATCGCTAGACTAAGACCTGCTAATGTCACTATTAAACTAAAGAATTTTAATAAGCCAAAATTGGCTTTTCCTAGTGTAACGATAACAAGGAAGAAGAGAATAAATGTGATTAGTCCTCGAAAGAAGATACGCAAGGGTTTACTTCCGATCTGATGACTAGCTTGCGCTACTGCTTTGGGGAAGAAGATGGTAAGAAGAGCCAGTAGGGCTGGAATACCCAGACCAACTATTATTAATCCGCTTATCACTGCCAATACATCTGCCATAGTCATTGAGTTCACTCCTTTGTCAAGTTTGTCGGAGCCATCTCTATTCAACCTCTCCGACTTGGTAAGTAGTACAACTCGTCATGGCAAAAGGATTCAGCTAAGAGAAAATTTTTTTAGTAGGGAGAATTGCTGCTGATTTCTATTAAGAGGAAAGGTGACGAACGATAGAAAAAGTCGCGATCAGATGATGCGACAAACCGCCACGAGGCTTCCCTATGGGAGATCAATCCCTTTCTTCGTGTTTCCATCGTTCGTCATTGCTGGGCTGTTACAATAACGCCACTATTTCAATAAGGTTCCATTTTCATTGCGCCGAATTGGCGCAATGACTGATTGGGTAACCGGACCGGTTTGGCTGGGAGCAGGGGACG
>JBFLVQ010000551.1:0-6521 GCA_040758525.1 Acidobacteriota bacterium
GGTGGCAGAGCTAAATTGTAGGTCACCAGGACCTGGGGTAGCAGGACTGGCTAAGTTCTGTGGATCGCTAGAGGCAATAAACTGAAAGTCGCTAGCATTATCATCAGTATCAAGTGTACTACCCTGGTTTCCACCAGGCAGACGTTCATAACTCTGATCCACATCACCAACCAATGGAGTTAAGATTGCCCCTTCCTGGAAAACAGAGTCAGCACTAAGCCCAACTTGATCTGCAATAGTGATACCATCTGCCATTACAATAGCAAAACCGCCATCATCACTAATAGCATCTATAAAAGACTGATCTGCGGTTACTGCATCATCATAACCAGTACCACCAAAAAGGAAGTGTTTACGCGCTGGTAGTATCGTACCACCAGTGACAACAGCGGTAGTAGTGACCATACCTACATTATCAGAAAGCTGTAATTGCCATCCACTAATATCAATGTCACTGCCAGTATTGTTGTAAATTTCTACAAACTCATCTGTAGCACCAGCAGATCCACGTGTACGAAATTCACTTATTACTACTGGTGTGTTAAGTCCTACACTTGGTAGATAGTCATCCGTATAACTAGTCTTCTGTGCGCCAGCAGTGGCAATTATTGAGTACTCAACATATGTGCCTTTGGGCTGGGCAGGAATGATCGCACGGTAAAGCCCATCAAAGAGTGTCATTGATACTAGCGGCTGGGCTATTCCATTAATGCTGTAATCAAGTACTACATTATCAATGGGTGATTCACGATCATTAACAGCAGCAGAAATTATTACAGGCTGCTCAACCTGTGGAAAACTAGGAGAAAGCGATGGTACTACTGTAGGATTTAAATCACTAGTGATACCATGAGAAGCACCATCTATAAGATAACTATTTAGCTGTGGCGAAATACGTACTCCGCCATCATCAAAACTCTCAATGGTATAGTTAGTAATACCATTGGTTTCTAGTAACAGACTGCCACCTTGACTGGCTAGCTCATTACCAGATTGCGCTGTATTGCTTACGGCTTTAGCAGATCTGGTTTGATAAAAAACTGTATATTTATCACTTATCCCACCAATTTGTGCAAAAGCTACCTCTGCTTTGGTATATGACAGTAAACGTTGATCATTTACTGAGGTATCAGCATAGCGGTTGAATTGAATTACATCTACGTCGGCTACCATTTGCCCAGCAAGAGTTGCTAAATCAAGTCTCTTTGCTCCAACCATATTGGTTGTTTGATTAAGGTCACTTACTACCAAATAATCAAAGTCATTGTATTCAATTAACAGACTAATACTTTGACTGTTATTATCCAGTGTACGAACAGGCAGCACTCCACCACTAGCTAGTTTGCCACCAGCTACTAAACAGGTAACATTCATACCTCCACCTAGATTGAACACATGCCCAGCCTGTATTGTTTGACGACTAACGCCGGCACGCTCTAGTGCAACTAGATAATTAAGATAGGATGTTTGGCTACTACTAGAATTGCGTGGTACAACATTGTCGCTATTGCCATTATCAAAAACTACTCCCGCAATACGTCCAGCATTTAACAATGTTGCTATCCCTGAAGTATGGTCAGCGTGATAATTAGTTACTATCGCAAAGTCAATGGTACTGATACCAAGTCTATTGAGCAGCGGAATAAGTTTACTGGTACTGCTTTTTTCCGGGCCTGCATCAATCAGTAAAGTTTTGCCATTGGGAGAAACTACTAGCGTACCTGTGCTCTGCCCAATATCAACAAAAAATATCTTTGCTGTCTTATTAGATTGCGCTAATGCTGCGCTTATTGTGCCATTGGTTATTAATCGTCCAACCAATATCATACATAACAATGTAGCACTGGCAGCCACCAGTACCCATTTGATAATTTTCATAGCAATTCTCCTGTGCCTAGCAATATCAAACAAAAAGAGGCTTTCTGCTCTTCTGTGTGATGCTTAGCAACTTCTGCGCCATTAGCGAAGCTGTTGATAATAAAGAGTTACAGTGTTATGGGTGGTAAAATCGTATTGGTAGGCTGACACCTTCATAATATATCGCGTCAAATTTTTGACATCGGCTAGCTGACAATAAAGATAATCGCGATACCTTATGATACTTGAAGTTTGAAACGGGTTAGAGGTTATAGTTTGGGAAACTCTATCATCTTGATCTCTTTACGTATTTTGGCAAATTGGGAGAGATCTTCAATATCGGGACGATAAGCGAGGCCTTCAGCAATAAGATCATACTCCTTCATTATTCGTGCACCTGACACTGGATTGCCCATTTCATCACGCTCTCTGCCGAGAAGATAGACATGATCAGAGATTATTAGTGCAGATGTAACATCATGCGTCACAACAATAAATGTGTTGAGTGTATGTTGGTGAGCAATCTCTGCGATCAGATTGATCGCATTAGTGATGCTAATGGGATCGAGACCAGAAAAAGGTTCATCAAGAATTATGAAATGCTTATTGGTCATTAGTTGCTGTAGTATTGCAACACGCTGGCGCTGTCCACCTGATAGTTGTGCAGGCCAGCAAAGGCCCTGTGCAACAAGTCCGAATCGGTCTAGATACTGTGCCGCTTTATCCTTTGCTTCTTTAGCATTTAATCTTCCTGTGCGCACGGCTGGCTCAGTAAGATTATCAAGCACTGTGAGATTATCAAAGAGTGGATATCTCTGAAATACCACACCTACATCTCCTACTCTTACAGGACGCAACTGGCCTGACTTGCCATTTGTGATCATCACTCGACCTACTGTTGGTTTATCTAAAGCCGCAATGATACGAAGCAGTGTTGTCTTACCTGCTCCAGAAGGGCCTAGCAGGCTGATAATCTGTGGTTTGTGTTTGATATCTCTTATCGTCAAAGAAAGGTCTTTTAGCACAACCTGTTTCCCACCATCATTTGTGGGAAACTCCTGGGTGATATTTTCCAGCGTGAGCAGTTCTTCAAGCATTTCTGGGCTGCCTACTAGTGGCCCTTGAATGCAAGCCTCATGTTCTCTCATGCTATCCTTTCTCTGCAATAGTACTGTAGGGGAAAAGGGTTCTCTTCAGGATTAAGAATATCCAATCTTCAATAAGCGCAATTACACCAATTATTATCAAGAGGCCATAGACTTCGGGAAGGTTATTGGTCGAGGAGTATGCATAGATTTGGCTTCCTATACCACCTTCGGTACGATTGTAGGTCTCGATTGCTGTTATCATCACCCATCCAATCGCTGCATTTTGAGCAATCATATCTATCATCTGAGGAAGCATGGGGCGAAGCACTACGGTGTAGAAGACCTGCCAGTCGCTATAGCCAAGTACTCTTGCCAGCTCATACTTCATCTGTGGGATCGACTCAATAGCTGCTGTCATACTGGTAACCAAAAAGAAGGACATCCCTGTAGTAAGCATTGCTACCTTTGTTGGCCAGCCGATCGCAAATAACGAGAGAAAGACCAGGGTAAATCCGACTATAGGAATATAGCGAAGGATCTGCACAGTCTTATTAAGCGGGCGAAAGAAGGGAATGATGCTCAAATAGGATATCAGCAAAGAGATGATCGATGAATAGAAGAGCCCCACCACATTGAGCTTAATAGTGATACCAACATGACTAAGCAACTGGTATTTTGCCCACATGTTGTAGATTGCGCTTAGCACTTCTTGAGGATATGGCAGGGCTTTAATAGGGCTTAAGAACCAGAAGATCAGAAAGAGTAAAAGCCAGATTGCTGCCAGGCCAGAGCGCGTCAGTACACCAATTTTTCCATAAACACGAAAGATCTCGTTAAAGGTATTCTCCATAGCCTGACTCTTCAACAATAAAAAAGTGACTTACTTCAAAATGATCACAACCCGGCGATTGGCGGCGCGTTCAGCTTCATCACGATTCTGATTGCCTGGCAATGGTCTATAAGGGCCATAGCCTTCGACATTCTCCAGTCGTCTATCATTGATATTGATTCCTGTAGAATCAGACTCCTTTAACCAATTCCAGACCGATTCGGCTCTTGCTTTTGATAGCGCCATATTGGTGTTGATATCACCAGTGTTATCTGTATGACCTTCGACGATCACTTTAGTGTCGCTAGCGCGAATCAGCAAGCTGCGGATCTCATCAAGTGTCTTAACCTCCGAAGGCATAATTTTTGCCGAGCCAGTGGGGAAAGTGATCTGATAGTTTGCCTTTACTACTGTGCCAGTGTTTTTTCCCGCTTCAAAATCGGCTTTATATACCAAGGTGGTGCTCTGCTCGTCGCTAATGGCTTTGACAAAGCTTAGATCTACAACCTCATCAACAGGAGCATAAGTTTCTAATCTTGATGGCAGTAGTTTCTGAAGCCTGCGAGCATGATCTAGATAAGTTATGCCAAAGACGCTCTGATTAAGCGGCTTGCCACTATCGATACCAAACAGATGCTTAACTTCGGCAAGATTATTTACTCGCGAACCGCCCAATGCAACTCCATTCTCATTAGCACCTTTGAAGTAGGTATACCAGAAGCTAGGGCCCTTGTCATCCATTCTAAAGACCAGCGAATTGAGCGCAGCAACACGGTTCTTCAAATAAGTTTCATCTGTCTTGATTCTCTCATTTGAACGGGCAATACAACGAAGTAAGGTCTTAATGTATTCTGGATGTTTTTTCAGCCAGTCTTCATTGCCAAAAAGAATATGTGGCATCATGTAACTGTACTCTTTAGTCGAAACAATCTTCTGCAACTTTTCCGTCTTTTTCCTGTATTCCACTTTGGGTCGATCTTTAGCGGCAGTTACATCACCAGGCGTCCAGGTAGCTACTGCGTCTATTTGATGTTCTTCCATCTGCCCGGTCTTCTTGTTGCGAAGGTTGACTTTGCTATTTTGAACAAACTTTTGCGCTGCTTCTATATGATCAACGGCATTGACGAAATTGATCGCATCTGGATCATATACCTCTTCATTAGGATTTACCGGAATCTGGTTATCACTAGCCCAATCGACAGTGACATTCCAGTCGCAATAAGGGACAGCCGTTACGACAACCGCGCCACGAGCAAGTTGTGGATCTCCTTTCCAAGATTCAGGCCCCATTAGACAGTCTTCACCAAAAGAGTATCCACTACTCCAGATTACTTTAGCTTTATTTCCACGCAGCAGTTTATTGGCTCCTGCTATGTCTACCGCCGCCTGATCGCCGGTGGTAGTTACAAGCTGCATCTGTCCAGCGGCCAGGGCTTTGATCTGTTCTGCAGTATCGTTCTGAACCACTAGAGTAGTATTTTTAATACCGGCCTGACAGAGACAGCTATCGGTATGATCGCCAGACTTGCCTGGTCCTCCGACTGCGTCAATAAGTCCACTTACGGTCTGCCAGGTCCAGATTCCTATCGTCACTGGCGGGTCGTCTGTAGTAGGTGTAGGAGCTTTCACCTCTGAGGCAGGAATAGAGGCAATATCAACAAGCTCCTCGATCTTTTGGCGTTTCTCTGGAACTTGTGAATCTACTGTTGTGCCTGGTGGGTTAATCCTATCTTTGACCTTTGCCAGTAGATCTATATTCATCTGTTTCAGACCGATATAAACGAGTCCCGCCATTACTAGAACAATTAAGATCATTGCTCCGGGGCCAAGCTCTATACGACCAATTCTCATCTGTACCTCCGTTAACCAAATTTAGGCTCATATTCTAGCATGAAAACAATCATATATTATCCCAGATAAATGTGAATCTATCTTTAATTACAATAACCTACAGCTTTATTTTCTCATCAAGGGATGAGAGTTAGATATTGGGAAGGCTAAAAAGCACTCCCCAATAAAATATCAAATGCAGCCTTTGAATGCGGTGTTACAATAATTGCGAGCTAGAAAATTACGCTTCACTCATAGAGGTTTAAATCAATGAATTCTAATAGAATTAGCGCTACTCTTACACAAGCAGACAGAGATACCATTATGGCTGCAATAGATACGATAAACCAGCGGCTGCCTTTCCTTGTCAGCCTCTCTAGTGAAGAGATACAGGATTTACCTAAGATGGGAACGAGAAGGCTAGGATTTGTTCAGGAGTCTTTGGAAGTAGCCACTCAAAACCTTAATATCATGCCAAGAGGTTTTGATGCTGATGAGATGCGCAAGGAGTCTACCTTCAGGTCAAAAATACTCGTTTAGGAGAAGGACTTGAGGCCGTAGCTGACTCTTTAGGACAGCGTTTTGCTCGTAACCTCAAGCCGAAAGATAGAGATAAACCATCTTCATAAGGATAGTGCAGGAAAAAGCATCTACCTGTGCGTGCGGATGAAGATCTACAGCCGCGAAGCGGCGAAATACCTTTAGACCAGCGCGTGAGCGCCGGTTCGGATCAATAAATAGAATAGAGCTCCGTAGGAGCGAAAGATTGAACAGAGAGGTACGGAGAATGCTTTCTGTTCAATGACCAATCAAAATAACTCCGTGATCCTTCCATTGATCTAAGATGACATATGATTAAAAAACCATGATAGGCTGATAGAAAATCGATGGTCAGCCAACCAATTTTGATGAATAGT
>JBFLVQ010000552.1:0-6515 GCA_040758525.1 Acidobacteriota bacterium
CAATGGGGGTGTTTGTCAGAGAGATGGCCTTGCTCTATGAAGTGTATGTAAGAGGAGCAGAGTCACCGCTGCCACCGCTGCCAATTCAGTATGCTGATTTTGCCGTATGGCAACGTGAATGGCTGCAAGGTGAAGTGTTGGAACCCCTATTAGGATATTGGCGAGGGCGACTTGGTGGAGAGTTACCTGTCTTGAAATTACCTAATGATCGACCACGTTTAGCAGTACAGAGTTATCGAGGTGGACGTCAGATGTTCCAATTGTCTCAGGAGCTATCAGGACAATTGAGGAATCTGAGTAATAAAGAGAATGCAACGCTCTTTATGACATTACTCACTGTTTTCCAAATACTACTTTATCGATATAGCGGACAAGATGAGATCCTGGTTGGTACAAATGTAGCTAATCGCAATCACAAAGAGATCGAGAACGTAATAGGGTTTTTTGTAAATACACTTGTATTGCGAGGTAATATATCGGGTAATCCGACTTTCCGTGAGCTGTTAAGCCGTGTACGAGTGTTAACATTAGAGGCATTTGCACACCTTGATGTGCCATTTGAACAGCTTGTCGAAGCTTTACATCCAGAGCGGCGTTCCAATCACACCCCACTCTTTCAGGTAATGTTTACATTGCAGACTGCTTCATCCTCTTCACTAAAACTTTTGGGGTTGACGCTTAATCCAGTGGATATTGAAGAAGAGACTTCACCATTCGATTTAACTATGTCAATTATCGATTCAACACCTGGTCCGATTATTGGAGCGTTACGTTACAATGCCGATATTTTTGAGCTTACTACTATTAAACGTATGTTAAGCCATTATGAGACTTTGTTAGAAAGTGTTGTTATAGCGCCAGACACACGAATAGACATTTTAGAGATGCTTAGTGAAGCCGAGAGGGTGGAGCAAGCGAAAAAGAGAGAAGAGCGCAGAGAGTCTAAAGTTAAAAAGCTGATGGGTATAAAACCCAAGCCTGTCACTGTATCGCAAGGTGAATTGGTGAAGACGGGCTATTTGGATAGCGAAAAGAGATTGCCTTTAATAATACGACCACAGATAAATGGTCTTGATTTAGTGAGCTGGACTGCTGTTAACAAGGAGTTTATAGAGAAAGAATTACTAAAGCACGGCGCAATACTTTTCCGTGGTTTTACCATTACCTCATTTGCTAGATTTGAGCAATTCGCAAAAGTATTCTCACCACAGTTACTCGAATATGGTGAAAGATCTTCGCCTCGTACCAAACTTAGCGGGCAAGTCTATACCTCTACTACACATCCAGCCGATCAGCATATTCTTATGCATAATGAACAGTCCTACACTCTTAATTGGCCGATGAAACTCTGGTTCTACTGTGTTCAACCGGCATTAACAGGCGGTAAAACACCGATTGCAGATAGCCGTAAAATACTCAGTCGTTTAGATACCAGGATTGTCGAGAAGTTTTTGCAAAAAGGAATAATGTATGTACGAAATTACGGGGATGGGTTGGGTTTGCCATGGCAAGAAGTATTTCAAACCAATGATAAGTTAGTAGTAGAGGAACATTGTCGAAATGCCTGTATTGAATTTGAATGGAAGGATCACAATCGTTTAAGAACTCGCCAAATTCGTCCTGCCATCAGAAAACATCCCAAAACAGGCGAAAACATCTGGTTCAATCATGCTGCCTTTTTCCATCTATCAAGCCTTGAGTCTACAGTCCGTCAATCAGTCTTAGCTATGGTAAACGAAGATGAGGTGCCATTTAACACCTTCTATGGTGATACAACACCATTAGAAGCAGACGTGTTGGAAGAGATAAATAATGCCTATCACCAAGAAAGTCAGGCCTTTGTTTGGGAGAAGGAAGATATATTGATGATAGACAATATGTTGGTGGCGCATGGACGTGAACCATTTGTTGGCCCAAGACAAATTGTTGTGATAATGGCGGAACCATATAGCCAAATTGAGCCTAAAACAGAATACGTAACATTGTAATAGTAGGTTAGGAGACAAAGCAGATGCAGCAACAGACTATTAATGGATTCCAGTTGTCGCCGCAACAACGACGACTCTGGTTGTTGCAACAATCTAGTCCGATATATTGTGTACAGTATGCCATTGCTCTCACAGGCTGTCTTAATGCTGAGAATCTAAAGATGGCTTTGCAGCAGGCTATTAACAGACAAGATATTCTCCGCACCACTTTCCATCGTTTGCCAGGAATGGAATTACCTATTCAAGTTGTGGCTGAGAGTGGTCAGTTAGACTGGCGTGTTGTTGATCTCAGTAGAATTCTGGGTGAAAAACAAACAGCTACAGTCAAGGAGCTTTTCTCGCCGGATACCGGCCTTTTGTCAACCTCTGACCAGATACTGCAACTGTGTGCCACTCTGCTTATTTTAGGCTCTGACAAGTATATTCTGTTCGTCTACCTACCATCTCTTTGTGTAGACAGCCATAGCGCGAAAAATCTAATTCAAGAGATCAGTTGCTGTTATGCTGCTTGTCTAACAGGCAATGAGCTTGTTGACAAGCCCATGCCATATATTCAATTCTCCGAATGGCAAAATGAGTTGTTAGAAGATGAAACAGCACAACAGGGTAGAGAGTATTGGAACAGACAATCTCCATTAACATCGTTGACATTGAAGCTTGCTTTTGAAAAGGATATTCTGGAGGAGAAACAATTTCAAACTAAGCGATTGACGTTTGAGATAAATCCAGAACTGGTTGCCAGACTTGAACCAGTGGCAAAAAATTTTAATAGTTCTGTAGAAATATTATTGTTGTCGTGCTGGCAAGTACTGTTATGGCGTCTTACCGGGCAAGAAAATATTGTTATTGGCAGTGACTTTGATCCGCGAGATTATTATGAAGAGTTGGAAGGAGCATTAGGATTATTTACCAAGCGGCTGCCAATCCATTGCCGGTTAGACAATGATCTCTCCTTCGACGAAGTCTTGCGACAAGTCGATACGGCTGTGCGTGATGCTCAGGAGTGGCAAGAGTTTTTCGAGTTGCCAAGACGAGAGAATGGTACAGACAGTAATGGATTAGTTTTTTTTGCCGTCGGATTTGGTTTTGAGGAGCGACCTGTTGATTACTACAATGCCGGAGTATCATTCTCATTATATGATCGCTATGCCTGTACGGAACACTTCAAAATAGACCTTTGTTGTGTAAAGATAGATTATTCCCTGATCACAGAATTCTACTATGACGCACGCCTCTTTCCAGAAGAAGAGATTGGGAGATTAGCAGGCCAGTTTCACAAGTTATTAGAAAGTGCCATTAATAATCCACAGGCTTATATTAGTGATTTAGCAGTATTAAATGATACTGAACGCGTACGCTTGTTGATTGATTTCAATCAAACTGCAGTAGACTATCCAAACCATTTCTGTTTGCATCAACTCTTTGAAGATCAAGTTGAAAAGACTCCAGACAACCTCGCCGTGGCGTTCAGAGAGCAAGAGTTGAGCTATCGTGAACTAAATAGTCGTGCCAATCAATTGGCACATTTGTTGTGCGATGCGGGAGTTAGGCGGGAAACATTAGTTGGTGTCTGCCTTGAACGCTCTATCGAAATGGTGATCGGGTTAATAGCAATTCTCAAAACAGGCAGTGCATATGTTCCTTTGGATCCATCATACCCACGCGAGCGATTGGCCTTCATGTTGGCTGATACCAAAGTACCGCTATTATTAACTAAACAGCGTTTTATTGACATTCTTCCTACTTCGACCGCTCAAGTGATCTGTCTTGATTCAGACTGGGAAATGGCCGCCGAGAAGTGTGAGTTTAATATTAATACTGAGGTAACGACAGATAATCTCGCTTATGTAATCTATACCTCTGGATCAACTGGCAAACCGAAAGGAGTGATGATCTCTCATCAGGCGATCTGTAATCGTATGCTTTGGGCACAAGATGTATATCAACTCGGCGAAACAGATCGTGTATTACAAAGTGCCGCTTTTAACTTTGACTTTTCTGTTTGGGAGATCTTTGCGCCATTGTTAGTTGGCGCTGGACTGATTCTTGCACTACCAGAAGGGAGTGGGGATAATCGTTATCTCGTCGATTTGATCGCGCAAAGACAAGTTAGTATTGTGCATTTTGTTCCCTCAATGCTGCGCATGTTTTTAGAACAACCCGAACTAGAAAAATGCAATTCGTTAAGATATGTCTTTTCCGGAGGAGAACCGCTCTCTCTTGAGCTTCAGGAACGCTTCTTTAACCATCTTTCTGCTAAACTCTATAACCAGTATGGTCCTACCGAAGCTGCGGTTGATGTAACTTTTTGGGCTTGCCGACGAGATACCAATAGACGTAATGTACCGATTGGCCAACCCATTGCTAACACTCAGATCTACCTGCTTGATAATCACCTTGAACCAGTACCAGTTGGTGCTCCTGGCGAACTCTACATTAGTGGGACAGGACTGGCGCGCGGCTATTTTAATCGACCAGATCTGACAGCAGATAGTTTTATTGCTAACCCATTTGGTGAGCAAGCAGGGGCGCGTATGTATCGTAGTGGCGACTTCGCTCGTTATTTGCCGGATGGCAATATTGAGTATTTAGGTCGTGTAGATCATCAAGTGAAGGTGCGTGGTTATCGAATAGAACTTGGTGAAATCGAAGAATTATTGCGTAGCCATTTGTCAGTCGCAGATGTAGTTGTAATGGCAAGGGAGGATGAGCCAGCAGAGAAGCGATTGGTAGCTTATATTGTTGTCAAAAGCGGTAATAAACCGACCGTTACAGATTTACGTAACTATCTGAAGGATAAGTTACCAGACTACATGGTACCATCTGCATTTGTAATATTAAATGTATTGCCCCTTTTGCCTAGTGGAAAAGTGGATCGGTCTATGCTGCCCGCGCCAATAAGTGAAAGACCAAATTTGGCACGAGCTTATGTTGTCCCACATACACCCACAGAGGAGATGCTTACTGATATCTGGTCGCAGGTTCTTGGTATAGAAAGAATTGGTATTCATGACAATTTCTTTGAACTAGGTGGACATTCGCTGCTTGCTACACAAGTAGTAAGCCGAGTGCGTGAGACATTTCGTATAGAGTTACCGCTACGTGTACTCTTCGAATCACAGACAATTGCTGAACTGGCAACATCAATAGAAGCGATTAGCCAAGAAAATCAGGGTTTGGTTTCACCTACCATTGTGCCAATAGCGCGAGACCGAGATTTGCCACTATCGTTTGCACAACAACGTCTATGGTTCCTCGATCAATTGGTACCAAATAGCCCATTCTACAATATCCACATGGCACTACGGTTGAGTGGCTCGCTTAATGTAGTAGCATTACAGAGAGCACTAGATGAGATTGTGCGGCGACATGAAGTATTACGTACGATATTTCCTAGTTTTAACGGACAGCCTAAACAGATTATCAATAAAGCTGCGCCAATCAATTTACCATTGATAGATCTACAAAAAGTTTTCTTAGACAAACGTGAAGAAGAGGCTCAACGGTTAGCTACAGAAGAGGCACGCCAACCATTCAACTTAGCTATGGGTCCACTCTTTCGTGTAAAACTGGTGCAACTTAATGAAGAAGAATATCTGTTACTTTCAACTATGCATCATATAGTATCAGATGGATGGTCAACAGGCGTATTTATCAATGAATTTTCCCAGCTTTATCGTAGTTTTAATACTGGATATCATTCACCACTTCCTCAACTACCAGTTCAATATTCCGATTTTGCATACTGGCAGCGTGAATGGCTACAGGGTGAAGTATTGCAAAGGCAACTGACCTATTGGCGTCAACAACTTACTGGTGTATCTCCAGCATTAGAACTGCCGACAGATAGACCACGCCCAGCAATTCAAACTTACCAGGGTGCACGTGACTTCTTCTTATTACCAACTGATCTTTCACAAGCGATCAAAAATCTCAGTCGGCAAGAAGGTGTAACGATCTTTATGACATTGTTAGCAGCCTTCCAGACACTGCTATATCGTTATACTGGTCAGGAAGATATTTGTGTTGGCACCCCTATTGCGAATCGCAATCGCTTTGAGATCGAAGGATTGATCGGATTCTTTATTAACACACTGGTTTTACGCACTATAGTAAACAGTAAGATTACTTTTAAGGATTTGTTAGAGCATGTACGAGAAGTCGCTCTAGGAGCTTATGCTCATCAAGATATTCCTTTTGAACAGTTGGTTGAGGAATTACAACCTGCACGGGATATGAGCCGCAGCCCGCTCTTTCAAGTAATGTTTGCACTCCAGAATGTACCTATATCGGAGTTACAACTGGAAGGTTTGCGTTTAAGTGGTTTGCAAGTTGAGGCTATCACCGCGAAATTCGATATGACCTTTAATCTGGTAGATTCTGAGCAAGGTCTGTTCGTAAGAGTTGAGTACAACACAGATCTATTTGAAGCCATAACAATCCAGCGAATGATAGGACATTTCGAGACATTGTTGGGTAGTATTGTGGCTGAGCCAACCACAGCGATCTGTGCATTACCAATGCTTG
>JBFLVQ010000553.1:0-6491 GCA_040758525.1 Acidobacteriota bacterium
CTGTGAGCACTTCTCGTCCATCCAAGTAGGGCCGTAAAGCTGTTGGCACAACCACACTACCATCTTCTTGCTGGTAATTCTCTAGAATTGCTAGCCAAGTGCGTCCTACTGCCAGTCCTGATCCATTCAGGGTATGTACAGGTTCAGGCTTGGCGCCTGCTGTAGGACGAAAACGGATCTGCGCACGGCGTGCCTGGAACGTTTCACAATTGGAACAAGAGGAGATTTCACGGTAGGTATTCTGGCTAGGTAACCAGACCTCTAAATCGTAGGTCTTAGCTGCCGATGCTCCCATATCACCAGTTGAGAGCACGACAACACGATAGGGCAACTCCAGCCGCTGCAGGATTGTTTCCGCATCTTTGGTAAGCCGTTCCAGGTCATTGTAAGAGTGGTCTGGGTGGGAAATTTTCACCAGTTCCACTTTATCGAACTGATGTTGTCGTATGATGCCCCGCACATCACGACCATAGCTACCTGCCTCAGCACGAAAGCAGGGAGTATAGGCAGTCAGACTGATCGGCAATTGATCTACTTCTAGTATCTCATCACGATAGATATTGGTAAGTGGCACCTCTGCAGTGGGTATTAACCAATAGTCGGAACGTTCCAATTTGAAGAGATCTTCTCCAAATTTAGGTAGTTGACCAGTACCACGCAAAGATGCGCTATTGACGATAAAGGGGGGCAGTACCTCTGTATAGCCATGTTCGCGAGTCTGTATGTCAAGCATGAAGTTGATCAGCGCGCGTTCCAGACGTGCACCTAATCCACGTAGAATCGCAAAACGCGCACCCGTGAGTTTAACAGCTCGTTCTAGGTCAAGTATGCCCAATTTACTGCCTAGATCGACATGATCTTTAATAGGGAATTCAAACTGTTTAGGTGTGCCCCAGCGACGTATCTCAACATTGGCAGTCTCATCTTTGCCTATTGGGACAGATGTGTGTGGAAGGTTGGGCACAGCAAGGAGAATATCGCCAAGTTGACTCTCTGTTTGTTCGATCAATTGTTCTAGCTCTTTAACACGGACTTTCGCAGTTGCTACTTCTTGCTGTTTGGGAGCGGCAGCCTCTTTCTGCTTTGCCTTCATTAACGCGCCTATCTCTTCACTTAATTGGTTGCAGCGTGCTCTTAAACTGTCGCGTTCTGTGATCGCGGCACGGCGTTGCTGATCAAGTTGCTCAAAGGATTCAAGCGAGACAATGTTACCACGTGTTGCCAACCGCTCTTTTACCTCTGCCAAATTATTGCGAACAAAATCTATGCTTAACATACAGACTCATTTCCGTAACAGACCTTAATTAATTAGCGACATAAACCTTAACTGTCCCTGCACGTCTTGTCAAACTTATCACTGCTACTATTGGGCGGCTTAACGATCAAAACCTCATTATGGTTCAATCTTGCTGCCCAGTAATTCTAAGAATTTGCGTATCCACTCAGGATGGCCTGGCCAAGCCGCTGCTGTGACAAGGTTACCATCTACATAGGCATTAGAGTAAGTTGCGTTTATTTCGCCCCAACGTGCGCCAGCAGCTAATAGGTCTGGCTTAATGGCAGGGTAGGCAGTGCAGAGCTTGCCTTCTACAATACCAGCAGTAATTAACACCTGCTGACCATGGCAGATAGCAGCAATTGGCTTTTTAGCTTCGGCAAAGTGGCGGACAGTAGCAAGTACCTGTTCATTTAAGCGTAGATATTCTGGCGATCGTCCCCCAGGAACCACCAGAGCATCATAATCTTGCGGTTTGATCTCAGCAAAATTTGCATTGATTGCAAAATTATGGCCTCGCTTCTCACTATAGGTCTGGTCGCCTTCAAAATCATGCACGGCAGTACGCACGGTCTCGCCAGGCTTCTTGCCAGGACACACGGCATGAACCGTATGGCCAACCATAACTAACATTTGGAAGGGCACCATAGCTTCATAATCTTCCACATAGTCCCCTACCAACATAAGAATCTTCTTTGTCGGCATCTTTCTTCTCCTTTCAGCTAGTCTCTACTTGGTAGATTTCTCCTTAATAATTACTGCCGGGAAGTTCTGATCACGGACCAATTGATTGAAAGCCACTAGATCAGTGCGCTGTAACTGTTCTAAGGTACGCAGTTCTGTATCAATCTTACTAGTCAGCTCTTCATACACTTTATAAGTCTGTTGTGTCGGTGCACCCTCTGCGCTTGACACTGTAGAGGCAAGTGCTGCCAGTTTATTGTTAAGCTGCATAGGATAGTTGAGGACATCCTGACTGCTCTGGACCTTGGGTTGACAGAGTTTCTCCTCTATGGCTGTTAATTTTGCTGTCAGTGCCTTACCAGCCTCTGCTACAGCCTTTCCATTAGTTTGATCTTTTACTCGGCTAACTGTCTCTTCAACCTGTTTACGCAGGTCGCGGATTAGAGTGATAGCATTATGTGTCTCACTAAGCTTGTTACGTGTTTTGATAAGCAGTTCAAACTGCTTTGTCAAATCTTCTAAAGAGAGCTTGAGACGTGGATCCAATACGACTTCAAAAGGCTGTGTAAAGGTCTTGCCATCCACAGTGAGTCTAGCTTGATAGTTGCCAGGCAAAGCGCGTGGACCACGTGTTTCGGCTGCCCATAAGACCATTCCAGGCACTCTGGTAGCATCGGGATAACGTAGGTTCCAGACAAAACGGTTCAAACCTACTTCTGCGGGGACAAAATTCTGCTCTTCACGACGTGGTGATGGCTCTTCACTTTTTGTCTGTCCCTCAGGTGGTTTGCTAGTGTAGGTATTTAATACCTGACCAGTCGTATCAAGGATCTCTAGTTTCACTTCGCCAGTAGGTTTGTTCTTCAAATAGAAATAGATGATCGTGCCATTGGGGGGATTCTCACCAATGGTGGCAGTAGCTGGCAGTTCGCCGCCACCCCCGCCAGACATACGATAGGCAGTCGCTGGTTTCAATAGATAGACATCGGATTTGACTGTTCCCTCCGCGACCTGATGTATTACATCTAGATCATCGAGCAGCCAGAAAGATCGACCCTGTGTTGCTACGACTAGGTCTTTCTCACGCTTATGCACAGCAAGATCAGTAATAGGCACTACTGGTAGATTGAGTTGTAGCGGTTGCCATTGCTTACCATCGTCGAAGGAGATATACATACCGGTTTCTGTGCCAGCATAAAGCAGTCCACGTCTATGTGGATCTTCGCGAATTACACGAGTAAAGGCACCATTGGGAATACCATTAACAATCTTTTGCCAGCTCTTGCCATAATCGGTAGTCTTGTATAGATAAGGCTTAAAGTCATCCGATTTGTACATTGTTGCAGCAATATAGGCAGTGCCAGCGTCATGAGAAGAGGCTTCAATAGAGTTTATCTGAATCCATTCAGGTATATCTTTGCCAGTGACATTAGTCCAACTCTTGCCGCCATCACGAGTAATATGTACCAGACCATCATCAGAGCCAGTCCAGATCAGCCCAGGTTGTAGACTGGATTCCATCACCGTGAAGATTGTGCAGTAGTATTCAACAGTAGTATTGTCCTTGGTGATAGGACCACCAGAAGCGCCTTGTTTTGATTTGTCATTACGTGTCAAATCAGTGCTAATTGGCTGCCAACTCTGCCCCTCATCAGTAGATTTAAAGAGTATGTTGCCAGCCGCATAGAGCGTATTGGCATCATTAGGCGAAAAGACCAAAGGAGCATTCCATTGGAAGCGGTACTTTTGATCGGCAGCGGCTTGGCCTATGGGGTTTTCTGGCCATACGGTAACCTCGCGAGTCTGTCCGGTACGATGATCATAGCGTGTTAGGTAACCGCCATATGAGCCAGCAAAGATTATATTGGAATCTTTTGGATGAGGCGCAATCCAACCGCTTTCACCACCTCCAACGGGATACCAATGGTTACGAGTAATGCCAAAGCTGGTAGTGCGACTAGGGATCTTAAGTGTGCTGTTGTCTTGTTGCGCGCCATAGATGTTATAAGGAAAATCATTATCTACTGCAACACGATAGATCTGTGCAGTAGGTTGATCCTGTTCTGTCCAGGTCTTACCACCATTAACACTAACTTGAGCGCCGCCGTCATTACTCTCGATCATACGCTGTGGATCATTGGGCGCAATCCATAAGTCATGATTATCGCCATGTGGCACGGGTATGTTAGTAAAGGTACGGCCCCCATCATTCGATCTATGGAACTCGACATTAAGCACATAGACGCTCTCAGGATTCTGAGGATCGGCATAAATACGTGTATAGTACCAGGCACGCTGTCTTAGTTTGCGCTCCTGGTTAATCTTCGTCCAGGTCTTACCAGCATCATCAGAACGAAAGACGCCGCCATCTTCCGCCTCTATAATTGCCCAGAGTCTTTGTGAATTGACCGGGGAGACGGTAATACCAACTTTGCCAATCATACCTTTAGGTAGACCAGGATTGCGCGTTAACTCGCTCCAGGTCTCACCAGCATCGGTGGATTTGAAAAGACCGCTTCCTGGTCCACCGCTCTCTAGGCTGTAAGGCGTACGATAGGCCTCCCAGAAACCAGCATAAATAATGCTAGGATTAGTAGGATCAAGTATCAGGTCGATTGCGCCGGCTTTGTTATTACGGTAGAGCATACGCTGCCAGCTTTTACCGCCATCAGTAGTGCGAAACACACCACGCTGTTCATGTGGACCAAAGACATGGCCCAGTGCTGCGACATAAACAATGTCAGGGTTGCGTGGATGAACACGTACACGACCGATTTGATGTGTATCTTCCAGCCCTACACGTTTCCAATTACTACCTGCATCGGTCGATTTGTAGATTCCGTCACCATACGAGACATTGCCACGTATAGGTGACTCACCCATGCCAACATAAATAATATTTGGATCTGCTTCACAGATCCCTATTCCTCCTACTGAACCAGTACCAAACTGGCCATCCGAGATCGCATACCAATTAACGCCACCATCGGTGGTCTTCCACATGCCACCTCCGGTAGCACCCATATAGTAGACAAAAGGCTGTGTTGTAACACCTGCAACAGCGGTTACCCGGCCTCCTCGATAAGGGCCTATATGTCGGTATTTTAGCCCTTTAAAAAGTTCATTATCCTTGCTGCGCTCTTGCGCCGCACCACCGCTAACCATGCTCAGTATCGCTAGAACCAATAGGATTTTGGATATTCTGATTTTTGTTATCATAGGTGACTCTTCTTTTAGGTAAAGATTTAGTGACAAGGATTGGTTTCGAGAGAGAAGAATCTACCATTTTTATGGTCTTTTTTCCTAGTCCATGACGCAGTTCTTAGTAGAATAACCTATTGAGGAGAATCAATGTCGAGCGCGAATCTCTCTACCCAGTCTACGTACCTCTTCAAGAATGCGTAAAAATAGTTGATCACGTTTTCCTTTGTTTTTGTAGTGGGTCTCAATGGTCTGATCAAAGCGAGGTTCAGATTGCGTACTGGTCAACCATTGATGAGATTTCCAGTCGCAAGGAGAAATAATGATCGGAAAGATCTTTAGACCCGATTCAGCACGGCTCTTAAGAAAGCCTTCTACCTCCACATTCATACAGTAGAAGGAGGTTAAGAACCATTGGCTAATCAGTAGCAAGGCAATATCTGATTGCTTAATCTGATCTCGTATACGTTCATCCCAAAGATCGGCAGCCGAGATCCTTTCATCATGCCAGAACTCAAACCCTTCTAGGGTCAGCCCTGATAAAAATCCCATCAGCGAATTCTGCTTAAGGTATTTTGCATCTTTGTGGCTATAACTGACAAAGACAGAGATAGTACGAGCAGGGATAAGGCTGGTTGCAGCTTGATCCGTCAGTTGTGGTCTGGCTAGCAGCGAAGCCTGGTTTAATGATGGTTTCCCAACATTAGCAGAGATTGACTGCGGTTCAAGAATTTGGTTAGCAACAAAAGGTTTGACCTTACGGATAGTAGGCGGATCATCACTCTGCCAAACAATACGGTAGCGATCGTTTGTTAATATTAAATAGTCATTCTTGATCAGCACATGCAATAGATTGTTTATTGTCTGGCAAACTGTTTCCAGATCATCAGAGATTGTCACGGGACTGCTTTGTGAGACTTTGACCAGCTCTTCACGAGAGAAGACAGATCTTCCCGCCAGCCAATCGACTAATAAGTAGACTCCTATACGTGCACGATCAATCTTTTCACTACGATCGCGACCGCTAAAGCGACCACCTAATATGGTCTTCCAGTTTAGTTTAAGTAGATCTTGCATCCAGGCATTGTGACGAACTTCATCTCGCTTCGCTAGCTCGCTTACATCAATAAAGTGTGCCTCGCTGTCAAAGCGGGTAGTAGTAGGTTGCCGTAATTCTTCAATAATATTACCGAACGAACCATGCCCTTTGAACTCTAGATGTTTTAAGAATATTTGATAGTCCTGTTCGGAGAAATCATGCCGGGGCAATGCCCTATTGAATAGCGATCTATCGAGATCGATCTCCCACAAACAGGGTACATACCATTTA
>JBFLVQ010000554.1:0-6485 GCA_040758525.1 Acidobacteriota bacterium
CGCCAGTGATACCAGATGTATTAGGCACATATCAGTTGATTGGTGATAATCTGGACATATTGACAAACTCACAGTTTGTCCTCAATGGTGCACAACGAGCACAACTAGATACACTCAATCGTTCGTTGTTCCCGATTGGTATACAGAACTACTTTACTAGACCAGTATCACTCTCAATGGCACCAAGTAATGGTGGTGGCACTCCTCCACCAGCTCCAAATGTCTCCCTTAATCCACGTGCCACATTTAGCGCTCCGCTCAATGATCTTCTTGCCAACTCTTATCAGTTGCGCGGTGCTAATAATTTGACACGTAGATCAACAGTATTGGTCAATTCTGCCAATACCAATCAGGTAAACGAGATTACCTTTAGAAATAATCCCAACAGTACCATGAAGCTGTTTTATGGTCTGCCACCAACTCGCAATGTACCAGCTCAGACTACAGCAGATCTGCCAACTACCGTATTCTCACGTCAGGGCATCCTGGATTTCTTACAACAGCAGGGACCGCTCACAGATGCACAACGTGCACAAGTGAGAAACGTCTATAAGAATGACTTAACATCAAATGCCAATTTTGCTGTCAACGTACAGAATCTTGCCAGCGCTTTGACTACAGTTAAGAATACTTCATACTTGAACTCAAACCAGCGTCGTCAGATTGACCAAACAATCAATCAACTCTGCACATTCTACAATCAGCTTGGTAATGTGCCCAATGGTGGACAGCCACCTGATGCTGATAAAGTCTATGACCTAGTTGGAAATACCCTGAGATCATTGTCCAATGCTTGTGGCGTCAATCGTGGCGCACTCAACACTGCATTAGATATTCTCTCGATTGGTGTAAGCAACTATGAACTGAACCGTCTGCCTGTCAATGGCACGAGCACCTTCACTGCCAATCCAGGCACCGGTCGCTATCCATTACCTACTTTCAATGCTGCTAAGCCGCTTTCACAGGCACAGGCAAGGCCATCGCAGGTATTTGGTCAACAGGTAGTACAGTTCCTTGCTGGTCAGGGTATCAAAGCCAATGCTAACAACATCATCTATCAGGTAAACTCTGCTGATAAACTACAGTCTGTACAAGTACCGAATGGCAATGGTCAGACCGTTACAGTACAGTTCAATGGCTTCCCAGTAACCAATGCCAATCCAGCTCAGTTCTCTTATAGCGGCAGAGCTGGCCAAGGCATTAGTCAGTATCTGAGAACTGCCAAGAACGATCCTGCCACCGCAGCAAGAGTACAGGCTTTCTTCCAAGCCAATGCTGCTCCACGCGCTGCTTATGTAGTGAACCTGCAGAATATCTCTTCATTACTACAGCAGGTATCGGGTGGACGGCTGCCCGCCGCGGCAGCAGGTGCCATTAACAACACTATTAGCAGGATTCAATCGGCTGTTACTGGTCTAAACGCGACCCCGCCGAAGGTACCGAATGTGTTGGCACTCTATCAAATGATTGGACGCACTGTAGATACAATAAACTCTACAGCACGTGGTTTGAATAGTAATCAACGTACGGCTTTGGATGCGCTTAACAACTCGGCGCTTGAAGTTGGCGTAATTAACTACTTCAACAGAGCGGTAACGCTGTCACAGCCAGCCACTACCTAAGCCTTATTGCCCAACACTTCCCTAGCGTGTTGGCATCTCTATCCCGGGGTAAGATTAACCTTACCCCGGGTATATTTGTTTATAGAGATAACTATAATTGGCGGCAGATCAACAGTTTTTGGTTGTCCAGCCTAGAAACACGCGCTATTCTGACCCTCACTACTCAATTGAGAGATGCTGGCATCCAATACTGTTTTGCAAAATCGCTATCTAATTGTGCGCCAAATTGTGCAGGGCGGCATGGGAGCAGTCTATTTTGCCAAGGATCAACGGCTAGATAGTACTGTCGCCCTAAAACAGAGCCTTTTTAGTGATAGCGAACTGCGCTGTCGCTTAAACGTCTCCCCAGAAACAGCGCGCCGCATTTTTAAAGAGGTCCAGGCAGAAGTAAGCTCACGTCAACCTATCTTGATCGCCAATGAACCACTTGTAAAAACTCCTCAAGTCATTGCAGAAACGGTTGCCTACCAGGCGTCTCTACCAAGAGAGTTGACACTGCGCAATAAGGTAGTTAGCATGGCCTCTTCTCCAGATGGTCTTGTTATCCTTTTGGGTTAGCTGGATCTGGAGTATGGCCTTCTCAGCCGATGGCAACTATAACTTGCTTGGTGGAGTAGGTTATCTAACTCTCTTTAATGTCAAGCGCAAACAACCATTGTATGTTCTCCACCGCTACACCAGTTTGATTGAGCGGGTAGCCCTTTCACCAGATGGTCGTTTGGCAATTTCTCGCGGTAGTGATGGAGATATCTGGTTATGGGATCTTAAAACCGGACGAGAGTCTGGTCGTCTACAAGGGCACACTGATTGGATCAACAGTGTATGTTTCTCCTATAATGGTCGTCAGTTAATTTCGGGTGGGGTTGATGGCACGGTTCGTCTATGGAATATCGAGAGCCGTGAGCAGATAGAATGTTTCCTAGGTCATGTAGGCTCAATTAGATCGGTCATATTTATCCCTGGCGATCATTTCGCGCTCTCCAGTGGTGATGATAATACACTACGACTGTGGGAGTTACCACATTAGCGGCGAGCGTAAAACAAGTCCATTGCATTAGACTTAATAATTCGCTGCGCCATCTATAAGCGTTAAGAAAGGAGTGTGTAATGTTACGCTGTTATATTCGCAGCGCTCTTTTTATCTGTATTGTACTATCGACTGCGCTAGTAACTGTAAGTCAGGCTCAAACGGATGAGCCACCTTACTTTGCGATACGCAACGCTCGTATAGTACCAGTTTCTGGTCCTGTGATAGACAACGGCACAGTGGTTATTGCCCGTGGGTTAATCACTGCAGTTGGTAAGGATGTTACAATTCCACCGGAAGCCTGGGTAATTGATGGTAAAGGGCTCACAGTTTACCCAGGCTTTATTGACGCTTTTACTGATCTTGGGTTACCAACGGCGGCGCCTTCAACGGTTACGCCAGGACAAGGGGGAGCAAATAATCCCCAACAGGCAACTAGGGTTGCACGTGGTCCTGAAGATCGGCCTGCTACTACCCCTTGGCAGCATGCTGCAGATGAGTTAAATCCTGAAGACAAGCGTTTTGAATCATGGCGCAATGCCTGTTTTACTTCTGCCTTGGTTGCGAAAAGAGATGGTATCTTTTCTGGTCAAGGTGCATTGATCAATCTTGCTGGGGAACGTGCTGGTGATATGATAGTGAAATCGCCAGCTACACTAAATATATCGTTTCAATCGCCGGGTGGCTTTATCAGCTTTCCTGGCTCGCTAATGGGTACAATGGCCTATGTTAAACAGGTCTTGCTGGATACTACCCACTTTGGCGAAGCCGACAAGCTCTACCGTACTAATCCTCGTGGTCTACAAAGACCAGAATATGATCGTGCGGTGCGTGCAATTTATGATGCGCTAATTAGTCAACGCCCTGTACTACTGCCTGGCAATACTAGCGCGCAAATCTTGCGCACACTCAAACTGAGTGAAGAGTTCTCTTTACGTACTGTGCTTTATGGTGGACAACAAGGTTATGAAGTTGCCAGCACATTGGCAGCCAAGCGGATTCCTGTATTGGTCAGTTTGAAATGGCCAGAGAAGGATCGTGAAGCTGATCCAGATGCTGATGAATCACTAGAATTGTTGCGTCTGCGCGATCGCGCGCCCTCCACACCTGCGGCACTAGAGAAGGCTGGTGTGAAGTTCGCTTTCTATTCAGATGGTATTACTAATCCCAAGGATATTCTCAAGAATGCTAAGAAAGCGATCGAGGCAGGACTGCCACCAGAAGCAGCACTACGCGCTTTTACACTTAATGCAGCAGAAATATTTGGTGTTGTAGATCAATTGGGAAGTATAGACACAGGCAAAATTGCTAATCTAGTTGTTGCTGATGGCGATCTCTTCAATGATAAAACAAAGGTGAAAATGATCTTTGTTGATGGACATAAGTATGAGGTACGTGAACCTAGCCGACCAACAGAACCACCGACCGTTAATTTGACAGGAAGATGGACCTTAACAGTAGCTTCGCCACAAGGAACACAAACTGTTACCGCTGACCTCACGATGTCGCAAGATGGCACGCTTACCGGCACCGTTACTTCTGCCGTTGGCTCAGGCAGCATTAGCACAGGCTATGTAAGCAGCAATAAATTTAGCTTTACGGTTACTCTTACATTAGGTCAGCGCCCTGTAGATACTACTTTCTCTGGCAATGTAGAGAACAATCAGATGAAAGGCAGTGTAAGTTTAGGACGATTCTCTGCAGAATTCACAGGTATACGGCCTAATACTGAGATGGGAGGTGAGCAATGAGAACACTCAATGCTATCTTAATGGTGTTCATACTGGCAGCCTTGACAATGCCTATCCTGGTATCCGCACAGAGCTCATCTGTTATTGTAATTAAGGATGCCAAGATCTTTACCGTCACTAAAGGCACCATTGATAAAGGATCTATTCTGATCCGTGATGGCAAAATTGCTGAAGTTGGTAAAACTGTTGATAGTCCAGCCGCTGCCACAATCATAGATGCTGCTGGGAAGTATGTTATTCCTGGAATTATCGACTGCCATTCACATATTGCTGTCGAGGGCGGAGTAAATGAAGGCAGTATGTCTGTCACATCTATGGTTGCGATTGCTGATGTGCTAGATCCTAATGATGTTGATATCTATCGTGATCTAGCAGGCGGCGTTACTAGTGCCAATATTCTACACGGCAGCGCCAATCCTATTGGCGGCCTCAATGCAGTAATAAAACTACGTTGGGGTAAGCCCGCACAAGAACTACTCTTTGCTGGTGCACCGCCCGGCATCAAGTTTGCTCTGGGCGAAAACCCTAAGCGTTCTAACTTCACTCCTCCACCAGGCGCGCCTAGACGCTATCCTAGTACTCGCTTAGGCGTCGAGGATGTTATTCGCCAAGCTTTTAATCAAGCCCGTGAATACAAAAAATCCTGGGATGAGTATCGTCGTCGCCAAGCTGCTGGTGAGACTAAGTTAATATCACCCAAACGTGATATGAAGTTAGAGCCACTGGTTGAGATACTGGAGAACAAACGACTAGTACATGCTCACTGTTATCGTGCTGATGAGATTCTGATGTTGCTACGTGTTGCCGATGAGTTTGGCTTTAAGATCAAAACTTTTCAGCATGTTCTAGAAGGTTACAAAGTAGCCAAGGAGATTGCTGCACATGGCGCAGGTGCCTCTACTTTCTCTGATCTATGGGCTTTCAAAGTAGAAGCTTATGACGCCATACCATACAATGCTGCGCTAATGACCCAATATGGCGTGGTAGTATCGATCAACTCTGATAGTGCTGAAGAGGCACGTCACCTCAATCAAGAGGCAGCTAAAGCCGTAAAATATGGCGGGCTTTCTGAGAATGACGCGCTTAAACTTGTCACTATTAATCCTGCGATCCAATTGGGTATTGACAATCGTGTCGGCTCAATCGAAGTTGGTAAAGACGCCGATCTTGTCATCTATGATCAGCATCCTTTGAGTGTCTATGCAGTTGTGCAAAAGACCATTATTGATGGCCAGATCTACTTTGATCGTGAGCGCGATATTACACAACGCGCTGAACGTGAAAAAGAGAAGCAAGCACTCAAGGATAAAGAGAAGAAGGCTAATCCTCCAGCAAATAAGAAAGAACCGGAAAAGAAACCTGATGTAGTTGAAAGTCCGTTGTTCTTTGACGAAGATCACTAATTTTCAGGTGGTGCTGATATGAAAAAATATACTTGGTTCAGTTCGATTACACTATTGCTGGTAACGCTCGCGTTACTACCAATGATATTGGTACAAGCAGCTCCGCAAGCTTATGCTATACGTGGCGCGAAAATATTTACTCTGGCTGGTCCCCCTATCGATAATGGCAGCATTGTTATACGCAATGGTAAGATCGAGGCGGTTGGTAAGAATGTTGCTATTCCAGCCGGCGCACAGGTCATCGATGCCAAAGGATTGCAAGTATATCCTGGCTTCTTTGATGCTGTTAGTCAGTTAGGCTTGGTCGAGATTGGCGCGGTAGGCGCTACTGTTGACACTAATGAAATGGGTGAGTATAACCCACAATTGATTGCCGCCACAGCCATTAATATGAACAGTGAGCATATACCCGTAGCCCGTGCAAATGGTATTACACACACTGTCTCTGTCCCAGGGCTGAGTTTCTTTGGTGGCGGTGGAACGATTATTCCTGGTCAAGCTTCTGCCATTAACCTGTCTGGTTGGGTTATTGATGAAATGCTAATACGCCGTGCGGTCGCTATGGTTATTAATTGGCCGACTATGCGTGCACCACGAGGCGGGTTTGGCGCTGCCTCAGCACGTCGCCGTCCATTCTCTGAAGTAAAACAGGAATATGAGAAAAGGGTTAATGAACTTGGTG
>JBFLVQ010000555.1:0-6484 GCA_040758525.1 Acidobacteriota bacterium
AGGATTCATCGGTAGATTGTACCCATGAAGCTCTAAGAAAACTCCAAACTGTCGATGCGCAACTACAGCAATGTATCGCAGGTCTAAATCAAGCTTTTTAGGGAGGGATATGTTGACCAGGCAGGATATGTTAAAACTATCCTTATTAAGTGGTGGTTCGTTCGTTTTTCCTTATGGCAGATGGTTTGAAACAAATATTACTGAGATAGCGAAGTCTCAAGTTGTAAAGTCTTGAGCAACCAGACAAGGATCTCGGTTCATAGTGAGGAAGATTGGCATAAAGGAGGAAGCATTATGGATCTCTTACAACTATGGCAGAGTATCTACCAGGAAGTCGTTCAGCTTGCTGAAATTGTCCAAAGGTTGCCGGATAATTGTGAGTGTGGTGATGCTGACGCACATCTGGAAGAGCGCTGTATGTGCTGTGACGGGCATAAGAGAGCTAAACAACCTCGCGATGGCGGACAAAATTGCAGCACCATACTTGCAAACCTCCGTGTCAATCTCGCAATGCTGTGCAAAGACTTTACCACAGTAGCCGAACCTATCGGAGCATCTGCTCTTGTCAATCATCAATTGGAGTTGAGACGAGGTGTTTTTCTGGCAGCAAGTGATCTGCAACAACTTCTTGAAGAGTTCGAACAGGCCAGTGCAGTGGTAGCAGGTTTCCGTCGCAGTTGCGCAATTTCAGAGATGAATCGCGTCAAACATCACTGCGCACAACTGCGGGAACGCTGTGAAAAGATTAGCGCCCAGCTTCATGGAGCATAAGAGAGGAGGAGATATGAGACCGCAGTATGCTATTCAACTAACAGCGTTACTGCTGGTTATGTTGTTAATACTTTCTCCGCCGTGGGTAATCGCGCAGCAGTATCGCGAAGAGCCACGGGAAACACCATTTGTTAAAATGTCCATAGATCTAGTCTCTTTGAATGTTACTGTGATGGATAAGAAAAGAAGAGCAATTTTAGGGCTGAACAAAGAAGATTTCAAGGTCTTTGAAAACAGGATCAAACAGACGGCTAGTTTTTTCAGCACAGATGAGAGGCCGGTAAGTTGGGGGCTTGTCCTTGATCGTAGCGGCAGTATGCGTGAGATGATTAAAAGCGTTTATCAGGCAGGACTTCATGTCGTAGATGAGGACACTGCTCAGGATGATATGTTCATAATGACCTTCAGCGATCAATTAGAAGTTGTCTGCAATTTCACCACGGATGGGCATAAGCAAGAGAATTCCATTGCTGGTCTGCGGACCGGCGGGCAAACGGCATTATATGATGCTGTATCTTTTGCTCTGGATCATATTCAGAATGGTAAGCATCAAAAGAAGGTTCTGGTTATTGTAACTGATGGTGAGGATAACAGCAGCAGAATAAAATTCCGCGAACTCATTTGCAGGCAAGTTGCTCAGCATCAGAAGGTCGTTCTGAAAACCCTTGGTTAAAAAGTTGAGAATTCACCGGGATTAGATTATCCAGAAAACAGAATTTCTTGCTCGCGAAGAAGATAAACACTGAATTTCATACACTAAGAGCGAACGAGCGACAGGAACACTAGAACCTATCCATAAGGAGACTATGCAGGCAGAAAATTCAAAACAAAAACCATTATGGAGATTGATACTGACTCTATTTTTAGTATCAGTCTTTTTTAGTTATCCCTGGGAGCTGGCGCAGTCCCCTCTATACATCTGTTCGGATACTTCCACAATGATGTGGTGGCACTGTTTTTTAGCGAGCTTAGGTGATGGCACGTTGATTTTGCTTATATTCTTCATTGGGTATGCTGTATTTGGGAAGCCAGATTGGTTTGAGGCACCAGGTGCCAGTGGTTATACAGTGATGCTGGTTGCTGGGGCCATGATTGGGGCAAGCGTTGAGTGGGTTGCAGTCTCTATCCTTGAGTTATGGGCATATAACTCAAGGATGCCGTTGGTGCCTGGACTTAAAATAGGGATTACCCCTAGTGCCCAGATGCTTATACTCCCTCCTCTTATCTTTCATGTAGCGACATTATGGATTGATCGTAACCATTCAACAAGAGCGAAGATCTGAAGCCTATCGCTCACCTTACCTGGAATATGATGTGCTGATCTTCACCGGCTTAGGTTTGCGTACCAGCAACATTATTATTGTTGTTGTGGGAGAACGTTCTGACACGCATGTAGTGTTCGCGATCGCTTATGAAAAAGGAAAATTAATCGGGGCAGTACGGTAACCCAGTAATGGAAACTCGACCGCTACCCAACCAATATTAAGTACTTTTCGAAACATGGAGGGATTATCAAGAATTAAAAATATCGGTCTTACTGGTAACGGCTTTGATAAGAGCTGCGGCAGGTGCCCTTAGCTCGTCCAATTTATTGACGCCATCACTTTCAATCGTTTGTAGAACTAGTTCGTTGATACCGCCGACAATTGTGATGGCCAACGGAAGGGGAAATTTCTTCTTATCTGTGGTAGAGTGATTTGCACAAATCAGTGATTGTAGCAGTTTGGCAAAACGCAGGTTGACTGCGCATCTTACTTTCAGCCCCTTTTTACCAGCGGTAAAGATCTCGATAAAGAGCGTGCGAATCAGCTTAGGCGATTCCTGCAAACGTGAAAAATAGGCCTCAATCGCCATATCAATCTGGCTAGCTAGCTCAAGCTCTGGCTTAACCGTATCAGCAATTACCTGTAAGGTACGCTCACTGGCTGCAATATAGAGTGCCAATAGACAGTCCTCTTTTTTATCAAAATATTCGTAAAAAGTGCGCTTTGATACTCGAGCTTCACGTACGATATCAGCAATGGTGGTATCAGCATATCCCTTCTTATTTACGGCTGCAGCCATGCCTTCAAGTAACCTGGTACGATAGTCATCAACCGGCCTCGTCATATCAATTGCCTCCACTCTGCCCCTCTTTTGGTACTTGACAGTACCATTTTATCTTGGTACGGTATAGTACCAAAGTCAATTTTGAAGATGGAGTCGAAGCAGTATGAATCAGAAGAGCGACCCTCATTTTCAAGTAATCATTATCGGTAGCGGTTTTAGTGGACTGGGCACAGCAATCCGATTAAAGCAAGATGGGATTAATGATTTTATCATCCTTGAGCGTGCCAATGATGTTGGCGGCACATGGCGGGATAACACCTATCCAGGATGTGCTTGTGATGTACAATCTCACCTCTATTCATTCTCATTTGCACCAAACCCGAACTGGAGCAGAATGTATTCACCACAAGCAGAGATCTGGGCCTATCTACAACATTGTGCGCGTGATTACGGGTTGATTCCACATATACGCTTTCAACATGAAGTGCGTAATGCGATCTGGCAGGAGCGCGCGCAGCATTGGCGGGTTGAGACATCTCAGGGAGTTTACACTGCTTCTTTAGTAGTGGCTGGTATTGGCGCGCTTAGCGAACCCTCCATTCCCAGATTACCAGGAATAGAGACATTCATGGGCAAAACATTTCATTCTGCTCGCTGGGATCATGAATATGATCTAACTAATCGCAAAGTTGCTGTGATCGGCACAGGAGCATCAGCGATTCAATTTGTTCCAGAGATTCAACCGAAGGTAGGGGCATTAAAAGTTTTCCAGCGCACTCCACCATGGATCGTACCGCGTATCGATCGGGCGATCAGCGCAAAAGAGCGCCGTATCTTCAACAAATTTCCACTTGCTCAACAGTTGACACGTTTTGCTATCTATTGGTTAAGAGAATTCTTTCTACTCTGTTTTCGCCATCCACGCCTCAGTTCGTATTTTAAGAATGCTGCCATACGCCATCTTAACAGAGCCGTCAAAGATCCGGTATTGCGTGCAAAATTGACGCCAAACTATACCATTGGCTGCAAGCGTATACTGCTCTCAAATAATTATCTACCATCGCTAACCCAGTCCAATGTTGAAGTGATTACTGAGCACATACGTGAGATCAGGCCTCACGCAATTGTTACTGAAGATGGTATTGAACGTGAGATCGATACAATAATTTATGGAACAGGTTTTCATGTCACTGATATCCCGCTTGCCAAACATATTACTGGCAAGCATGGGCTAACACTGGCAGAGACCTGGCGGGGAAGCCCCAAAGCATATCTTGGCACAACGATAAGTGGATTTCCGAATTTCTTTCTGTTGCTTGGCCCCAATACTGGATTGGGGCATACCTCGGTTGTCTTTATGATAGAGAGTCAGATTGCCCATGTGATAAGCGTGATACGTTATATACACAAACATAATATTGCTGCTATTGAGCCTCGTCTCGAAGCACAGGCAACTTTTCTCAGCGAAGTTGATAAGAAGATGCGTGGTACCGTTTGGACTGCTGGTGGGTGTAAAAGTTGGTATCTTGATGCTACCGGACGCAATTCAACGTTATGGCCGACATTTACCTGGCAGTTCCGGCATCGTGCAGCACGCCTGATTCCCAGCGACTATCTGATGAGCCCTATCTCTAGACAAGAATCTGATTGCTCACAACCGGTCGTATTAAATGCTGAAGCCACACAGCCATACTAAAGTTAAGATATTTATCGGGGGTCTACATAGGTGGCAGATTGGGCATACGATGCAATCTTTTATCATATCTATCCGCTAGGTTTGTGTGGTGCGCCAGACAAAAATGATTTTGTATCTGCACCGCCTTACCACCAACCAAGCACTACCACACTATTGGTGGAACACTATGGCACGATTTTGGTATATATGAGTAAACCAAGTTTCCAGAGTAAGGTACTTTACATAATCCTACGGCTTATTGGCTGGAAGAGGTATCTCAATCGCATTAAGGAAAGGATGGAAAGTGGAGGAAAGGCACTGCATGCTGAACCGTCAAGAAAGCTATATGAGAAACACCATATTACTATTCAGGAAGTAAAGGGGCATACTGTTTGGACTATCACACCAAAGGAGAATGTGGGCGCTAAGCACATCTACTATCTACATGGCGGCGCTTACGTGAACGGGTTCGCCAAGCAGCACTGGCAGTTTATTTCAAATCTTGTTGATACGTTGAAATGCACGGTCACGGCGCCTTATTACCCGCTGGCACCCAAATATCATGTTGATAATGCATTTGCAATGGTATTTCCAATCTATCAAGAACTTCTTGGCAAAGCCGGCGCCGCCAATTTGACAGTAATGGGTGATTCTGCGGGTGGTGGAATGAGCCTTGCACTGGCGCAGAGGCTGCGTAATGAAGGTATCGAACAACCATCGAACCTTATACTTCTCTCTCCTTGGCTAGATGTAACAATGACAAATCCTGACATACAAGAGTTGGATAAGCTAGATCCTTTTCTCAGTGTGCAGGGGCTCAAGGATGCTGGGAAGATGTATGCAGGGGAAATGGAGCTAACGAACTATCTAGTAAGTCCGATCTATGGAAGTTTGGAGGGCTTAGCACCGATCACACTATATGTTGGTACACATGATGTGTTCGCGGCTGATTGCCGAAAGTTCAAAGCTAAAGCCGCGGCAGAAGGTGTTACCATTGACTATCATGAGTACGAGGAGATGGTACATGTTTGGATGCTCCTGCCCTTGCCAGAGGCAAAAAAGGTAGCAAAAGAGATTGTTGATAAACTGAAACGCCATTAGATTTTAACAATAATGGAAAGTATTTTGACAAGTCTTGAGAGAATCTAAAAAGGGTTCTTGAAAGTCTTAATCAAGGTCGCTAGCATACAGTTAGCCGGACAATACCAGTAGGTGTCTTCTAACCATTTCCAATCGCTACGATTCGTAAACGCTGTGGTTGTCATCTGCTTTCCTCCAAAAGATATTAATACTGCAATAGATTCGCATTAATTTTCTGCTATTTTATAAAATGCAACAATGAAAAGGGAAAAGGATAATCTATTTCTCCATTATGTCAATTCATCAGGTACAGATTCACCAGTTTTTACAACTGCTTATCCATAAGCCCATATTGTGATTGCTAATCCAACTTAGACTAGATCCAGCGATAATCCGTAAAAATAGCGCCAAGAGGGAATGGTTTGTGGTTAGTTGGACAACGATCGCAAGATAAAATTAATCAAATACCAGTTTAATAACCAATACCAAGAATGAACAAACTTACAAGGAAAGCTCTTCATCCTTTTAGGTTTATTTGACACATTCTAGATTTTATTAAGGAGTATTTACTAATGCAAAGACTTGTCATACTGTTGAAGAAGGGTAGTTACTGGGGATTATTGGTTTTGATAATCCTTGTTTGTGCTGTCTCTACACTAGCTCAGGTTTCAACAACTTATAAAGATAAAGAAACAGGGGTTGAATTTCCCTCACAAATTGAGCAAGCAGGAAAGCGATACGATATTATCACCACGGGTAGAATTAAAGCTTCTTTCATTGTTACTTTTAATGTTTGTGCTTTCGGTTTTTATATGGAGACTGGTAAATTTGATAAGAATAAGCAGTTTGTTCCCCAAATGATTAACGATGAAACAGCTAAAATTATAGTAGTGCATTTTCTTAGAAATA
>JBFLVQ010000556.1:0-6484 GCA_040758525.1 Acidobacteriota bacterium
AACGTCGTGCACCTGGTTCATGTAGATAAGAGATCGTTGGATTGAGTGTAGTGCGATATATTTGTGTTAGGCAGGCAGCATAAACCATGCTGTTACCAAAAGAGATGAGAGCGTTAATGATATTATCAGGAGGACGTCGTACTCGTTTGGTAAACTCTAGATCGTTCTTCAGTATTGCGCTAAAGGCACTATAATAGTGGTTGCGTATGCGACCTTCACTGCCCATCAATTCACAAATATCTGCCGCTATTTCAATGCCAGGACACTCCGCTTCTATCTCTGCGATCTGTGTGGCCAGATCGGTACCGCGATTATGATAGTATTTCAAATTCTTGAGAATATTGTGAGCCGCCGAGGAAACGAATTCGCGCGCGATTGGCAATCGCAATTTTGGCTTGGTGTAGTGCTCCACCTGCTTAACAATGAGAAAGCCAGAGTTAAGATATTCGCGTGGATAGTAACTACCAGAATAGTAGCCATAATGGTTGAAGACATGCGCTGGAATCTTGTGCTGTGCAAGAAAATTGAGCACTTTGGTATTGAGATCTACTTCACCAAAGATAAATAGCGCATCAACATCTTCTACTGGTATTGCACGCTTGACGGTCTTTGGCTCAGCTTCGGGTTGGGTAGGATCGGTCTCCTGAGTTTCGAAATAGAGGGTATTATCTTTGCGGCTGAGTCGCCCAGACTTGCTGAGATAATATGCTCTAGCCATAATCATTACTCCTCATAAACAATTCACTTATTATCCCCAACAGAGTTCAGCATAAGAGCAGGTGCGACAGATCTTCATATATTCCATTACTGGGGGTATGGGTTGTATTATTACTTGATCAATTTTGGATAACAGAATCTCCAATTCTTGTTCAAGTTCCGCAGTTAGCTCGACAGGGGTTTTCTGTTTCAACTTTGGATAATCTATCTCACCTACTATATCAACTATTCCTTTGCGTTTGAGGTAATAGAGATAATAAAGCAGTTGCCAACGATGGGATGCTTCCATTTTATCTGATAGCTTGACTTCATGTACCACATTATGGTTACGGAGAAAGTCGAGTTTGATATGTCCGTCTATCTCGATCTCTTTACGATCACGGGAGTAAGATTCTTCATGAACCAACCGTCCAAGAGCCACACGATCAGACTCTTGTTCCATAGTAATCTGGTGTGCAAAGAGCCAGAGTTTTCTGTGGCAAATGAAATAGTAGTTGATTTCAGTGCCAGTCCTAGCTGATAGGGTTACACTATTTTCTTGCAAGTTTTCGGGTTTGGAATCTGAGCACATATGTTTTTGATTCAAATTATACAGTCTCCGACACCATCTAACCTGATACCAGTCTTACTTGAATAATAATCCTTAGGTTGGGAGAGTTGACGTATACCTAAGACTTCCTCGCTATATGGGGGAGCATAACGTTGGCCATTTAAAGGTATTCGTATAGTTACTATATTCCCCAACATCTTTCGCAGTTGGCTCTCAAGCGCCAATAGACATTTTTTGGTTTCATCAAATGTTCTTGCCCGACTCTGGTAGTGTTGTAGTAGATCAAGCAAATTCTCGAACTCACGGTCATGTTCACCCTCTGGCACGTAGTATCGGTATTGTGTGCCATAATACTTATCATCTATAAGCCTAAATTTGCCAAGCTCTTCAAATTTCGCACGATTTATACACTGTATCATATTAATATCATTGCCAGATTGGTTATGAAGGCCAATTGTGAGATTGTTTGCTACATACTGGAAGAATTCCTTTTGCAAACCAAACAGACCTGCCTCACTTATGGTATCGACAATATGCTCTTTGCAAAAATTCACAAATCCCTTAGGCTCATTACGGTAGATAAGTGATGCCGAAGACTTGCCATTCTCTCTCTTTAGTTCAAAGAGATAAACCTGTCCTAGCAGTGATAGACCGTTACGATTACATCTGCCTGCCGATTGGATCAGATTAGGTAGGGGACACATATCACGGTAAAGCACTGGGAAATCTATGTCTACTCCTGCCTCGATCAATTGTGTGGAGATTAGGATAATGTGATTGTGTTTTTCTAATGCCCTTTTACAGTGATCAAGCTTTCTACGCCTATCATTAAGTGTAAAATGAGTATTGAGCAGTATAGATTCCTCTTCTTCAAAGAGATTGCTTAACAGATCGTAGAGTTGTTTAGTGTCGTCGATAGTGTTCAGAATGATTAAACACGACTCTGGTTGATCTTGTATTTCGCTAGCCAAGTCTGTAATACGAAAGTTTTCTTGAGTAAACCTGGTTACCTGGTAACGGTTGAACACTGTGTGGCAATAGTAACTTCCATCTGGCAATAACTCACCTGGTCGTTGATAGTTTAGAAAAAGGATCTTAGGATCGTCAGCAGGAGGCAGAGCTTTTTCTGGCATCTCTAAGTAGGGCATAGTAGCTGTTGAGATTATCGCATAGCTATCGAACTTTCGACAAAACTCCTGAAGCAATGCAGTAAAGAAAATATAGAGGCGTGGTGGTAGCGCCTGAATCTCGTCTATGAGAAATATTGTTCTGGCAAAGTTAGGAAGTTTAAGCAGTGTTGAATTGCGATTACTAACAAGCGTCTCAAAAAGTTGTACAAAGGTTGTAATAATAAATGGATGGTCAAAGGTATTTTCTGAGAAACTTTCTCGCAAAAGTTCGCGAAGTTTGGTGGGATCACTATCAAGTAGCTCTTGCAGATCGTCAATACGATTGTTTTCTGATTTTGAATCTATGCGCAGAATGGCGTTCTTGTCATCGTGGCAGATATCTTTACAGATAATTTCGACCTGCTCAGTAATAGAAAGAAAAGGCAGTGCATAAATAATGGCAAACTCAGCATTTTGACGTAGTATTTGGGCAGCTAATGTTAACAACATTATTGTTTTCCCTGCGCCTGTGGGAGCAGATAGAGTGAAGACACGCTCACCCTGAGCCAGTCTAGATATAATGTTTTGTACTGCGTCATCACGCATGCGTGTGCGAAGTTTGTCCAAGCTATTTTCTGTTAGGAAACTCTCTAGTTTTTCTGTTAGTCTGGTTTCAAAGTTAACTTTGAAATACTCACCAAATTTCTCTCTATTGAAAACTTTATTATCACTCGCATCACGTTTATCAGCTTCTATTAAGCAAGCAAAACCAAATTGGGTCTCTAAAAAGAAATCTAGTGGATTTGAGATATCATTAGGAAGCAAGCGAGCATTCAATATACGGTTCTGTACTGCTTGTGTTGAAAGGAGATCGAAATGATTATGCTCTAATAGACACTGCAGAAAGTCTGATAGTGGTAATTCCAGACCTAGGGCTAAAAAGTTCTTAAGCAGTTCCTTTGGCCTTTCGTTAAAGATCCCATTCTCGAAATCTGGTAAGTTACCATGGTGATGTGCCACCATAGCCGCCACGCCTAAGGCTATTTTAGAGTCATTGGCTGTCAATTCTTTGACCAGTTCCCGATTCTCTTTACAGAAACATAACCAAGCAAAGGCGGATAAGTAAGCATGATTACTGTAACCAACATTCTTTTCACCTTTCAGTTTTCGCTGAAAGTTTGGGTTGATCTTTCCTAAATCATGGAAGATTGCAGCAATCTCCGCCGCCTTTATAGATGTTCGCTTACGAACGCCAGCCGCAACACCTTGCAAATGATCATGTAATAATTTGCCTGGATGAGAATGGAACAGTTCTTTCAAATTAGTACCCATAGGCTTTTATCGGAAAACTCATAATATTCTCCGCTAGCAGAGATCTCTCTTCCTTCTGTTGGGTAGATAACTCTCCTGTATTTATCCGGCGGATTCCAGAAATCTTCATTCTGATAAATAGGGATATTATCTATGCCGAGTCGGAATTCTTTCGTTGTGCTAATCTTATGCTTTGCGGTAATGAAACTCATCGTAACAAAATCCCCACTTCCTTTTTTAAATGTTCCGATGCTGATCAATCTTAAATTCGCTGGACAGTTTTGTAGCCCCAGCACTGGAGTGAAGCAGGCTTCATTATGTTGAACCGATAAGGTGAAATTATTGAGCAGATCTGATGAGCGTTCATTGGCCAGCGCAATTGCCACCGTATAGTGGGGGTTTTTCAAAAACTCCAATTGTTTAAGGTATTTGTAAAGTGGATCAACTGCCCGCCGCATAGTAAAAGCCCAAGACTCTTTTTTTACCGCGTTATGAATACGTACGCCATAGAGCAAATCTTGGGAAAGCTGGGGAAAAAGCTTGGCCAAGGTCTCCCGTGATTTTCCCAGCACAGCACCAATCAGACCAATAAGCGCTGTTTTGGTAATGAAATCATGTGTAAGAGGATTATTGTTAGTCTCCGGCTTTTTGAAATGCCCCCAATTGCCCTCAATCTCTAATAGTATTCCGATCATTTCATTTCCATGAGATTAAACTTCTGGTTGTTATCAAACTCGGTTTTCAGCATCTCATGCTCCGTATAGTAGTTAACTTTTGAAACTATTTCTGCCTTATTAACTGTCTCCTTGAGCTTTGAAAAATCTAGCTGATAATCTGCTATACTGCGAATCTGTTCATCTTGTTTTTCGGTATTAATTCGTATCAAGCGATCTAGACCATAGAGCTTTTTGGTTGGTTCGGTATAGACTATTTGCAGCAGCAGTATAGAGTTTTGATTCGATTTTGTTCTCGTATTAGTATTATTGATACTCTCCCATAATGCTTTGAACATCAGGTTAATATCTTTTTGTGTCAGACCTGTATACAACGCTGAGTATGGATTGATCCAACCATGAATCTGATTGAGAGAGTAAGGAACAACTGTTGTTGTGCCAATGGCACCACGTGATTTCTCCTCACTTGATGAGAAGACTGAGGTATTCTGATGGATCCTCAAATCAACGGCGTTTAAGGATGGATTTAGTAGGGCAAATTGCACAGGTCCAGTCAGGTTCACAGCATCAGCCTCTTCGGTGGAAATACCACCAAAAAGCCTTACATCTATACACTTCTGCATTACCTTAAGTGCATCTATGCCAGATTTCCCTTTTTTGGTTGTTGTTATTACGTCAGGATCATTAGCGAACTTCTTTTTTAAGGATGCCATTCTTAGCGCTGCGCCTGAACCTTTGATTCCTTCCTCAGCAGCGCTCTTGTCGTTTATGACATATACATCATGCTGATTCGACTGAACGAAGTAATCTCTAATAAACCGCTTAATGCGGACATCACTAATCAGGATCTTCTTGGTCTCCTCATCATAACGTTGCTCGCCGGTGAAAGGATCACCGTTGGGTACGGAGAATATACTCTCATAAAGAAATAGAATCTCCGATTTTTCAAGCTTCTCAGTAGTTGTTGTCATAGCGGCTCCTATCCCCTAGTAGTTTTATTAATCTACGGTATTTAATATATGGCTGTCAGCTAATGTTCCTGAGTCTTGTTCGGATTTTTCATAAGTATAGTAGCTTTCGAAAAAACCGAACGCACAGTAGCTCTTATGGTAGTCTTTGGCAGGCATTTCACTAATAATTCTAGCTAGTTGTACAAACGCCTGTTTTAAGTTTAAATAGGCGACATTATGAATTGCCAGTTTTTCATTGATAAAGTTGGCCAACTTTATCAATCCTTCCTGGTCAGAAATACGACGAGAGAGTAATCCTACATAGTTCTTTTCGAAAGAATTAATCTTCCTATCTAATGGTCTTGCCATCTTACCCAATAATAATCCGACTTGATAACTCTGGGAATTTTTCATCTCTTCCATAAGGCGATCTCCATTCGAGTTGAGCAGTTGTGTAAGAAAGAAATAATCGAACTTTAACAGGTTGAAATTGGATCTATTTTGACGAATATTGTACTCTGTCTTCTCAATGAAAGCCGGGAGCAGGACATCGTCTCGGTAGTATGTACCTGTATATATTTGTGGTAACACTTTAAAGAGGTGATTTTGGTATTTCTTCTTATCTTTTGTAACATCTCCTAATATATTAAAAAACGCCTTTTTAATATCAAGGTATTCAAATTCTTTGGGTCGATGGGGGTAAAGGCTTTCGCGTTCTTCCTGTAATGGATAGCGAATACATTGAACTCGATGGCTCAGATTGGCTAAAAAGCTTCTTTCCAGTCCTGATAGTTCCACCAGATCTACATCGGGGCCAGAAGAATTGGCTTTGCTGAAGATAAAATCAAACTGGATAATATTCTCCGCAATATCCTCAATTATTGGTTCAAACAGGCTATCTAACAGATTCGTAGATAAGTTTAGTTTGTTTATTTCAGTAAGTTTAACTTCTTCCTCTGCTTGTGTTGTAGGGGATCTGTTTTCAAAAAAATCTTCTATATCAGAGGCGCTAAGATTATTACCTTTTGGTAGGACAATTATTTTAATGTCTCGTTCTCTTATCACTGGCCGTTGTGAATAATCAATTGCATAAAGTAGATCCATAACCTCATCTTGATCTTTAAAAGTTCTTGTTTTGTAAAGATTATTACTATTGAATTGGGGGAATTGTAA
>JBFLVQ010000557.1:0-6482 GCA_040758525.1 Acidobacteriota bacterium
GCCTGAAATAGAATAGTATTACCGTCCTGTACAATCTTAAACTCTATTCAAGAGGTAATAGAAGGTAAACCCGTCTTGGTGTGGTTCCAGATAGCCATGTAGGGCTTTCTCTAGTGCAGAGTTGCTCAACCAAACATCTCCACCCAGAACATTCCACTTACCTAACATTGTCTTTGTATCGATCATACGCAACTGGTCGCGAAATGTTTGGAAATCGATTAATTTGGCAAACTCGTCTGTAACAATCTCTGTTTGACCAACTTTGATAAGAAAGCGGAAGCGCCCTTCTACACCATTGGTGGCAGGAACAAAACGTAAGCGGAAAAGTAGTGGGTTTAGTTGATTGAGCAGACTAACATCCGGCCTGGTCAGGAAAATTAGATGACCCTCCCAATCACCGGTAATATCAACCGCTGCCGGCACCTTAGTATGATTGCTCTGAAAGATTGCCTTGTGATCAGGCACAGACATCTTTTCAAATGGGTAGTTATGTCGGGCCATCACAAAGGTAGCAAACTCCAGTCCACTGGGAAATTCCCCTAGATGCATTACACCTATACAATTATTGTTGTCTATCGCCTTGATAACATCATAGACGATCCGATAAGGCTCGTTGGTATAGGTGAGCAATAACACATCATCACCAGCCTTAAAGTACTTACGATTATTATCTGGATACTTAAGCTGGCGAACGACTGGCAGACCAGGGAGGAAATCTAGTTCATAATTGACTACATAACCGATTGCTTGACCATTCTCAACCTTATCAAACCGTTTCCAAAAACTGCCCCCGGTGTAACGTGATGCCGTCTCTGTAACAGCCTCGCCAAAACCACCATTGCGAATCTTCTCTTCCCAACCTAACAGTGTATCTTTAGCGAAAGAGCCTTTCCAAAAAGCGTCTCGGTAGATACGTTGCTCTTTGAAGTCTATCTCTACACCACCATGATTAAGCAGTGTCGCTAGTGGTAATGTAGGTTCTTCCCGTAAGATTGCTTGTAGTTTCGCAGTCTCTTGATTACTAAAATAGTCTGGAGTTTCAGCACCGCGTAATACTGCCTCACGAATCTCATCAGCAAGAAAACTGCCTTCTACATTCAATGGATCATACTCTCGCATAACAAACTGATTGGTGAAGGCAAGAAAACGCAACTGTGCCTGTGCCCTTAAGATAGCATTGCCATTATCGCCCGTGACTTGAAAAGAGGCAAGGAAATTGGCAAAGCTACCAACGGCTGCGAGGTCTTCGAAAGTTCTGAATTTCAATAGACCTGTGCCTAACTCTTTTCCTGTTGCTGTCTCTGTCATGTGTACATAAAGAGTGGTGTAGTCGTGTAGTATCTCTTGCACACCAGTAATACCACCACGTAGATCTTTCTGCATATATTTGCGTCCGTGAAAAAGGTATTCCTTATTTTCACTATCGCGGAAATATAGGTGATAGAGCATCTCTGCTTCTTGTGTGTCAGGATTGATACGCAGATAATTGAAGTAGCTCTTGTGGGCATCAAGTTTGAAGGTAGCAGCACCTTGTCCTAAGAAATCACCAAAATGCAATGTGCCTTTAAGACGAGCTTCATGTTGTGGACTCTCTATAAATTCGTTGAGATCGGCAATCTTCATTCGCACCTGGAAACTACTAGCAACAGCATCTAATGGTTGACCATTGACTGGTACTTTGGCTTCGATCTCTAGGTCGCCAGCACGCCCTGGCGGCACAGCAAAGCCTGGAAAGAAATGGCCTACCATCTCCTCGTCAAATTTCATACCCAAACCATCTGGCAAACGGATATCTAGGAGTGGTTGGAGAAAGACGGTTGCCGGCAGTTCATTCAAATCACTACGCCGTAGTGTGTAGTAGAAAGAGAATTGTGGTGTGCCACCAATACTAACATCGGGATGAAAGAGTCCTAGTGATTGTGGCCCCAACAATTTCATCAAGCCAAACCGATCTGCGGTGGTATATTTTCCAATGAGAAAATCTTTGCCAACATAACGTATCTCATCATGAAAAGGGGTGAAATCGTTGAGCTGAAAGTGATCCTTGCCAAAGACTGGTTCGACCAATCCTTCTAATAGGCCAAGGAAACGATAGCGAGCTTCTAAGCGACCATCGGGTTTGAGATCAAATTTGAGATAAGCCACTGTACCAGTATTGTTAGAATTGGCTACTGCACGCATCTCCCAAAGACCAGCTAGTTGCTCCTTGGTTGGCGCCATAGAGCGATTGTAGAGTTCACGATGATCTTCCCTAGTCATATTGTCTAGGCCGTAGCAGCGTGTCATGGGAAAAGTGAAGAGACGTAAACCATGAGGAAACTCACCCAGATAGACTCGCCCAATCAATAAGTCCTCACTAACGACTTTGAAGATATCATAGTAGACAGACCAGGGCGGATCGTTATAGCGTAGCAGCACATATTTGCCTGGTTCGAGTGTACCTATTCTCTCTTCAATCGTGATCTCTTCTAATGTGTTAGCAACATTGATACGCCCATCCGAATCACTAGTGACACCTAGGTAACCCTGTGGTGTTTTGGTGAAACGTTTCTGGAAACTTGCGAAAAAGGCGGTCGAGAAATCTCTTAAGATATGCCCGCGTGGGAAGAAACCTTTCCAGATCTTGTTGTTGCGTATAATGCCATGATCTATGTCAAAGATCCGTTCATCAGTATTAACCATTAACTCTACACTCTTGGTCTCGATACGATTGAAAAGACGTTCTAGATCTGACTCTTTGTAGTTGAGAACCTCTAAAGGATCTATGCCAGGTACGGTTACCATAGTAGGTCGTGTTGGATAAGGGTCACCGCCTATATGGCGAACCAATCGCTCTGCATTTCTCTCTGCCAATGCCGATATTGTCAGGAAAGGATTGACACCAAGCGCCGAAGGTATCAGTGCACCATCCACAACAAATAGACCCTTATGAATATTGCCAGCAGAATCAAAGACACGTCCAAACTCATCGACTGCGCCATGTAGGTAGTCTTCGCCAATCGGACAACCTCCTAATGGATGCGCTGTGATCAGATTGCGCGAGATCTGCCAGAGTGGATTGGTAATAAAATGTGCCCCTAACGCACGTGCATGACGGCGTAATTCTTCATTAATTCTAGTAAAGAGAAGTTGCCGACCAGCATTATCCCAATCAACGACAAGCTGATTATTTTTCAGATGAACAGTGCCTTTGGCATCATCATGACCCATTACTAAGTAGAGCATAGTATGATTAAGTGCATTATGCTTCTTGTAAGGTTCAAAGATATTGGTTCGCTCTTGACGGCGACGTTCCTTCTCCTCATCACCAACATCGGTATCCTCACCTCCTAATGCACCAAAAACTGTCATAGCAGCTCTTACATAAGCTTTTGGAAAGGAGAAATCTTCTACTGTGATCCTCTTATCAAGAGCAAGGTTGGGATCATAACGGAGTGCGCCGACAATATTTGGTCCCGGGGCATTATCTTTGCGCCAAAAGTGATCTGGATCATTGCCAAAGCCTAGTACATTGGTCTGATGATCGGAATTATAGGCAAGGCCAAAAAAGTCACCATTGCCAGTAAAGCCGCTACCCACTCTAGGTGAAATTCGTAGACCCTTAGCTTCGGATCGTAAGAGAATTTCGGTTGTGCCTAATGATCCTGCTGCCAAAATTACATTGGCGGCTTCAAAACTGAATTTAGCAGGAAACCCTAACTTGTCATATTTTGTGCCAAAAATCTTCCAACCGCCTTGTGGTAGTTTTTGCAGCCAATTGACCTGTGTCCTGGTATAGATATCTGTACCATTCTTCTTGGCTAATGGTAGATAGTTCATATAGAGAGTATTCTTGGCGCCGACATTGCACCCTGTTACACAATCACCACAATCTATACAGGGATGCTGCTTCACTCCATATGCATTATCACCCTCTATATCAAAATTTACTGCAATATTTAGATGATCGACAGGCCGACCAATCTGATCACCACGACGTGAGAGGGCTTTGATCTTCAAAAATTGATCGGCGCGTGGGTGTGGTTTTGCGGCTAGGGTAGCCTTTGCCTTCTCATAATAGAATCGCAATTCGCCTAATGTAATTGAGCGTGGCCAGGCGACCTGACGGAAGACCTCTTCATCAGGCATTACCGCTACATTGGCATTAACTAGCGAAGTGCCACCCAATCCTGAACCCTGAACTATTGCAATGTCAGGAAAAGTTAGCAGTTCATAGAGACCTAATGGATTTAAGGCGCTACGTACCGCCGCTAGTACCTTTGTCTCTTCATCAGGAAATTGGCCTACTTGCCATTCACGGCCACGTTCTAGTATACAGACTGACTGCTTTGGTTTCACGTTAGGATCGGAGAGTCTGGCTGCCATAATTGCGCCACCATAGCCAGATCCGATTATTACAAAATCATACTTCCGCTTTGGTTCATCCCATTCCTTGGATAGTGGTTCCATGGCAATAACCTCCTTCTTCATGCACTCTTACAGAGGCATACAGGAAGGCCCGCCCGACTGCCAGGCTAGACCTTGGCTAACAAGGAAAAATTGTATTCGGGATAGACTTTCTGATAGCCTATGAGGATTTCATGTATGTTGTAAGGATGTGTAGGTTTTTGTGTGATGGCATTACGTAATACTTGAAAGGCATGTTCGAGACCGCCAGCATCATCAATATCTATATCAGCAATGAACTCATCAGCCTTGCGAAAGAAAGTAATTTGCAGATTGCCATAGCGGTCAGGGGTCTTGAAGCTTCCTGCCCGTGTATATCCTTCTGGAGGCTGATGCAAAGCATCACTGACACTATCAAAGATACCTGCTACTTCGCTGTTCTCAGCCTCGTTATAGAGTTTTTTGGGTACAACGGCATAAAAACGATCTCCTTTTATCTCAAGTAACTCTATCAGATTTTGAAAGACCGTCTCGCCATTGCTGAGTTTTGTTACCTGGCTTTTAGCAAAGATGTTGAGCAGACCGGCACGACGAATATCATCAAGGGCATCATAAAGCTGCTGCCCTGTTAGTCCTTCGTAACCTAGTACACGGTCGCTCTTCTCTAATAACGTACGCAATGATTCGGATAGGTTTAGATATGGTTGAAAGTTTACTTTTACGATTTTGTTAGGATCAACCGGGAATGTTATATTCACCGGTGTTAAACCGCTGGCTTTAATCTGGATAAATTGACCTACCGGTAGATAAGAAGGCGGATCGATAAAGATTTCATAAAGCCCTTGAGGAGAACCATGCAGATCTGAAATCTTGATCTCTTTGCCCGCCTTTACACGAATCAGCTTGTTATGGCTAAGCACTTGATGTTTTAAGCTTATGTCTACTTGCTCTTTTAACGGCTGTTGATAAACATCCATCAACCTTAACAGCAACGTTCCCATACGCTCTCCCTTCTACTCGATTAATCGCATCAACAGAACTACTACCGGTCAATAGACGAGAATTATCACAACAAATCGTCAGGTTCAATACTAATAACGGATTTTTCCTTATTTGTATTGCTGATACGGCGGACATGATAAAGCGGGAATGTGCCATAGCCTTTGGCAAGCGGGATCTGACCAACATAATCGCAAGCAAACCGGATAAAGCCATGTGCTGCCGCCAGTGCTGCGAATGGTTGACTGGCATATACTTGGCCAGGCGGGGTAATTGGTTCTATACGCGCTGCCCAGCTCACATGTGTACCTGTGTAGTTACGCTTGCCAAGAATAGGCTCGCGGCAAGCGAAAACAGGGCCAGCATGTAGACCAATACGAATACTGAGATCCTTTGGTAATCCCTTCTTTGTCCAATCGGTATTAGATAAACGATCACATAGATCTAGCGCAAAGAGGCCAGCATCCTCAACTTTACGGAAGACAAAATAGAGCGCATCGCCCCAGGTATTCTTTACTACTGGTGGTTGTGGAAATGATTGCAATAGTTCTGCTACAGTGCCCATAAAATGCTCAACAAAGCAGGGAATCTCTGGCTCTTTAAGCCTACTGTAGCCAACCACATCAGCAAAAAGCATTGCCATTATCTTTTGTGGAAAATGTGTGGAAGTAGTTGCCTGGTGAACTATCTCTCTACATTCACTAGCACCATTAATGGAAGAAGCTGTCTGATCAATTTTTGCGCTTAATTGAGTGGTATCAATTATTGTGGTCTCACGACCTTGAGCACGCCAGTACTTTACCAGTGCAGCCGTACCGCCTGGCCCGTCGCCAGCTTGGCGGTCCCAAACTGCCAGTGCTACTGGCTCAGTATCTAGCACACGTGCTCGTAATATTGCTAAACCATCTTGAATTAGATTAGCGTAGTGTAGCGCGATCTGATTTGTATCTGTATGGTACTCACTGGTAACAATGACCCTTGTTGCCTGTGCAAGTACACGTTGAAAACGTTCTCCCCAATCTGTGTTAGGAATTATATCAACACTTACCTTGCGAAACTCATCTGGCGGTAATGGCAATACAATATGGACTTCACGC
>JBFLVQ010000558.1:0-6475 GCA_040758525.1 Acidobacteriota bacterium
GAATAATTTTTCAACTGGAGTTGTGCTGATGATCGTATCGTAATACTACTGTGAGTTTTATTCTCAAAGTCAAACTTTGATTACAGTCTACTAAATGGCTCTTGTTGATTCTCCTAATACTAAATTTCTGTTTGTTGAGCAGTATAATCGTATTAAGCTAAAAATAAAACGGAAAAATGTATGGGAATTGGGCTTGCAATAGAATCGAGTCATCAAGGATAATCCTACTTCCATAGAGATCGATCTAGACAATTTTCCAATATCGCTTCATCAAAAGCCTCAACGCAGAAAAAGTGGTTAATTTTTTATCTAGATATTTGGAGGTATTCCTCATGAAATTACTCTTTTGCCTGTTGTCTATTTTTGCGACATCAACAATACTTTGGGCACAATCGGTTCAAACTCCGTCTCAGACCGAAGAGGTGAATAAGGCTCTAGTGTTGCGATTTTATGAAGAGGTCTGGAATAAGGGAAATGTGGCTGTTGTTGATGAAGTCTTCGCAGCTAACTACTTACCTCACGACTCCACAGCCATCGGTCCATTAGAAGTAGAGTCATCGGAAGAACAGAAAAAGATTGCTTTATATAATCGAGAAGCCTTTACAGATTTTAGCTTTGTGCCACAATTCGTAATCGCTGAAGGAGATAAGGTGGTTGGACGCTGGACTCTGCGTGGTAGAACAAAAGGCATCCTTAAGTTAATCTCTGCCAACCCAATCGAGGTGTCAGGCGTTAATATCTTTCGTTTTGAGAATGGCAAAGTTGTTGAGATTTGGAACCACCGTGATGACTTAGGTGCCCATCAACAAATTGGGTTTCCCAAACTGAGAGTTCTTTTCGGTTTCATTATTGGCCTGGTAGTTTGCTCAATTCTTTGGTTAAGCCTTAAGTTAATAAGGAGGATGCGTAAAGCCACAGCTTAAATAGAGTTGATGATCTCCTCGATACTATTTTGCTTGCTGTGCAAGCTCAGGAATATAGAGTGTCGCCACACCCTTTATTAGTGAATCAGGGTCTGCCCCTTGTAGATTAGTTAGGATAATTACGGTAAGCCGGTCATCGACATACCGCCGATAACCTGTTGATACTCCGCCACTGTGTCCAGCTGATTTATGGCCAGGCTGGTCATCCACTTCCCAACCATTTGCATAACCTATGGTGCCTTCGAAACGAAATGCCTTACCATCATTTAACTTTACCACAGTCCACATTTGATCTAAGGTTGCTGCCTTTACTATTTTCGCTTCATCGAGTGCCAGATTCCATTTCACTAGATCACCTACAGTAGTATTAATACCAGCGCCAGCGTGCGTATAAGATTTGTAAAGATATGATGGCTGTGCCGAGTATATTTTGGTACGCGATATTTTAATATTTTGGCCGCGACACAACTCAAGCTTGGTATAAAGAGAAGCACGACCCGCAAAAATCTCTTTATAATCGCCAAATCGAGTGGTAGTCATACCTAAAGGGAGGAAGAAGCGCTGTTGTAGAAACTCTTCGAAAGTCATACCAGAAAGTTTTTCTATAATCATTCCTAGTAGCAGGTAGCCAGTATCGTTATAGTTCCATTGCTCGCCAGGCTTACTAAGAATAGGACTAGTAGCAAGCTTTGTTAGTGCCTCCGCTCGTGTCTCGGCAATAGGTTCAGCAGAGCATTCATCTAAATATAGATTTGGTAGTCCTGATGTATGAGTTAAGCAGTGCCTTACAGTTACCTCACCCCAGTTGGCAGGAAGCTCGGGCAATATCTTGATCAGTTTATCATCAAGGGAAAGTTTGCCTTCTTCCACTAATGTCATTATTGCTGTGGCAGTAAAGGTCTTTGTCGTTGACGCAATCTGATAAACTGTATCTATAGTGGTCGGAACGTTTAACTCGACATTTGCAAGACCATATGCCGTTTGCTTCACGATCTTTCCGTTTTGCACAACAGCAAGTGTTAAGCCAGGAATACGACGCTTCTGCATCTCTGCTTTTATGTAATCATCTACCTTATCTGTCTGCGTTATCGCCAGCCTTGAATTAATGAAAATAAAAATAAGTATAAACAATAACTTGTGTTTCATCTGTTCTCCTTCAATTTCAATAGGTTGGAAAATATTCCACAATCCTCAGCAACAATATTGATATCGTGGGAAATAACTATATCTTTGATAGCTTGAGACGATGGGCAATATTTCAACAAGCAACCATTAAAATCTTAACTATTCAGAGCAAAATTTCTAATACCATGATTGGATTGAGAAATGACATCATTATGAAGCTAACCACAATACTATGCAACAATAATTACGAAGAGGCTGGTACCATTGATTTGCTATCTAGGAGCGGCTACCAATAAAACACTAGGCTTGACAAACATACCATTTCAGTATTGAATAAAGGCTTTCACACAAACTCCCAACAAACCCAAAAAGAGAATATCCAATTAAGATCGCGCTGCGACCTGGGCAGAAAGTTATAGGACGTAACGTACATTTCGAGAGGTTGTTAAACATAAACGACAAAAAGGTTCGCTGCCTCCCATTTTCTATTTATCAATTTTTTTAGGGAATAGCGTATCGCTAATTGTCGAAACAGTATCGTTCAGTTAAGAACGATAATGGGGAGGATGTATGTATATACTTGGTCTAAATTCAGCATATCACGACAGCTCAGTATGTCTGTTGAAAGATAATAATATTATCGCCGCAGTGGAAGAAGAGCGATTTACCAGGATCAAGCATGCGAAAGTAGCAACTGTTGATAATCCTCATCAGTTGCCCTGGATCACAATTCAATATGTATTAGCAAAGGAAGGGATATTACTACGCGATGTCGAAGCAATCGGCTATTCCATACAACCCCGCAAAAGATTAAAAAATGCCTCCTCTCAAGAGCAAGCGATATTAGATAGTTGGGGAACACCTGAGGGCGAGGAGCGATTCTATCAACATTTATTAACTATTCCCGAACAGTTACAACAGAAGGGTTTCAAAGGAAAATTCTCCTGGCTTGACCATCATCTCTGCCATTTAGCATCGACCTTCTATCCTTCAGGGTTTAGCAAGGCAGCACTACTTTCTGTGGATGGAATTGGAGAGACGGCAAGTTGTGCTTTTGCCTTCGGCAATGAGCATCGTATGCAGCTATTAGGAACGATTGAATATCCTAATTCACTTGGTTTTCTCTGGGAGAGTATCTCTCAGTTTCTTGGTTTTACTGCTTATGATGCCTGTAAGATCATGAGTCTAGCAAGCTATGGGAATACCGAAACCTATCGAAGCCATTTTCAAACCCTTGTTCAATTAACAGACAAGGGAGGGTTTATAATGGACAATTCTATCCTGAGGTTTCGCGCTGATGATTACTGCAAGCTTGAAGAACTATTTGCAATAGGGAAGAGAAGTAATAGCGATGTTCTCAAGGCAGCACACTTTGATATCGCTGCCTCTCTACAAGAGACCACTAATCAGATAATGCTGCACATGGTCAAATATCTTTATGAGCAGACGCAGTGTGAAAATCTCTCTATGGCAGGGGGGGTGCTATTAAATTGTGTTACCAATCGGCTCTTATGTGAAGAGACTGCTTTTAAGAATATATTTATACAACCAGCAGCACATGATGCTGGGACTGCGCTGGGTGCGGCCATGTTACTCTGGCATACTGATGCAACCAGACCACGATCTGAGCCTATGAGACATGCCTATTGGGGGCCAGAGTTTTCCGATGAAGATATCGAGAGGATTCTTAAAAAATACTCATTGTATTATCGGTGTGTTAGCAACATCGAAAAAAGAGTCGCGGAACTATTAGCAGAAAGAAACATTGTAGGATGGTTTCAAGGTGCTATGGAGTTTGGACCTAGAGCACTGGGCAATCGTAGTCTACTTGCTGACCCTCGTGATGCTGGGATGAAAGAGAAACTAAACCAAATAGTAAAACATCGTGAGTCCTTCCGGCCATTTGCACCAAGTGTCTTATGCGAAGAAGCTCCGCGCTGGTTTGAGATTAATAACATTACTAGCGCGTCGGATTTTATGCTAGTTGCCTATCCAATTAAACTTGCTTTGAGAGATCAACTGCCAGCGATTATTCATATAGACGGCACTGCGCGAATTCAAACAGTAAGCGCTAATACTAATCCTCGCTACCATCAGTTGATCTCTGAATTCTTCCAACTCACAGGTGTGCCGGTGTTGCTCAATACCTCCTTCAATGACAGTGAACCTATTGTTTGCTCACCGGAGGATGCCATTAATACATTCCTTAAGACCAAGATTGACTATTTAGCTATAGGAAATTTTCTTGTTAGCCGACTGTAAATTTTGTCGATAATCAGCGTAGCGTCATTTTTGTGCCGTCAATAACAATTAATTGAGAGCGACACTGTTTTTCTGTGTCAGGATAAACAAAAAATGTACGGCGTTGCTGTTGTCCATTTGCATAAGTTAGTTCTAGAGTATTACCACTAATATGATAACTGCCATAGTTGGCGGTGTTGGTGCTTGCTGCACTACCTACATTTTTTGTTGCCACACTGTACTCAGAGAAGTTTTCACTGGTAAAACTCCCATTGGCATTAAAAGTAATGGTTATATCACCGCTAACACTGCCTATTGCGCCACCAACACTACCAGAAAGGTTAACAAATGATCGTGCCCGATAAGTACCATTAAGCCGGATTCCATCAGCAGTTCTTACACGATAATAAGTATTTTGACCAAGCTGAACATTTCCTGTTGCATCACGCTTAAAAAGATATTTCTGACTCTCATTACTACCGATACGAGTTATCTCCAAGCGATCTCCAAGAAGTGCGATCTCCAAGAAGTTTATAGCAGCCACAGCTACTCAAATTCTTACTTGGCACATAGGTAAAATAGAAGTTGTCTAATGTTCCTCCAGATGGAACGCCAAAATAGACTCCACCATTGGCAAGAGAGATAATAGACATCTCGTATTATGTAATGAACTGGTTATAAGTTTATTTAAGAGCCACAGAAGTCTCTAACCGGAATCTCGTAAATTAAAAGACAGCCAAAAATAAGGTTAATAGAAAGATGTATTTGCAAGGAAAATAACGTAGTGTTAACAAATTATGTCTGAGCATATATACTCTAAAAAGATCAAAGGCAAGCTCTATTACTATCTGCAACGGACCTGGCGGGAGAAAGTTGAACCATTAGAAGAAGGTAAAACTAAAGGATCCGGTAAAAGTCGGGTTCGCACAGAATCCATTTATCTCGGCACTGCACAATCCATTTTAGAAAAACTCAAGAAAAAGTCGCCTCAAGATATTAGGCATAAAGATTTTGGATTTGTCGCCGCCGCTTATCAAACAGCTTCAGAAATAGGTTTAGTAGATCTTCTCCAAGAACATATTACTGGCTCTCGCTATGGAGTAGCAAGATGGCTCTACTTTTTGCTGCCCATTATTAATAGGTTACAACATTCTACCAGCAAAGAGCAGATGGGACAATGGGCGGCAAAAACTATCCTACCCGATCTGCTAGGTTTTGATGCCCGGAAGCTCTCTTCAAACAGTTTCTGGTATGCCACAGACGATCTTATTTGTGAGAAAGAGTTGCGTAAGCATCGCGCTGAAAAGCCAGAACTCAAAGATGAACTTTTTACAGGCATAGATAATAAGATCTTTGCTGCTATTGAAGAGAAACTGTTTTTGAATATAAGAGAGCGATTTGGTCTATCTTCAGATACACTAATATATGACACGACAAACTTCTTCACATATATTGAGGAGCCGGTTCGTTCTCAACTGGCTCGCAATGGACATAATAAGGCTTTGCAACATCACTTGAAACAAGTAGGCTTGGCCGTGTGTGTTGATAAAGAATGGGGCATACCTCTATTTCATCGTCTCTATCGAGGCAATAGTCAAGATGTCAAAACATTCAGTGGAGTAGTATCAGAATTATTGGACCAAATGAAAAGAGGATTTAACGAAATTGAGAATCTGGTTTTGATACTGGATAAAGGCAATAATAGTGAGGAGAATTTTCAACAACTGCAAGGAAAAGTCAAATGGGTAGGCAGTCTGGTGCCATCGCACTTTCCTGATTTGTTAGAGCTTCCTTTAGAGAGCTATGAAGGGAAGTGGGAAGACTACAGTTACCATTACCTAACACGCAAAGTTATGGGAGTCGATTGTGCGTTGGTGCTCACTTATAATTCCCGGTTGGCGCGAAAACAGGAGCACTCATTACAGCAAGGAATTACTCGTCTGAGAGAGCAAATTCAAGAGAAGTGGAATCAATATAAAAAACCACCGAAAGAGATTACAGATGGAATCAAAACCCTGCTGGGTCAAAGCCATTATGGCAAATATATCAATCCAACTTGTACTCGACTTTGGCCAAAAATGATGGCGAATAAAGAGGTTGACTCGTAAGATAGAAGTCTACCCAGACAACTGTCAAGGAGGCAACCTCTCATGAATTTGCCTGTAGAAAAGGTAACAGTGCTAGTA
>JBFLVQ010000559.1:0-6466 GCA_040758525.1 Acidobacteriota bacterium
AGGCTAGAACTATCCAAGAAACGTCCTTTCCGCTTGCAAGTCTCCGGCAACAGCATGAATCCCAATATCTGTGATGGCGACTATGTCACAGTTGAACCAACTCCTTCTCAAAAGATACGTACTGGAGATATTATTCTACTAGCCAGTATTAGTAATACCGCACTGGTTCATCGGATAACCAAGATTGAGGAACGAAATGGCGTAGCCGTGTTAATAACTCGTGGCGACGCTGCCAACTATCAAGATGTGCCGATTCCCTTCAGCCATGTCTTGGGACGTGTAACACTGATCGAGCGCAAGGATAAGCTGGTCAATCTGAATAATCCGTTGCATCGCTTGCTCTCACGTTTCTACAACTTCTTTAATCGCCTGCGCCGTCGTCAAGACTAAAACTGGTAACCGAGAGTAAATTGCTCATCTGCTCTCCAGTCAGTAATAACTCGGGTTACACGATCTGGCTCTTCCTATCTATGGGTGGCTTTTCCTTTGGGGTATTGCAAATTACCATAGAGACTATGGAAGCCCTACAAAAGTCAAAGATCAATTGTACAATCGCTTCAAGAAGATACTTAGGGAGAAGAATTGTAACAATTAATATGGCATCACTTTTCCAATCAGAAGTAGTATAAAGATTGTTACCCCTAATACGATACGATAACCGACAAATATATATGTAGTATGTGTCTGCAGATACCTTATCAAGAAAGCAATGGAGAGGTATCCTACCACTGCCGAGGCTAATGTAGAGACCACCAATGCCATACTCATTTCTGGAGTAAGATCACGAAATGTCTTCAAGAATTCGTATACGCCTGATCCTCCAATTGCAGGTATGCTGAGCAGGAAAGAGAAACGGGCAGCAGTAGTACGTGTAAGTCCTGTGAAGAGTGCTGCCGTCATGGTCGTACCAGAACGTGAAGAGCCAGGAATAAGCGCTAATACCTGTGCTAGACCTACTACCAACGAATCAAAAAGCGTCAATTGCTCGATAGTGCGTGTGCGTCGGCCTACTATCTCTGCTATAGAAAGCAGCAAGGCAAGCAATATTAGACTGCCAGCAATTACATATAGATTCTTCGTGAAGGTGCCTTCGATCAGCTTCTTCAGTGAGAGCCCTATGATTACAATTGGCAGTGACCCTATGATGATATACCAACCCAGACGTGCATTGGCACTGAGTGGTTTTTCACGCTGGCGTAGATAGGCAAAATTGTCAAAAATAAACTCACGTGTGATATCGAACAGGTCACGGGCAAAGTAGATCAGTACGGCTAATAGTGTACCCAGTTGCATCACAGCAATAAATGCAGTCCATTGCTCAGGATGGTTTGAGTCAATCAATTGCATTAGCTTGCCGGCTAGTGTTAAATGCGCAGTACTGCTAATCGGCAAAAATTCTGTCAGCCCTTGAATGATCCCTAGAATTAGCGCCTTCCACAGGTCCATACAACATATGCTCCTCACAGATTTCGCTTGGCGCGGTTACCAGATAAGCACAAGTACTCAAGGCTCAGAGTTATGTGGCGGCAATAGATCCAGCTCAGTATTCTGTATACTAAATTCACTTGTTGATATCGCCTGTCCAATTGTCATTGTTGGTGCAGAGACAGGCAGTGGCATTAGGCTACGTAATATTGCCATCAATTCACTACGGCGGAATGGTTTTGTGATCAAGCCGGCAAATCCTGCTGCTAATACTTGCTGGCGTTCATTCTCAAGCGAGAATCCTGAGATCGCAAGCACAGGAGTTAATCCTAGTTCCTGATGACATTTCAGTTTCCCAAGAATCTCGAATGAGCTACGGCCAGGCATGTTTATATCCAATAAGATCAGTTTTGGAATATAGCGCTCCGCCATACGTAATCCTGCTTCGGTATTACGTGCTGTTAATACTTCATAACCCTGCCGCTCTAGTATGGAAGTGAGCATACGTAGGTTATCCTCTAGATCCTCTATGATGAGGACCTGTGGACGTTGCTCGCTGACCAAGGTACTGGTGACCTGTTTATTGGTTGGCTCTTCCTTCTTCTCACCCTCAAGCGAGCCGGTTCTAACAACATTACGCTGAGGCACAGGCAGGCGCACAATAAATGTACTACCTTGATCCTTACCAGGGCTCTCAGCCTTTACCTCACCACCATGCACTTCCACCAACGATTTCACCAATGAAAGCCCGATGCCAAGACCTCCATAACGACGTGTTGAAGAGCTATCAGCTTGACGGAAGCGCTCAAAAACTAGCGGGAGGAATTCTGGATCGATACCAATACCATTATCTTCTACACGTACCTCAAGTGCGCCATTCTGGCATAGTGTGCGTATACGTACATAACCACCTCGACGCGAGAATTTGATCGAGTTGGAAAGTAGATTCCAGAAGACCTGTTGTAGACGGTTACTATCAGCATTTATTTGTGGTAAGTCAGCCCCTAGTTCTTGCTCAATGGTAACCTCACGATTGTCGGCCATCTGCTTGACAGTCTGTGCTGCAGACATCACTACCAAATTTAAGTCTGTCAGTTCTAGATCAAGCTTGAGTACACGATTCTCTATACGTGATAGATCGAGCAGATCATTAATGAGTTGTTGTAATGACTCTGCATTGTTAAGAATCGCTTTAAGACCAGTAGACATCTCATCATCATTGTCTTCGCGCTCGGCAAGGATTTCGGTCCAACCTGTAATTGAGGTAAGCGGAGTTCGTAGCTCGTGTGAAAGTGTAGCGAGAAACTCATCCTTCAAGCGATTGGCTTCACGCAATTTCTGCAGGGCATCCTGTAGGTTGGCGATTAGCCGTGCATTCTCGATTGCTACTCCTACTTGGCGGCCAATTGCAGTAATTAATTGGATCTCATGCTCTTCAAACTTACGCTCATGCTGATAAGCAACAGCTAACAGACCTAGACCTCGATTCTTTGATTGCAAGTTGGTAATGAGTGCCGAATTTAACCCTAGACGACGGGCAATCTCGGCAAATACTGTATCAGGAGATTCGCTCTCATCTTGCATGTTTCTGATCACAAAGGTCTCGCGAAAATCTTCTGTTGAGCGCAACAGTCCACGCCGGTAACGTAGATTGGTAAGCATCCCAACTACCACCTCAGGTAGCTGCCCATGATAAGCGATTGGTAATAACACATCCTGTGTCTCATCAAGCAGCATTACTAGTCCAGTATCTGCACTCATCACTTCAACGGTCTTGCTAAAGGCGCTAGTAATAATCTTATCAATCTCCAGTGATTTGGTGATCTCTTCCGAGATTGCATTAAGCACTGATAGCTCACGATTACGCTGTGCTGTCTCCTGTTCTGCACGCCTCTCCTTAGTGACATCACGAATCACCAGAATCAGACCGGTTACGGTGTCTTTCTCATCAAGGATTGGATCGATATTCTGGCGCAGTATACGTCCACGCACATCGTGTATCTCTAGCTGTACACTGACAGCAGAATCGAGCGCCGATTTCACAGGATTGAATTCATCGTGCAGTCCTGGTGCAACTTGGAAGAGGTCTAGATAGTCACGCTCCAACACATCATCCCAATTTTTACCCTCAACCAGACGTAACAGCGCATGATTGGCACAGATTACTTTGCTAGTCGGCGAGAGCATTGCTACACCATCGGTCATTGAATCGAAAGTGAGTTGCCATTGTCGTTGACTCTCAGCAATACGCTGAAAGAGGTAGGCATTATGAATTGCCACGGCAACTTGACCGGCGATCGACCGTACCAGATCTATTTCAGCCTCTTTCCATTCACGTATATTCTGACACTGATGTAGTCCGAGCGTACCAATCACTTTCCCAGAACGCATAATCGGTACAAGCAGCAACGAGCGTATACTGGTCTCGATCAACTCCTCTTTGCCAGTAGGAAGTGGATAATCAGTAATATCGTTAACAACGAAAGGCCGACGATTCTCATGTATCCATTGTGGCACCGGCGAATTGAGTAGCTCTTTATGTTCTTTTGCCGAAGGTATGCCAGTGGCCAGATACTCATGCTGTATCCCCATCCAACGATTACTCTCTTGATCATAGCGTGAGATTGTACAGCGATCGGCAGCTAGTGCTTGGCCCAGTTGTACTGTAACCTTCTCCATAATTTCGATCTGATCGAGCGAGTCGGCCATACTTTTGAAGATCTGGTTGAGGAGTGCCTCGCGCTCAGCTTGAGCTTCACTCTGCTCAAGTAGGCGTGCCTGACTTATTGCCACTGCTACTTGATCAGCAACTGCACTCATAAAACTGATCTCTTCTCGTTTCCAACAGCGCTGATGGCGCACTTGGCCAACTCCAATAAGAGCGATCAAACGTAGATCCGAATTCACTGGTACATAAACAATTGAACGCAGTTTATTAGGAAGTAATGAAATATCACGTAGCGGGCTCATACTCTCATCAAGCATTACGTCATCTAAGGCAATACCTTGATCATTTTTGGCCCAATCTGATATCTCGTCAAAGAGCTTTCGATCCAGTGTACGTGCTGTCATAGGCTCAACGCCTTCGGCACAAAACTCATTGCGTATCACAATATGTTCATGTTCGAAATCGAGTAAGCCAATAAAACAACGATCTACTGCTAATGTCTTACCTAATGATTCAACCGTTGTCTGTAGAATCTGCTTTAGATCAAGCGAGCCACGTATAGCTGCGGTAATACGATTAAGGAGTGCCTCGCGCTCAGCCTGTGCTTGCAACTTGGCTACCAATTCCGCCTGCTCCAGAGCAATCGCCAATTCCTGTGAAACGGTAACGACCAGACTACGCTCATCTTCTGTCCAAGTGCGTGTACGATCGCACTGATCCAAACAGAGCAGTGCCTGCATATCGCCCTGTGTGGAAATAAGATGGTAGAGAGTAGAACGAACCCCATTCTTTTTCAGGAACTCTTCTATCGACTTAAGCGATTCGTCGTCCTGAGCCTCAACATACATTAATGGTTCGTTGATAGTGATTGCCTGTGCAATAGCAGGATTGTTATGTGCTGGGAAAGGTGCATTCATTAATGATTCGACATCTTGTGTACGATATTCAAAGACAGCATTAGCATTCTCTGCGCTACGGTTTGCTAGCACAATATAACAGCGACTTACTGAGAGGTAACGTCCTAGCTCATTAACAGCATGTTGTAGTACCAGGTCTGAGTCTAAATGGCTGCCAATCGCCTTACTAATACGCTTTATCAACTCTTCACGACGCGCCGCCTGTACATCAACACCAGCATTTTTGATTAAATGGTCGATTGTGCGAATACGCTGAACAGATGCTGCGGCCTGTTCCATACCCTGCATCAGCACTCGTAGTTCACCATCATCAAAGCCGCCCTTGGCACGTGTAAAGAACATTACCGCACCCATCATCTCGTCATTGAAGAGCAATGGATAGGCTGCACAGCCAATAAAACCAGCATCAAGCCATTCGCGCCTTACCTGCATTGCAACCTCGCTAGCCAGGTTACGAATAACCAGCACACGTCGGTTTGCCACACACCAGCCAGGAATTGCATAGCCAGCCGGAAGGAAATGGCCAAAGCTGAAACGACCTTCGGTATAACGCGCTTGCTCACTGTTATGCAGCCGTCCTGTGGTCTCGTCAATCAAGTTAAGACTGACAAAATCGAATCCAATGATCTTGCGTAACTGATTAACCAGTGTATGGAAGAGATCGGAAACATTGGTCACTAACATCAATTGACGACCTAGCTCATTCACTAGTGAGAAGCGCTCGAACTCTTTGCGTAGCTCTACAAACGGACGCACAATCTCGATCGCCAGCGAAAGCTCGTCCACCACCATACCAAAGCGCTGCACTTCAGCAACAGTCCATTCGCGTAAACGATCACACTGTTGTAGTGAAACAATACCTATTACCGTTTCACCCAATCGTAGTGGTGCGCAGAGTAATGAAAGGGCCGACCATTCTAGAATCAGGTCAAAGCCAGATAAGCGTGATTCCGTTTTTATATCATCGCAAGCAAGTGGGCTAAACGCATTGAGCAGTTCTTTAGTGTAGGTCGAGTCATTGTAGGGGAATGGTTTTCCTATGATTGAGGTAATACCGTCGGCACAATATTCATAAGTTGCCTTAGCGCTGGTACGCCCCTTCTGCATTGTGAAGATAACTGCGCGTGAGACAGTAAAACTACTTCCTAATAGATTCACCGCAGCAGAAAAGATCTTTGCCGGGCTGGGCAAAGAACCTTGTTCTAATGGCAACAGCGATCGAAAAAATTCTTTCGTTTCGAGCATTATCCTCTTGTCTATAACCGGTCCGTATACACTTCAGTACTATACTATTGTGGCGGCATGCCCTTACTAGTTTATTCTCTGTCTGCTTTTACAGAGTAAGTGTACTCACTCAAAGCCTAAAAGACAACTCATAGACAAAATAAAAATCCCTTCAGGGCATAGCTACCTTGAAGGGAAACCAGACTCAGCTAATAGAAAAATTACTGAGGGA
>JBFLVQ010000560.1:0-6460 GCA_040758525.1 Acidobacteriota bacterium
TTAAGTACAAATGCTTCTCGTTCATTGAAAAAGTTCTGTGGATAGAACCAAGTATCATCCCAAGAATCAAAATCGGCGCCTGCTGGTCCTCCATGGATCATAACTACTAATGGATACTTCTTCCCTGACTGGTAGTTGTGAGGATAGTAGAGTATTCCTTCTACCTCTTCGTCGAGCGCCCCTTTCCAGCGTATCACTTCTGTCTTAGCAATGGTCCGCTTCTTAAAATGCTGGTTAATATCAGTAATTTGTGTAGGTGTATCAATGCGCCCATCAACAATCTGGGCACGATACCACTGTGAGGGTAGACTGGCTGTCGAGTAGTTATAGACAATAGTTCTATTATCTTTGCCAACTTTCATAGCAAAGATATTACGTGCCTGCTCACCAGTAAGTACCTCTTTGCGCCAATTACTGCCATCGCGTCGATAATGGGCTGTTACATTACGGGCACCATTTGCCAACAAGGTAACAAACCCATTGTCAGTAATTGCTAGGTCGGATGAGATACCATTCTCCCAATCAAGCTCAATCTGTGTTGATATACCAGCAGCAAGATCAAAGTAGTAGAGTTGATTAATAGTGGCATGGACATACTGAGGATGGGTGGTAAAAGCATTAATAGCATAAAAACCTTTACTATCCTTTGTCCAACGCACTTCTGTTATATTGAATTTCGTTTCTGTAAAGATCGCTCGTGTCTCCCCAGTTTTAAGATTGTGTAAGAATACCGCAGGCTTGACTCTATTATCATAAACAAACCTGAGACTGCGCTCATGAACAGCAACTACATAATTGCCATCTGGAGAGACTGCGAATAGTTGTATTCTATCGGTATTGTCGGTAAGGCGTTTGATCTTTTTTGTCTTTACAGAAACTTGAAACAACCTTACTGGCGGTGCGTGTGGTTCATCATCAACAACAATAGAGGTATCCTTCTTCTCTTTTATATTGCTCTCGTAATTTGAGTGATCCTCTTGTGCAGAAAAGATGATCGTCTCAGCATCGACCCATTCATGCTGCTTTACACCACGCTTTAGATCTGTTAGCGCCCAAGGCTCACCACCAAATGGATGCATTAGCCAAAGCTGTGGTTTTGATTCATCATCATCTTTACCTTCCTCACCACCACTATCAGACTTAGTCTTGGGTATTTTGCGAGTACTAGTAAAAGCAATCATCTGGCCATCCATAGACCATTTTGGTTGTTCATTCTCATCATTGCTGCGTGTTAACTCAATATCCTTTTTTTCTGTAAGGCTTGATAGCATCAGATTGGCAATATACTCACCTTTATCCTTGTCTGGAGTATTCTTGACCCAAACTACCCAGCGACAATCCGGTGAAATCTGAAAATCGTTAGCCTTTTCTACCATTATCAGATCATCGACAACCCATTTTGACTTTTCCAATTTAGCATCGCTGACAACCATAGCCATTGATGCCAATTGCGTTAATGAACAATAGAGAAACATTAAAATTAGTAGTGCAATAGCGAATCTCTTCATAAAAACAACACTCCAGAATGGCTGGCAGCAGTAATGACTTGTAAATGAAAAAGAGTACTACAAGTCACCACTGCTGCTCAGGGTTACTAAGGTATACTAAAATGTGGGAATTTATTAACTGGCTTTATCGTTTTGCACAGCTTTACCGTAAATTTCGCGCTCTTTTGCCCTTCTCAGCCGATAAGCCTTCCAAAAGGCTTTCTCTTCACCATGTGCATCAATGGATATGGAAGTTCTACGAATCACATTCGGCTCTGGGCTCCAAGTAATCTCATAAGCTTTATGGAGCTTGATCTTTCCACTCTTAGTTTTCGTTCTGGTAATGCGCTTGCGTACACCGATTATACCTGTGCGATTACGAGAACTTCGCATTACTACAGGACGATCTGTAGAGGGTTTACCAAGCTTCTTTTCCACCTTATCACGGAACTGCATCGCTTTAGCTAGTGCTTTGTCATAACCACCATTCTTTTCATCGGCGAAAAATTTCGTAAATTGTTTGTTTTTAAAAGCCACCCTAACATACCAGCCATGCGTACGTTTGGCTGGCTGATCTATCCTACTGATACCTTTATAACGCCGCTTTGTTTTCATAACTCTCCTTAGTCCTCTCCTCCATTTCTAATATTTGAAAAGTGATTGATAGTTGTTAAGAGAATGTTTGATAGTGTATGACAAGCTTATTATAACTACAGAATCCCTAAAAACCCTAGCTAAAATCACCAAGCTGGCAAAACTTGCGCTAAAACAACCTTTCTCTACTACCCTGACGGATCTCTCGTCTGCTATATCTGGCATCGGGTTTGCCTCTGGAAAACAGTAAACTAGCTTCAGTTTGTGGGAGGAAGTATGGTTGCTAGTGCCCTTAACCGCCCCTTAGAGCAATCTTCACAAAGACCCTTGCCAAGAAGTCTGACAAAACCTCAAGTAGCTGTTATTACGGACGCTTCGGCAGGAGTGGGTCGCGCCACAGCAAGATTACAGTTCTGGCTCAAGAGGAGATGGCATCATTAATTCCTTTCTCTTAAGCGGCACGGTCAGTAGTAGAACGATGCTGCGCTTCTGCCTGACCGCGCGCTGTTATTCTTTTAACACCGGCCTCGACTCTGTGCGGGGCAAACTCCATACGCATTGTTAACAACCTAACAATATGCTCACGCGATACAATACCAAGCAACCGACCTTCTGATACTACTGGTAATTGATTAATCTCCTCTCGACCCATAATCTCTAATATCTGCTCTGCGCTTGCATTGGGCGCAACCCAGTAGACACGATCAAAAGGACGCATCACATTAGCAACGGTCAATTGTGACCAACGCGATCGATCAATACCATGTAGATCTCGTGTAGTAATTATTCCTAAAACATGATCTTGCTCAACGACAAGAAAACAGCGTTGCCCAGTACGTAATAATTGTTCTTCGACAAACTGTTCAAGAGAAAGTTGTCGAGAAACACGCGGACAATCCCTAGTCATTAGATCTGCAGCTACCACGCCCTGTAATTGGTATTTAAATTCGATCTGTTGCACACTGGCACGGGCAGCATCAAGCAGGAACCAACCGATAAAGGCAAGCCACAACCCACCAAACCCACCAGCAGGGCTAAAGAAGGTCAAAATACCAGCAAGAATCATTATAATTGCAATCCCTTGTCCAACACGGGCAGCAATACGGGTAGCACGACGTACATCGCCTGTCTGCCACCACAATAGACCACGCAATACCCGACCACCATCAAGAGGAAAACCAGGCAATAGATTGAAAATTGCTAAAGCAACATTTACGCTCGCTAGCCAACCTGTAATGGTGCCAAGGAAGCCATTCAATCCTACTAACAACATTACTAGATAAGCAAGGCCAGCAACTGCTAGACTAGTTAATGGTCCTACTACAGCAATCCAGAACTCTTCACTAGGTCGTTTTGCTTCACTCTCGATCTGTGATACACCACCAAAAATAAACAGCGTGATCGAGTTTACTGGTATGCCATAACGCCTTGCCATTAGAGAATGGGCAAGCTCATGTGCGACTACAGAAGCAAAAAAGAGTGTAGCCGAGATCAAAGCTGCTCCCCAACGTAAGGAGAGCGGCCAACCCACCTGAACCATAGAAAAGTAAGAGGCGAGCGATAAAGTGACAAGCACAACGATAATAAGCCAGCTAATATGTGCACCAATCTGTATGCCCCAAATCCGACCCAGTTTTATTGATGATTCCATATAACACCTCCCTACGCTGACCCTACTCTCAATTCAAATATGCAATCTTAATGCAATCTGAGATCCGCAATACAAAATCGAGCCCTGCATAATTAAGAGAACTCAACTGGCAGACTGGCATTGCAGTTGCACTCTAAAAAGTACTCAGATAAAAGGGACATAAGGAGACTCGATCATGAGTACATCGAAAACAACCACTGCCAAAGAGATTGAAAAAATCAGTGTAGATGAAGTCAATCAACGGCTTAGTCGTGGAGAATCACTCTATTTTCTCGATACACGCAGTCAAGATGCCTGGAGCAAAGCGGATCTGAAAATACCGGAAGCGATCCGTGTACCACCTGACCAAGTGGAGAAGCATTTGGCAGATATTCCCCATAATCGCACGATCATTACCTACTGTACCTGACCACATGAAGCTTCTAGCGTCCGTGCGGCGCAGACACTCAAAGATCATGGTATTAAAAACATCTATGCGCTTGCTGGAGGTTATGATGCCTGGCGGCAGGCTGGCAATGCAGTAGAACCAAAATAGTAGCCCTGCTATTAATCAGGAGTAAGGCATGAAAAGAGCAAATAGACTAAGATCAGTATTAAATAGCGTGGGCAGGCCGTTCGGCTTGCAACAACAACGTACAAACTCGACAAGCGAATGGATAAAAATGATCGTAGGTATAGGTCTAGGCGCCGGCCTGATGTATATCTTTGATCCAGTGCGAGGCGCACGACGTCGTGCCTTAGCACGCGATAAAATTGTGCATCTTGCCAATAAAGCGGGCTGTGCACTAAACAAAGTTTCTCGCGATCTGAGTAATCGCGCTTATGGCTTAGTTGCCGAGACACGTTCATTGTTAAGAAAAGAAGATCTGATAGATGATGTGTTGGTAGCCAGAGTAAGGTCAAAATTGGGTCGTGTCTGTACACACCCAAACTGGATCGAAGTTTACGCTGATCAAGGAAAGATCACGCTAAAAGGCCAAGTACTCGCTAGCGAAGAGAAAGATCTAATTAAAGCGGTATTTTCCGTAAAGGGAGTGAAAGGAGTGGAAAATTTCCTCACTACCTATCAACACGAGGAAGAGATTCCCGCTAGACAGTTCCTTAAAAAGCAGACAACAGAGCTACCACAAACAATGGAGAATGAAACACCACAAGTGCGGCGCGCCTCGGCACGTTAATAGGTTGATTAGCGATTGATTAGTAAGTAGTTGCTGCTAACAGGAGCAGCAACTACTTATATACATTGAAGCGACATAATTACATGACCCACCTAGCAAAGCAGTAAAAATCCGCTCTATACCCGATTTACATTAATTCAATACTAATTATGATCAGTGGTACCCTCGCTATACTAGTCTTTATGATAAATAACAGAAAGGAAGCCAATATGAAAAAAGTTCAAGACGTCATGACCAGAAATGTCAAACCTTGTTGGATCAACGACAATTTGGCCAGAGCGGCAGCGATAATGTGGGAAAACGATTGCGGCGTGGTGCCAGTTGTCAATGATAATGGAAACGTAATTGGCATGATCACGGATCGAGACATCTGCATGGCGGTAGCCTTGAAGAACTCTGCACCAACCGAGATAATCGTCTCAGATATTATGTCTACCAATGTTCATGCCTGCTCCCTCAATGATGACGTTAAGGACGCCCTTAAAACTATGCAGAATGCTAGGGTACGTCGTATCCCTGTAGTAGGAGACGATGGTAGATTGCAGGGAATTTTGTCGTTAAATGACATCATTCTACAAGCTGAAGAGACGCGAGGTAGAGGAGTCAGCGATATTCCTTATGAAAATATCGTAAATACGCTGAAAACCATTTGTGAGCATCGCGCTTCAAAAGCGGCCGTAGCCTGAAATAAAACCTAAAATTAAATATTTGCTAGTTTATTCAGGTTTGTCCAAGAGCGGTCTCTATTACTGTTACTTATTAGCGCAGCAGTACTGTTAGGCGTGTTTAAAATCTCCTATTAGGAAAAGAGTTGGCAAGACATTACTGTCTTTTCAACTCTTCTTTTTATCTCTAATAATCAGAGACCATCCACTACTAATCTTTTGCTATCCAACCATCCAGCAGCCTGATAATCTTATTGCCATAGGCTGCATTCACTTCGGAGTGGGTTACCTGAATTACTGTTGTACCATCATCATTAAGCCGTTTGAACAACTCCATAATCTCTTTTGCCTGACTAGAGTGTAGATTACCAGTAGGCTCATCGGCCAGGATCACTTTGGGATTTCCAATCACTGCTCTGGCTACACCAACCAATTGTTGCTGACCACCAGAGAGTTGGTTAGGATATAGATCTTTTTTACCTACAATTCGGAAGCGATCTAAAATATCGCCTACCATTGACTCGCGCTCAGGCTTCTTGATATTACGATAAGAGAGAGGTATTTCAAGGTTTTCGTAGACAGTTAGATTATCTAACAGATGATATTGTTGAAAGACAAAACCGATATTCTGCTTATTTAGCTCGTTGCGTTGTCTATTGTTGAGCTTATGCACGGCCTGTCCAAGAAAGTAATATTCACCATTCCATTCGCTATCAAGCATCCCTAGGATGCTAAGTAAGGTCGTCTTCCCTGCTCCGGACGGACCCATAATGGTTACAAATTCACCTTCTTTGATCTCCACATCTATACGCCGCAAAACATAGGTTTTGCTGTAACCGACTTGATAGAACTTTTCCACATTCCTTAATTCAAGCATGGTTTGAC
>JBFLVQ010000561.1:0-6450 GCA_040758525.1 Acidobacteriota bacterium
TTTCGATCAGAGACCTTCAGCATTTTTTCAGGAAAATCTTTCCAGTTATTTTCTGCCCAGAAAACATCCTTTCCAACTACAACAAGGTGCTTATCTCTTAACTGTTCAGAAAACCCCATCTTTTCAAAGTTTTCTAAAATTTGTCTAATAGTCTGAAGAGATACTTTCCGATTTAGATCTTTAATAGCAAAGAGTTCTAATATTTGCTCCCATGAATAGATACAAGTTGGCTTTTTAGACGTGCCATATTTAGCCGGAGCTACAAGTTTTTGGCGATCAAAATAAGCTAACCTACTGGAAGAAAGACTCGTTAATCGAATCACTTCCGGCCTTGTAAAGCCTTCCATTAAAGCCATCTAATCACTCCTAAATAGTCTAAATATTATTTATATCATATATCAAAATAGTAGCAAGTCAAAAACATATACTAAAGTATACGTTTTACTAAAAAGTCAACTGTACGCAATATGTAGCCTTTAACATATAACTTATAGTGGTTGTGGTTGCTATCTACTCTGGGTTATAACCTGTGATCTATAAAACCCACAACGTATGAGACAGTCTTCTTAATAACCCCCAATAACCCCCAACCCCTCACGACAAACCCGGAAATGTTCATCAGTCCAGTCAAACCAGTCAAACCAATCAAACCAGTCAGACCAATCAAACCAGTCAGACCAATCAGACTAGTAGGGCCGATCAGGCTATAGTCGGGCTAGTCAAACCAGTCGGGCTAGTCATGCCAGTCGGGCCGATCGGGCTAGGGCAATAAGGGGTAGTAATGGGGTGAAAAATTGGAAATGGGATGGAGTGGGGATGAGATGGGAAATAAGGATATATTGCACGTGTCCGATGTATACCATTGTTAGGTTTCCCCTAGACCATCTTTTACTCAATGTCGAATACCAACCGCACTCGGTTCTGCCCGAGCTGCCTTTCAAGATATGACATCATTTCCAACACCACATTTGTTTCCAAACTCAAGTCGTCCCGTGTGAAGCCAAGGTGTGTAAGCGCTGCTTCAATCTCGCTTAATGTTAACCATCCCTGGCCAGGATAATCTGGGTCGAAAAATTTCTCTACTTCCGAACTGATAGGTGAAGGCAGCCCACGTAGAGGGTAGAGCGGTTCTTTGTTGGTTTGGTTACGAATGCCAGAAATGGCCGCAAAGAAAAGGTAGTCCTTACCTGAACGAAAAAGTGTGAATCCGGTCAGGTCGATAGCCTCTGGAATTGTAGAAAATGGTGGCACATCAATGGCACTTGGGTTGAACCAGAGTGTTCGGTCATACTCAATAAATGCATCAATGGATGATCCCATATTGTAAATTTCGCACTCAATCTGTTTTTATTTCGATCTTTCTATTTGAATTATCCAATCCGGTCCATCATTTTGAGGATATTCGTCTATATCTTCAAGAAAATCATGTTTTTGCTCTTCCATCTCGTTAATATTTATATTGATGCGATAAACACCAGGATCAACAACAATAATAGGATTCAAATACTGACTTCCTAATGAACCTAGACTAGCAACGGCTATTTTACCGCTTGGACATTTTAGTACGTTTGAATCTCCAAGAAAATGTTGTGATTTGTTTAATATAGATCCATCTGCAAGTGAACGGACTTCAGCTTGTATTTTATATACACCTTCAAACAGTAGCACCCAGGAAAGTAACTCATTATTCTCACCTAACTCTTTAAGATAGTGATTAAAGTAATAGAGAGTTGAGGATTCGTTGTTAGCTTTGATTGCTTCAGCATTGGCTTTATTCATCAATGTTTTTATCAAATCAATTTTATTAGCTGAAGAATATAAATCAAAAATTCCGGCATAATAACTGGTAACTTTAATTATTCGCTCTACTTTCATTTTGTAATCAAAACAATCGTTGAAAGGTTATTGTTCTAATCTTCTGACTGAATCAGTGTGTATAGATGTGTGCGTAGTTTGGAATAACTGCCATTTGGGCGCCATGGTGAAATCTGTTCAACACTACAAACTTCTAACAAGCCGATAGCATACGCCAGTACCTACCACATCTTCAACAACGAAACCTTTGCGTTCGAGTAATGGTTGGAGCTTGGGATTTGGTTTAGCACAGTTGATGGCATGAATACGCCAATCGACGTTGGTCAAGTTTCGTCTTCGGCCATACCGATGGGCAATCGCCCAAAGGGTCGGAAGAACACCTTCGCCACCTCCATCAATGTGAGCAAGCTCAATGACGAGTGCTGTGCCAACAATTGAGAATTGACCGAGAATCTCTGCAGACCCTGCCCGGAAAGCCAAGGGTTCGCCACATAAAACGAGTCCGTCCATCAGCTCATCAGGAAGCATCTCAATCTCATCTGGGGTCAAACCCTCTATCTGAATCTGCTTCATGCGGGTAATTCCTCAAAAGGAACCTTCATATTTACTTTACTAATGTAGTATCAAAATCATCAAACCCATCATCTTTTAACATTTGCTTTGCAATAACCAACTCCCGCTTAATTTCCTCATATTCAGCACCCTGCCGACCCATTACTTTTAGTGCCCGCTCAAACCAAACAATCGCTGGCCTAGCCATTTTATATTTTACAAAACACATGCCTAACATTTTAGAACAGTTAAAATAACGCTCATCATTTATTGAATCATGAATAGCTTTTATAGCTTGTTGAAATTCTTCAATTGCATCATCAAGTAATTCCTTATCTTTGTAATAAAGACCAAGATTATAATGGCTTTCAAAATCAACTTTATTCCATTCACGTTCTGATGGAATTTTGAACTCTTCAAATATTGATCTTAACTCTTCATCACCTGACATAGTATTTCCTTACACTTAAAGTGACTTGTTATTATTTTACGCTTTTATCCTGAATTTTGCTGCAGGATATGAATGACCAAAAAGAAGACTCGTCTAGAGCTAGCCGATTCGATTCTGTTTATCATCATTTATCCATGAAGTTCCAGGTCTGACTGAGCAAAGATCCGCAAACCCCGCATTCGTACCAACTATCCTTGATGATATTCTTTGTGGCGCATTCCGAGCACTTGCGGAAGAGGAACTCAGCCGTAAAACACCCAGGATGATGGATGCCAGCTCGTTCAAGTGCCGACGCCACCGCAGGCCAAGAATCCGGTTCTGGACAATAACCGAGCGATTGATTGGTAACCTCAGAGACAGCTATGTTGTGCTCGTCAATTTCGAAGGTCATCTCGCCGGCTGAAAGGACGTCGTGCCCTGTGGCACAAGCAACATGCTCAGAATGCCGATCAGCAATCCAAAGCCAGCCCTCAGTGTCAACGATGAAAGTTACCGTAACCACCATCTTGCAAATAGGATGTTTATCAATGCGAGCGAGCCAGTCGAGCACGTCAGATGGAGAGGCGATGAGCGATCGTGTCGAATGCTTTGGATGGGCATCTAGATTGTCTGGATTGAGATGTCTATAAACTCGCATACTGATTTGTAAGGTTATATTACTGCACATCACAAATAAAGTAAGGACTAATTCCAATTGTTTGTAACTCTTCTTCGATTTCAGCTAAATCCTCTTGTGTATCACCACTGATTGATAGATTTATTGAGTCATTATTAATGAAGATACACATTGCTTTACCATTCTTAGCAAATGTTTGTAATTCGTTTATTTGACCGACGAATAACCAGTTTTCTTTTAGCTTGTTAAGCTCATTCAAGTTTATTTCTGCATAGGCTCCATATTTATGGCCACCGTTAACTACTTGCCAATAGAGCATAGTAATCAAAAATTCAGATAATTTTTTATGTTCCAAGCTCCATTCTATTTTGTTAGCGTTAACCCCTTGATAAACAGGTGGATTATCTCCTGTTTCTTTATTAATCTCGATGCCCCAAAATACAACTGCTTGATTCTCTTCCATAAACACCAATTTATTATCATCAATAAACCATTCGCTTGGATCATAAAGAGTATTATGAGCTTTGTTAAATTTGTCTAACTGCCCAGCAATAACATAAAATTCTCGTAAAGCATCTGGCAATTTAACCTCTAACCTCTGCTCTTCTTTCAAAATTATTTCAAATGGAGTGCCACTATACATTACCATTTGTCTAGTTAGAGAATTTATTACTTTAATATATTGTTCTGAATAAAAACCCATTTATAAATCTTTCTCTTCTTTTCAATAATTTGTTAGGCAACATACTTGCTTCTGGCTTTGTCTAGTCAACAAAAGTTGCGGCAATAACTTTTCGATATCATGTCTATCTAAGCTTGATATGTCACCACTTTGCTATCGGGTGGATATGAATCCACCTGGGTCAGGATGGTCGTGATGCCTCGGCTTCGCAAATGAGCAGCAAAAGCATCAACCCCACGATCATCCCATTCCAACAGCCACCCTGTCCAATGGGGAACTATATGCTGCAGAAAGTCAAGAGAGCTACGCTCAAACGCTGCGTTGATTTCCTGGAGTGCCAACACTTCATCGACCTCCTGGCAATCCAAATCCTCGAACTCACCTATATCATCTGGATATCCAAATCCGATTGCTTTGTACTGATCGAAATCAAGCAAGTAGCCACCTTCGGCAAAAGCCCAGTCCATCAGCTCGGTTGTTGGTTCCATCTGCTCAGCGGCTGCGCATGCTTCCTCGGGGCCGGCTGCAAACGTATACACACAGCCGAGTGCAGCCCATTGGTCATAATAAGCTTTTGCGACTCCATTACGAATAATTATGAAATTTGCACGATGGCCCATACGGTTGTAACCTCGGAATTTATTACAGTAATAACACAGAAATTAGCTCATCATCCATAAGTTTTTAACATGGTTAACATGGTTGAGGTGGTTAGTATGTTTGTTATCCATGTGGTTGGTATTCTTGTCCCCTTTGTTGCGTTACCGATATAGCTACATGGTTATATCGTTATGTGGTTATATGGCTATGATGATTAGGATAGCATGGTTGAAAGGGGAAGAGAATGGGATTTGTTAAGTAGTCTAGGTTAAATCTTCTTTAATAAAGAAATCTTCCACTCTAACCTCAACCTCTTTAAAATGAAGAAAGGATACTATTTGATCTGAACTTAGGAAATCCACATCTTGATATTTGCCATCACGGGGATTTCTATATACTTCTAATCTTTTTGCTGGAACATTTAATATAAATACTTCGGCAATTAAAGATTCCGCATATTTTGGCAGTTTAATTTCTTTATCATATTCAACAGATGTTTCCGCAATTTCTATAATTAAAAGTACATCTTCAACACATGGATGATGCTTAACATAAAAATCACTTCTATATTTCACTATTGCAATATCTGGTTGAGGTTCTGAATGATCATCTAAATATATAGGGTTTTGATTTCTAATTATCACTTGTTGAGTTATTAAAGAAGAAAACAGTCTATGTATGAAATCTACATAAGCAGCATGACGACTTCCTATAGGAGACATTTTTAATATTTCCCCATCAATAAGCTCTACACGATCATCTTCAGATAGTATTCCACTCTCTACCATCTTGTGAAATTCATCTACTGAAAAAAGCCTTCTTTCAAGTTGTATTGACATAGTCAGTCCTTAATACAATCTCTTTAATGAAATTATATCAGCCTGAGTCTTTGGCAGCAATCTTATTACCAGTAGCTAGCGATGGGAAGCGGGAGGGGCGTTACCTAGCGCGGAAGCGGCTTATAAACTGGCGAGAATGGAGATTGTCCATTGGTTGAATAAAGGTGATTGAAATAGTTTGGCTGGATAATTTATTTTATCGTGCTATTTCCAAAAACTACACCGTCACATATCATAGGTGATGGTGCGAGCGCTGCTCTACTTGCTATGACGGGCACATAGCGGGTTGTTACTCTCTCTTCAATAGCCTCATAAAAATGTAAAAAGTGATCGATATTTGCGTGCTCAGGGGGTGGTAGATTAGTAAGCGATACCTCATAACGGGCGTCTTGCTCAATACTGAACCTGACCTTTGCGTTTGTGGCGGGATTACTTATAGTTAATGCTTCCCCTACACCCATATCAATCATTGCACCTACTGCACCAACTTGCCTGTCAAAATCCAGTTGTTTAGATCCATCAACCGCAAAGAATCTATATTTCATCTCACTTAATTGACGTGTGTAAAACATCCCATTACTAAAATGGATCTTGCTAAAGAGAGCATCATTCTTAATTGTAAAAACCCTTCCATGTAGTTCGTTAAAATCAATTGCCCATCGTAAGTCATTCTGATCACTTTGTGGCGCATTACTATGGTATTTTCCTATTCCCGCCTGTACACCATTAACATCTACGTTCCATGTGCCGCGCAGTTGCTCTCCTTGCAATGTGGCAATGGTACTGCGATTATTGCCTTGTATCTTTGTTATAGTGAGTAATGGTGTATGATGCATCGCATTAAGTATACCTATGCTGGCGCGTTCAGGGTCACCAAGGGCAATCAATACCATCC
>JBFLVQ010000562.1:0-6450 GCA_040758525.1 Acidobacteriota bacterium
TACTTCTTATCAATGCTGTTATATCCACATTACCATTGAGTCGTAATCCTGTTGCGATATTGTATGCTCCGCTTCCTGGTCCTAGCTGTTCTATCACCCATAATCGCTGCTGTGCATATGAGAGTGGTAGTCTTCTATCGCGTGAGACAGGAGTAATATTTGATGTTAGAGAGAGCTGTTTTGTCGATAATAAGGGTGATATTTTTTCAGCTAATTCTGCCACTGTAGATGCTTCAAAATATTTTCGCAGTGGCAATTCTACTTGGAATATCTTATGTATTCGGGAAATAACTTGTGTAGCAAGTAAGGAATTTCCACCCAACTCAAAAAAGTTATCGTTAATACCTATCTGCTCGATACCAAGCAATTCTTGCCACAGGTTAGCTATAGTCTGTTCTAACTCATTTCTAGAGGCTAGATATATTGTATCCAGTACAGGCCGCGAATGGAGTGTAGGAAGTGTGGAGTTTTTCTCGATAGATTCCTTTTCAGTTAAGGTGTTACGTCTAATCCATAGATTGTGCCTAGCAAAAAGATCGCCAGTTGATACCACTATTTGACCTGTAGGAGCTGCTGCTATCACCCGTTCGAACGCATCCAGACTCTCTTCAACCGTCATTGAATACTGCTCTATGCTGGTATGTAATGCTCTAGATGGTTTTGCTTCGTCTGGCGGTAACCAACCATCCCAATTCGCACTTATCCAAGGTATACCACCGGTCTTGCTGATATTGATGGCGAAAGCATCCATAAAAAGATTCGCCGCAGAATAGACAGTAAATCCTATGCCTCCTAGGATGGCAGCATTAGAAGAAAATAATAGACAAAAGTCGATTTCTCTACCACGTAATACTCTCTCCAACACATACAGACCATATACTTTGGGACGGAATTGTGCTTCACAAGCCTGATAATTGACCTCTGGGATCAAACTAGAGATCGAACTATCTTTTGTCACAGCAGCATGCAATACACCATTAAGTTGACCGAAGTGTTGATAAGCCTGAGCTATTGCTAAACTCATCTGCTCTTCAATGGCTACATCAGCGCTGATTACCAACACTTCTGCTCCTAACTTCTCTAGCCTCTGCAGTCTCTCTATTTTGCGATTGATGCGATTCTGCTCATTATGATCAAACAACCATTGCTGCCACTCTTCTCTGGGTGGAAGTTTTGATCGACCTATCAATACGAGTCTGGATTGATAGGTCTTTGCTAGATGCTCTGCAATTAAGAACCCAACATCTCCTAAACCACCCGTGATTAGATACACACCACGCATTCGCAACTCTATTACTGGTTGAGCATCGTGTGTTATTGACACGGGCTCGAAGGTCTGCACCCAACGTTGATTTCCTCGGTAAGCAACAACTGGATCAAATGTTTTGGTACAAATCTCGTTGATAAGGTGATCTATCAACCTTATACTCTGGCTGGTTGCTATATCAGAAAAAATTATATCAATAGTGCGACATATTATATTTTGATATTCTTGTGGAATAACTTTACAGGGACCCAGTAGGGTTGTCTTTTCTGGACAGATGGAGCCTTCCCAGCCAAAAAGATCATTAGAGATAATTTCAAGCTGAATCTCATCTGTGGTTGCTTGCTTAGCCAATGCCTGAACAAGAAAGAGCAGACTATAACAACCTAGCTGCTGGCATTTGTAAAAAAAATCTTCTCTCTGGGTGATCTCCTCAGATGGAAAGAGAGTCCAACAATGGATTATCTTGTGTGGTTGCTTACCAGATTTGGAAAGTTCTCTCAATATCGCATAGTAATCCTCAGGCTGTTGGGGATTAATGGTATAAATGCCCTCGTAATTGTAGCTAAACTGTGTGCCGATCTTTACCATCACGACTTGTTGTCCTTCTTGTTCCAAACGAGTAGCCAACTTAGCAGCAAACTCTGATCCATCAAGAAAGATCAACCAATTAGATCGTTGATCTAAAGTGCCCGGTCTGATAGGTCGGAGTGGCAGGGTCAGTTTCCGGGAAGGTATGTAGAACCACTCTGTAATATTGTCCTTTTTCCGCAAGGATGTGATACCACCTCTGGTTGCAGATGTATGTCGCTGTCTCTCGATCCAATAATGTTGACGCTCAAATGGGTAGGTGGGCAATGATAAACGACAACAGTTATTGTTAGCTTGATATTTTGACCAATTAACTGGTGCGCCAGCAAGCCAAAGTTTTCCTAGTGTAGTATGGAGAAATTCGCTCTCCGATTGTTTATCGTGTGTATGGGGTAGCGAGGAAAAGATTACCTGTTCTCTATCTGTTTGTAGCTTTGCTAGCGAACTTAATGTCTGTCCGGGACCGACTTCTAATAAGATTATATCCTTCTCTTTTAATAATTCTTGAATACCTTCGGCAAAGCGTACCGTTTCACGCAAGTGTCGCACCCAATAGTTGCTATCAGTGACCTGCGATTCACTAATCCAGCTACCTGTTAAGTTAGAGATATAAGGGATCTGAGGAGATGCTAAGTTGATTGCCTTTACTTGTTCATTAAAGCGATCCAAGATTGGTTCTACCATTTGGGAATGGAAGGCATGGGAAGTAATCAGCGGACGACATTCGATCCCTTGTTTAATGAGTTGATACTCTAATTGCCTAACACTATCGGTAACACCAGAAACTACACAAAGTGTCGGACCATTGACAGCAGCCAATGAGAGATTATCGTTTAAAGCATGTTGCAAATCTGTCTCAGATAACGGCACTGCGAGCATATCACCAGGTGGCAGGTCTTGCATTAATCTCCCTCGCAATGCCACCAATTTTAATGCATCCTCAAGTGAAAAGACGCCCGCCAAACAGGCCGCTACATATTCACCGATACTGTGACCGATCATTGCATATGGCTTAATACCCCATTGCATCCATAATTTTGCTAAAGCATACTCGATCACAAAAAGGGCTGGTTGGGTAATAGATGTTTGGTTAAGACATGTCTTAATATATTTATAGTCCTCTTCGCTAGCATTGATTGGATAGAGCAGCGTGCGTAGATCGAGTTTTAAATAATGCTCAAGATATTGAGAACAGAAATCGATCTGATCTCGAAAGATTGGTTCTGTTTGGTAAAGCTCCTGCCCCATATTCACATATTGCGAGCCTTGTCCAGTAAACATAAAGACTACGGGTCGATCAGTCGTCTCTTGCACTCTACTAAAGAACTTGTTAGTTGTCTTACCGACCAATGTGCTTACGGCTTCCTCAACATTATGACAGATCAACATACATCTATGACTGAATGGTTTGCGACCTACCTGCAATGTATAAGCAACATTTGCAATCTCCAGTTGAGGATGCTCGTTCAAATGCGTAGCTAGATTGGCAATAGCCTTATCTAGTGCCGACCTGGTCTTAGCAGAAAGCACTAGAATATGAACCGGCTTCCATTGTCTGTTCTCTTTGGTAGGAATAAATTCTTCTAGTACAACGTGAGCATTGGTGCCCCCCATGCCAAATGAGCTAACCCCAGCGCGACGGGGAGTGTTCCCTATAGACCAATCTGATAATCTCGTGTTGACATAGAATGGACTGTTGGCAAAATCGATTTGGGGATTTGCTTCGGTAAAGTTCAAGCTTGGCGGTATCTGTTTGTGATAAAGCATTAGCACCGCCTTGATTAACCCTGTAATACCAGCAGCAGCATCAAGATGTCCAACATTTGTCTTCACTGCTCCCAATGCACAAAAACCACATGCATCAGTGCTGGCACGGAACGCTTGGGTCAATGCTGCAATTTCGATTGGATCTCCTAATGGAGTACCGGTACCATGAGTCTCTATATATGTGATAGTATTAGCATCCACTCTAGCCATAGCTTGAGCCTCGCTAATCACTTCTGCCTGACCATCAATACTTGGTGCTGTATAGCCTACTTTCACAGCGCCATCATTATTTACTGCAGAACCCTTAATAACAGCATAAATATGATCTTTATCATCAATAGCATCTACCAATCGCTTTAGTACTACAATCCCTAAACCATTACCGGCAACTGTTCCTTTTGCTTTAGCATCAAAAGCACGGCAATGCCCATCTGGAGAGTAGATCCCACCATCTTGATAGAGGTAGCCAGTCTTCTGATTAGCTGCTATAGAAACTCCACCCACCAATGCCATATCACATTCACCATTGAGCAGACTCTGACAGGCGAGATGAACAGTTACCAGTGAGGTAGAACAGGAGGTTTGTATATTAACACTAGGGCCTTTCAGATTAAATTTGTAAGAGACCCGTGTAGCTAAAAAATCTTTGTCATTTGATAGAATAGCCTGGAAAGGACCGACTAATTGTATGATGTCGGGATTTGAATAGAGATTGAAGAGATAACTACTAATGCTTATACCAGCATAGACGCCTATGCGACCCTTAAAGGTCTCAGCATTATAACCAGCATCTTCTAATGCTTCCCAAGCGCATTCAAGAAAGAGGCGTTGTTGAGGATCGAGAATCTGTGCTTCTCTAGGATTGAAACCAAAAAATCCTGCATCAAATAGATCAATATTTTCCAGTGCGCCATTAGCTTTAACATAATTAGGATGTTTTAATAGATTTGTACTTATGCCAGCAGATACTAACTCTTGTTCAGAAAAGAATGAGATCGCTTCTACCCCATTACACAAATTTTGCCAAAACTCAGTGATGTTATTAGCTTTCGGAAACCGACCAGCCAATCCTATAATAGCAATCTCCAACTCACTATGCTGATCAAGTGGATATGATTCATTCATATTCAACCTCCTACAGCTTTTTTCTTGCAATATTGCTTTGTCTAAGTTGACGGTGTTTTTTTATTGACTCAATACGAGTCTCAGCACGTGTTGATCCTTGCAGCGCAGCAGCCGGCCTTTCAGTCTGTGGCAAATTGAGATGCTTAACCAGTAAGCTGATGGTTGGATATTTGAAAAGATCTATCATTGATATGTTGGTACTAAAAACCTTACGTATTTTGTCATGAACTTGCGCCATAAGTAGAGAATGGCCACCTAGATCAAAGAAATTATCGCATATACCAATATTTCTTATTTTCAGTACCTCTTGCCAGATAGTAACGAGTCGCTGTTCTACATCGTTTCGAGGTGGCAAGTAGCCAGCCTCTACCTGTGAGGATAGATTCTCTGGCATTGGTAATGTTTTACGATCTAGTTTGCCATTGGCTGTGAGTGGTAACTTCTCCATCATCACATATGCTGATGGTATCATATACTCCGGTAGCTTGTGCTTTAACTGTTCTCGCACTAATGTAGTAGCAATGGCTTTACCATCTATACTCACTAGATAGGCTACCAATCGTCTATCTCCTGGTACATCCTCTCGCACTATCACTACTGCTTCTCTAACTTCAGCACACTCACTGAGTGCAGCCTCTACTTCACCAAGTTCTATACGAAAGCCTCTTACTTTTATTTGATTATCAATTCGCCCAATAAACTCGATATTGCCATCAGCTCGGTATCTGGCTAGATCTCCAGTGCGATAGAGTCTTGCTCCTGCTTCACCACTGTATGGATTGGGAAGGAACTTCTCTGCTGTCAAATCTGCTCTATTGAGGTATCCTCTCGCTAGTCCGACTCCACCAATAAATAATTCTCCTGGTATACCAACAGGAATCTGTTGTATTGCCTGATCCAAAATGTATATCTGCACATTTGCTATTGGTCTGCCAATGGGTGGCTTACTATCAGTATCTTTGCACTCATAGATGGTACTGCAAACAGTTCCTTCAGTTGGTCCATAGGCATTAAAGAACTTGCGTCCTTTGTTCCAACGCATCAACAGCTCAGAAGAACAAATCTCTCCTGCCGAGATCAATGAGTGCAAGCCAGGCAGTTCTACTGACTCCAAATTAGCCAATACTGAAGGGGGTAATGTGACAATGGTAATGGCTTGTGTACGCAACAGTTCAATTAGTTCAAATCCAATTAGCTTACCTTTAGTGCTCAAATAGATCGTTGCACCTGAATGCCAAGCAATAATTATTTCTGAAAGACAAGCATCAAAACTGAAGGAAGCAAATTGCAAGATGCGATCATCAGGTTTAACCTCGAAGGCTTCTACTTGTGCTTCGGCAAGATTGCAGACACTACGATGTTGGATCATTACTCCCTTTGGTTTGCCTGTTGAGCCAGAAGTGTAGATAACACTAGCAAGGTTTTCAGAATTGACATTACTGTTCAGATTAGCACAGCTCTGCTGTGCGACTAGCAACCAATCTTTGTCTAAACAGATTAATGGCACCCCCACAGACGTTGATTGCACCATTAATCGCTCTTGCGTGAGTAGCACAGCAATATTGGCATCTTCGATCATAAATGCCAGTCGTTCTCTAGGATAGTTAGGATCAAGGGGCAGATAAGCACCACCAGCTTTCAATATCCCTAATACGGCTATCACCATCTCAATACAACGCTCCAGACAGACTCCTACCACCACT
>JBFLVQ010000563.1:0-6430 GCA_040758525.1 Acidobacteriota bacterium
TGCAATGTGTCTTCTGGTATTGAGCCAAGCGGTTTTGGTTTTATCATATTACTCTCTATTTTGCTGGTTTTGCTTGGCCTATTCTCTTATACTTTTTCCGACTTCGCCAGCAGTAACATTTATTGAGGGGATACATTTTCCCCCTCGCGCTTCCCGTTAGTGCTAAATCAGAACCACAGAAGATGTAGAGAAATATGCTTCTGTGGTTCTAATCTTCTCAAGCAATTTTAGAAAGGCGTTCTGTCTTACCACGATGCTTAAGCGCTTCTAATAGAAAGTTCTCAAAGATAATGCGACCATCGCGGCTATCATTGAAGTGCTCCCAGCGAGTAGGTTGTTTGTTCCAATCTTCAAAAGACTTCTCTAGGTGGTACTGTACTGTGTAGATCAGTTGCTGATCGCTACGCTTAACCATCATCTGAATTGGGCATAGGTAACCCTTAGCAATATTAGTGAATCCTTCTGGCACACGATCGATCATCAGACCATGATTTTGCCAAACACGAAGTACCTGCTGAGTAGTATCCCAAAAACCGCTAGTTGAATCATAAATACCTTGAAAGATTGGATCGTCTGGTTTAGTGATCTTGAGATAACGATATTGATATTCACGTATACGATTATTGCGTTTGGTACGTGGATCACAAGAGTCAAGTGTACAGATCTGTGTGCCGAAGCTTAGACCGATCAATTGATGGCCACCACAAATACCTAACACAGGTGTCTTGAGATGTTGGATAGTACGGGCAAAACTGGTAATAATAGCTGGATTATAGAGGTCAAAGTCGCGTAACGTACCGCTGATGATAATTGCATCAGGATTAAATAGCTCGATCGCGTTCTCATTGAACTCACTCAAATGTACGATCTTAGTGCGTGCGCGCTTGACTAGCTTAATAACATTTTGGGTGATGTTCTCAAGCGCCATACCAGCAATATGGCGATCCTCACGCAACCACTGTAATGGATTAAAATCTGGTTCTTGGGCTGCTGTAGCAGAGAGATCGCTCTCATTCTTGAGCAGATTGTCAACGATCATCACACTCATTGAGTCGATCTTTGGCTGCAATGGTTCATAATCGCAGTAAGCCTTCTTCCTATTTAGCAATATTCCGTTTGACATTAGCGAAACCTTCCTTCGAAAAATAGCTATATGTCCATAAGACTACCGATACCAACTAGCATATTACCATAACTGGCAATCAATGAAAAACTTGCTAATCTAACAGTAATTACTGCTTCAGCAATTGTTTAATGCAACCCGTGATCCGCTCAACGCCACGTTGCAGGGTAGCCAGTGAAGTAGCGTAGGAAATACGCAGGTAACCTTCACTACCAAAAGCCGATCCTGCTGTAAGCACAACATGTGCGCGTTCCAGTAGATGTTGTGCAAGGGCCTGTGAGGTTTTGATCTCAGTGTTGGCAGCTAATACATTTTTGATACTGGGAAAGGCATAGAATGCGCCTTCCGGCTCAATACATTCAATACCTGGAATGGCGTTTAAGGCTGGGACCAAATAATTACGGCGACGTTGATATTCGGCCAACATAACTGCCACCGATTCCTGAGAACCGCTGGCTGCTTCTACAGCAGCCTTCTGCGCAATTGAGGAGGGATTAGAAGTAGAATGACTCTGCACTTTGACCATCTCAGCAATCCATTCACGTGGAGCAAGCGCATAACCAACTCGCCAGCCGGTCATTGCATAGGTCTTGGAAAAAGAACCGGACACAAGTGTACGGGCACGCAGTTCTGGCGCTAGACTAGCAGCAGAAAAGGGTTGGTGTGGTGGATAAGTAAACTGATAATAACACTCATCTGAGAGCACCCAGAGTCCACGTTGTACTGCCAATTTGACAATACGCTCGAACTCTGCTGGGGCAATTACACGCCCAGAAGGATTGGAAGGTGAATTAATAATAAGCAGTCGGCTTTTTGGTGTAATATGCTCAGCGACCATCTCTGCCGTCAACTGAAAAGCATTGGGCTCGGTATCGATAATAACTGGCTGTCCACCCGCATAGATTACTATCTCTGGGAAGGTTACCCAGTAAGGCGCGGCGATCAAGACTTCATCGCCAGGATTGATCAAAGTAATTATTGCATTAAAGATCGACTGCTTACCGCCAGCAGAAACCACGACTTCTTGGGGTTCGTAACGTGTGCCGGTCTCCTGTAAGAAATAGTCTATGATTGCCTGCTTTATTTCAAGTGTGCCAGCAGCCGGTGTATAACGAGTAAAATTCTCCTCGATAGCACGGTATGCAACCTGTTTGATGTTATCAGGGGTAGGGAAATCAGGCTCACCGGCACCTAGATCAATAACTTCATGGCCAGCGCGGCGCAGAGCATCAGCAGCTTGTAGCACTGCCAGTGTTGATGAGGCTTGCATTGCCGCGACTCGTTCGCAAGGAGTAAATCTATTATTTGTTGTTGTCATGACATCTTCTCACGCATACGCTGTTCAACCAGTTCCGGCACCAACCCTTTGATCGAACCGCCCAACATGAATACCTCCTTGACCAGCCGTGAACTAAGGTAACTATATGGTTCAGCAGCCATCAGGAAGACAGTTTCAATCTGCGGCGCCAGTCTACGATTCATTAGCGCCATCTGTAGTTCATACTCATAATCGGAGATCGCACGAATGCCCCGCACGATGCAGTCAGCCTGCTGGTTAATAGCATAGTTGACCAATAGACCATTGAAAGTATCGACGTGTACACCAGGTCGATCTTTTACTACTGCATTAATAATCTCTACTCGTTCATCAAAGCTAAAGAGTGGCTTCTTCTCAGCATTGATGAGAATAGCAATAATCAATTCATCAAAGATCTTACGACCACGATCGATAATATCGAGATGGCCATTCGTGATTGGATCAAAAGAGCCTGGATAGATCGCTCTGCGCATAAACTCTCTTTAAGATTTAAAATGCCGCGCGGGCAGGTAACAGTACTATATTATCCCATAGCAGAGAAGTCTATCAAACCGTGTTTACTGTCTACATCTGCTGTAACAAGGAAGCTGTAGTTTACTACTAAGGTGAGAAGCCAGCAAGAACCAGATGTAAACAGCAGGCGATGCACATGGCTGTGCGACACCTTTGTGTTATAGAATGACTGCTACACTGAACCGAACAAGGGATTAAAAGATTATGCTCGATAAGTTTCGTGAAGAGTGCGGTATTTTCGGTATCTGGGATCATGCCGAGGCTGCGCATCTCACCTATTTGGGTCTATATGCACTGCAACACCGTGGGCAAGAATCCTGTGGTATCGTCTCCTCTGACGGCGAGCAGATGCGTAGTGAAAGAGGCATGGGCTATGTTAGCGAGGTGTTCAAAGAGACACAGCTTAGCCATTTGCAAGGACAAGCCAGTATTGGGCATGTACGTTACTCGACCGCCGGTGATGTCTCTATCAGAGAGGCACAGCCTTTCCTAATCACCTGTCATCGTGGCCAACTCGCTATCTGTCATAATGGCAATCTGCCATTTGCTGAGCAACATCGCCGAGAGTTAGAGTTAGAGGGCGCGATCTTCTCCTCTACTAGTGACACTGAGGTTGTATTACATAAGATCGCACGCTCACGTACGGCTACTCTATATGAGGCGATCTGTGACACACTGAGCATAATTGAAGGCGCTTACTCTATGCTCTTTCTCACCAAAGACTGCTTGGTTGCAGTGCGTGACCCGCGAGGTTTTCGTCCTTTATGCCTAGGCCGTATTGATGGCTCTTATGTCATTGCTTCAGAGACTTGTGCCTTTGATCTGATTGGTGCGGAGTATATACGCGAGGTCGAACCGGGTGAGATGATTATTGTTGACCGAGCTGGACTGCATAGCAGCTTCCCTTTGCCGGTACGTGAGTCGGCTGCCTGTATCTTCGAGCATGTCTATTTCTCGCGTCCAGATAGTATTATCTATGGTCGTAGTGTCAACAAGAGTCGGCATAAGATGGGCCGACAATTGGCTATTGAACATCCTGTAGATGCCGATATTGTTGTACCAATCCCTGACTCGGGTACGGCTGCGGCGATCGGCTTTGCTGCACAATCTAGTATTTCTTTCCGTTTTGGCTTGGTACGTAATCATTACATTGGTCGAACTTTTATTCAGCCGCATCAATCGATTCGACATTTCAGCGTAAAGGTAAAGCTCAATCCTGTACGCGACTTGATTGAGGGACGGCGCGTGGTGCTTATTGACGACTCCATTGTGCGTGGTACAACAAGTCAGAAGATTGTTGCAATGCTTAGGCAAGCAGGCGCTAAAGAGGTCCATATGCGTATCAGTTGTCCACCTACCATTGCGCCTTGTTACTATGGTGTCGATACTCCTAGTAAAGAAGAGTTGATTGCTGCCCGTAAGTCTATTGATGAGATCTGCCAATTTATTGGTGCCGATAGTCTAGGATATCTTAGTTTGCCTGGTCTTATGATTGCCTGTGGCGCATATGAGGGCCAGCCGAAATACTGCACAGCTTGCTACACTAATCAATATCCCATAGAAGTAGTTAGTGAGATGAAACGTAACTGCTCAGCAGTCGCTATTAATACGGCTTCATCCTAAAACCTGCGAGCAGATAGAAGAGATGCGGATTTATCATAATAGAGAGTTAGTGATTGGACGGATCTTTCTATCGATTCGGTTACGTGTCTCACTAATTGGATTAGCTGCACTCGTCCTAGCGTTACTGATCGCTTGCCAACCGGACCAGCCTGATTCTCAACCGCAGTCTGATGCTCCCGCTCTACAGTTTGATGGTAAGCTCCAGATTCATGTTCTAGATGTAGGTCAAGGTGATAGCACGCTTATTATTACCCCAGAGGGGAAAAATATTCTTATCGATGCAGGTACCGCTGAAGCCGGCAAGCGAGTAATCAAGATGCTTAAACGCTTCAAAGTTAATCGTATTGATCTTGCTGTTGCAACACATCCACATGCCGATCATATAGGTGGAATGCGTGATGTGTTGGATGTTGTGCCAGTGAGAGCATTTCTTGATAGCGGACAACCTTACACAACTGCAACCTATGCACGTATGCTCAGCGCTATCAAGGATAAGATCGGTGAACTTACCATAGCACGGGCAGGACAGGAATTTGAATTTGACAGCAATGTTATGTTACGTGTGTTAGGACCTTCTGAACCGCTACTTAAGGATGTACGTGGCAGCGATGAGAATGCTAACTCTGTCGTGCTACTACTAATCTACAATAAGTTTCGTATGCTCTTCACAGGTGATAGTGAAGAAGAGACAGAAGCAAGGTTGCTCGAACTTAGTGCAGACCTGCGTGCAGAGGTGCTCAAAGTCGCGCACCATGGTTCGAAATATGCTACTAGAGAAGAATTCTTGCAACGTGTTAAACCCAAAGCGGCAACCATTTCTTGTGGCGCTGACAATGATTATGGTCATCCTGCGCCATCCACACTTACACGTCTAAAGAAGTTTGGTGTAGATCTACACCGTACCGATTTAGAAGGCGATATCACCATTGTCTCAGATGGTAGTGATTATCAGATCATTACAGAACATCCTCCTAATGGCTCGCTCTGGCAGGGACGCAACCCAACAAAGTCACAAACTGATTCACGTAGCCGCCGCTCACGCTGATTAAATCTATAAGATCTGCAGAGGGGTGAAATCGATACTGTCGGCACTCACCAATTGATAACGTATACCATTGCGTATGCCATTAAAAGCAGTGCGAATTGCATCACTATGTAGATGACCATAGACACAGATATCAACCGGATATTGCTCGATCAGCGCAGTAAAATCGCTAGGTTCGTGTTGGGCATTAACAGGGGGATAATGTAGGGCACAGATCAGATGTTTGTAAGACTTGCCATGTAATGAAGCAAAGGCAAGACGTAAACGTCCTACTTCACGCTGATAAATTTTGAAGTCCTCTTCTGTATAACTACTACGTACACCTTCCACCATAATATCAGCAGCCGATTGTGTGCCTGGGCACTGCCAACCACGTGTAGCTACAATCGCAACTTCACCGATCACAACCGAATCGGCCTGTAGTACTTCAATTGAAGGGGCAGCCAGTTGTCGTACTTTTGTCTTTGAAGACCACCAATAATCATGGTTACCTTTCAGGATAACTTTGTGGCCTGGTAACTGTTTTATATAGTCTAGATCAGGCTTGGCATCTTCTAATCGTATTGCCCAGGAGATATCGCCAGTAATGATGAGTACGTCGTCTGGTTGCGCCATTGCATGCCAATTGTTGGCTATCTTAGCATCATGGTCGCGCCAATGCTCGCCAAACACAGACATAGGCTTGGGGCGAGCATGAGAAAGATGTAGATCTCCTATTGCAAAAACTCTCATATCAACTACAGTGTAGTGAGAAAACTATATTTGCGTCTACAATTTTTGCCACAAAGACTGAGCCGGGATAATTCGG
>JBFLVQ010000564.1:0-6426 GCA_040758525.1 Acidobacteriota bacterium
GCGGCAATGATAGGATGGATAGTGACTCGATTAAAGTAACTTCCGACCATATTAATACTCGCATTACTAATTCTCTTATATCATCTGTCACCCAAATTCTATCAGTTATTAGCAAGCTTAAGAAAGGCAATATGTCAAGGGTATTGATCGTATAGACAAGTTAAATAGAAGTTAAACGCGCTGGCAGAAGCTTCTCTTTTATATCAGAATAGTGACAATAGATGCTAAGCATCTGTTTATCATGGAGAGAGATTATGAGAATTCTATTGGTTGAAGACGATACACGTGTAGCAAGATTTGTTGCCAAAGGTTTGCGTGAGCAGTCTTATGCCGTAGATGTGGCCGCTGATGGTGATAGTGCGCTCTATCAGACTGCGATAAGTTCCTATGACATTATCATTCTAGATGTGATGATCCCAGTTATTGATGGTTTTGAGGTCTGTCGCAGACTGCGCGCCAGTGGTGCGCGTATGCCGATTCTGATGTTAACAGCACGTGATGCAGTTGATGATCGTATCACTGGACTCGATATAGGAGCCGACGACTATTTAACCAAGCCATTCGAATTTGGCGAGCTTACTGCTAGGTTGCGAGCGTTACTGCGTCGACGTGGCGATATTCGTCCTGCATCGATTAAGATTGCCGATCTAGTGATAGATACCCATAGCCATAGAGTCTGGCGACAAGAATCTGCTATTGAACTTACCGCAAAAGAGTATGCATTACTGGAATTTCTTGCCACCAATCCTGGTCGTATTGTGGATCGTGCTGAGATTGCCGAACATGTTTGGGATGAAAATTTCGACCCATTCTCTAATCTTATAGAGGTCTATATCAATCGACTGCGGCGTAAGATTGATGCTCACCATCCTGTTCAACTCATTCACACACGGCGTGGCGTAGGATATATGTTGGCTGCATTCAGCGATGACACAGATAGCATTGATGCTACCGCTAAATAAAAAAGGAATAGTCATGTTCAGTTCTGTACGTGCTAAATTGACTTTATGGTATACAGGGATCTTTGCATTAGTGTTGGTATTCTTTGCCATTACTGGCTATAGCTTCTTTGCCAATAATGTACGACAACGTATGGATGAGACATTGGCAGAAACAATGAAAGCATTTGTCCAACTCCTTGAAGAAGAATATCGAGAAATGGAGAGTGAGTCGATTAACATGATGGCCATCGAAGTGGTTAAAGAATTTCCTTATCGGGAGCAGCGTTTCATTGTATATGACGAGTCATTTGATATTATCGCCACTTCCACACCTCCCACGATGACAGTCAAACCCGATCTCACTATCTGGTCATCATCACTACTGCCTGCCATTTCTCAACGTGTTAAAACTGCTGACACCGCGGTTTATTTCATCTTACCTCCAAATGGAGGGAGGATACGTGCCTTCGTTGAGCCGGTGCATATCGATAACCATTTATATCGCGTTGTAGTGTTACAATCATTTTATCTGCAAGAAGAACTACTAGAGAAGATCCGATATATTTTCTACATTGTTGTGTCGCTAGTAATCTCGCTTATTGGTATTAGCAGCTATTTCTTGGTAGGTAGAAGTCTTGCGCCCGTTGTTACTATGAGTGAACAAGCAACACGTATCAGTGCGGCCAATCTACACGAACGGTTACCAATCATCAACCGTCAAGACGAGCTTGGCCAATTAGCGACAGTATTCAATGATCTGCTCACTAGACTCGCTGAATCCTTTGAACAGCAGCGACGTTTTATGGCTGATGCCTCACATGAACTGCGTACACCAATCTCAATTGTCTGTGGCGAAGCTGAAGTGGCACTTTCACAACAGAATCGTGCTGCTGCCGATTATCAGGAATCACTTGCGATTATTCAAGACGAAGGTAAACGCCTTTCAAGAATTGTGGAGGATCTCTTTACACTTGCTCGCGCTGATGCTGGACAGTATCCATTAATAGTTTCAACTTTCTACTTAGACGAACTGATTAGTGATTGCGTGCGTGCAGTACGAGTATTAGCTACTAGTCGCAATATTGAACTGTGTTGCCAGTTATCTGAAGAGCTGCGCTTTCGCGGTGATGAAGCGTTGATTCGTCGGCTCGTCTTGAATCTGCTTGACAACGCCATTAAGTACACTCCGGTTGGCGGTAACATCAATATCATATGCAAAAATTGCTGTGACACTTATCATATTGAAGTAGCTGACAGTGGTTGTGGTATTCCTTTGGCAGCGCAAGCACACATCTTTGAGCGATTCTACCGTGTTGATAAATCGCGTTCGCGCTTGCAGACACCCCCTGGCGGGGCAGGTTTGGGACTTTCCATAGCTCGTTGGATTGCCGAAGCCCACCAAGGTTGTCTTGAGCTACGTCGTTCTGATCAACAAGGAAGTATCTTCGTTGCCACCCTACCAATTGATCACACCCGATAATAATAGTCTGATTCGCATCACTATTCATCTTACGTTTATCTTCCCTCTGCTATATTCAAGACGCTAAATTACACCAGCTTCAGTTTATCTGTTGGACCAATTTTGACAAAAATAGGAGGTAGAAGATTAAAATGATAGTACAACGTATATTTCAGCTACCTGCTGGGTTAATTGTCCTGTTTTGTCTAGTGATAAGCTCTGTATTAGCTACTGCCAACGATGCTGCGCCATCTGACACTAATAGTGATTTATGCGCTAAGACAGCTAAAGCGGTCCAAAATGCTTGTGAAGCGGAAGGAGAAGCTAACTATTGGATCGCAGTAGGAAACTGTAACAATCTCTCCTCTGCTTCGGCAAGAAAGGCTTGCAAACAACAGGCGCAGCAAGATCGTCGTGATGCCAATGGAGAGTGTGCAGAACAGTTTGAGGCACGGCGTAAGCTTTGTACAGCATTGAACGAGACTACATATAATCCAGTTATTAATCCTACCAATTTTGTCGAAGGTATTACGAATCCATTTTTTCCAATGATACCAAGCACCACGCTTATTTATCGAGGTGGTAATGAAGTCGTTACAGTTACGGTAACCAATAGGACCAAAGTGATCCTGGGAGTAAAATGTGTTGTTGTTCGAGATGTAGTTACTGTAAATGATCAAGTGGTAGAAGATACAGAAGACTATTTTGCTCAGGATATGCAGGGCAATATTTGGTACTTTGGTGAGTTATCCCAGGAATTCGATAATGGTGACTTAATCAGCTTAGCAGGCTCTTTTAAGGCTGGTGTAAATGGTGCTAAGCCTGGGATTATTATGAAAGCTAACCCACAAGTAGGAGATATATACCGTCAAGAGTTTCTTCTTGGTGAAGCAGAAGACATAGCTGAAGTGATCAGTCTTACAAGATCAGAATCTGTTCCGGCAGCATCTTGTAACAATGATTGCTTAGTTACTAAGGAATCTACACCACTTGAGCCTGGTACCATTGGGAATAAATACTATGCTTGGGGAATCGGCGTTATTCTGGAAATTAACCCTGCATCCGGCCAGCGTGTAGAGTTGGTGGAGATCATAAGAAAATGAATTGAAGAACCTCTTTAAGAAGGTTAACATCCAATTTCAATAATGAACTACCAGAACAGTAATAAACTTAACATTCTCCTGGACAGAGAAAGAGGTAAAATATGAAGCGCATCCCCTCCTTATTGCTGATGTTGGTTCTGATGTTTATTACCGGTGCCACCATAGCATTATCAGAGACTGAGAAAGAGATCCCGCTCCACCAAGTCCCAGAGATAGTGCTTAAGGCCGCACTGAAAGCGGTTCCCAATATCAGGCTTACAGAGGCCGAAGTATCAGAAACACCACAGGGTACTATTTACGAACTTGAAGGCACTGTGAATGGAAAAGAGTATGAGATTAGAGTCTCAGCCGATGGAAAAGTTCTCAAAGTCGAGCGAGACGGTGACAAAGACGACGGCGATGATGATGACGATGATGACGATGATGATGATGATGATGATGATGATCAGAGCCGCTAGCCTAAGAGTGTCCGTAACGCCATCCAGTTATTTAGCATACTGCTTTTTCTTAGCGTTGCGGACACCAGGAATGGTTATCTATTAGTTGATGTAGAAGAGACTATCTTTTCCAGTAAGGTTTTTATCTGCTCAAGCTATGCTTCGCTAGCTTTCTGCTTATCTTTCCACGGTATTAGTAGCTACTAAAGTCCAGCCTCCCATTAATACCTACATCATTAAGACTGTATTTGGGATAGATCTGATCTTTTGTTAGACAGGTACGATACACCAATAGTAGAATATGGTATTATCTCTATTATCTAGTATTAAACAGGTATTTGGGATCTATTTTATAAAGGGCAATCATAGCGTCTTAGGCTTAGCCATTATTATGCAGACAGAAAAAGAACTATTAATAGGTAAAGTAGCCGTTAAGGCCACAATGCTACAAGCTCATCTTAATTGGGCAAAAACACGCCTTGCCAATGACCTTACCAAATTAATGGCAAACCTTGATGAACAAACGGCGGCAATTATCAACCGATCTATTCTAGCTACTGATTGGATACCGCTTCGCTCTGTAATTCAAATTGATCGAGCAATTGCTCAGACTGTTGGTGAAGAGCTGATTCAAGTGTCTCGTGAACTTGGTCGCCATTCCGCCAGATTGAATTTGGGTGGGATCTATAAAAGGTTCATTGCTGGAGAGCCACATAGATTCTTTGAACGTATGGCAATATTGCACGAACAGTTTCAAAATTTTGGCAGTTGTGATTATGAGAAGGTAAAAGACTGTGCCGGTAAAGTTAAGCTGCAAGACTATACAGAATACTCACCGGTATACTGTGCTGGTTCCTTTGGGTATCTGGAAGAGGCCTTACGTCTGATGAAAGCACCAGGACCTATTATTGTTGTTGAAACTATGTGTCAATGTAGAGGCCACCAGATGTGTCTTTATGAAATGACTTGGTAGTTAGTCAGAGCTGCTAGATTCTGATTTCCGCTTAAATGTAGCCAAATAGTTATTCACTAACAGAGTGAAATTATCATCTAGCACTGCGATCTGTTCTTGACTTAAATGCTCAGTACCTCGTTCGGCGATGAGCGCCACTAACCCTCGTGCGCTTTCCATAATCGTATCGCGCGCTTCATCCTGAGAGGTCTCAGATGAAGGTTCTTTAGGCCCACTCTCCTCCTCGATCACTCGCCTCACTAATCGATCAACCTCACGCCCGGCTTTTAAACCGCGCTCAGCTAAATATCGATATGTCGCAGGAGCTACTCGCAGAGAGATTGTCTTACGCTGTTTGTCAACCGGTAAGGGTTTGCGACCTATACGAGTAGATTTTTTGTATCGAGAAGCAGAGTAATTACCTGGCATGTCAGCAATTGTACGCTATACCTAACAAATTACAATACCATTTGCACAAACTAATCAATTGTGTGGTTATAGTAATAATGCAAGACAATACTTTCATCCTACATTTTTACCATAACCAGATAATCTCACCTGTTTTTTATACTAATTTTGCATCCATAGTTATTTTAGTATTGAGCAGACGAGATATTGGACAACCGGTCTTGGCATTATTTGCTGCGGTTTCAAAAGCAGTCGCATTAGCGCCAGGAATCTTAGCTTTTACTTCAAGATGAATCTCTGTAATTGTCCAGCCCGCCGCCAATTTTTCCATAGTTACGGTGGCTGTGGTCTCTAAACTTTCTGCTGTCAGTCCGGCATTACCAAGCTGACCAGAAAGAGCCATAGTAAAACAACCAGCGTGAGCGGCAGCAATCAATTCTTCTGGATTTGTCCCAATACCCTCTTCAAATCTAGTACTAAAAGAGTATTGCGTATTGGAAAGAACGCCACTATCGGTCGATATTGTACCTTTGCCATCCTTAAGTCCACCCTGCCAAATGGCAGAGGCTTTTCTTTTCATAATTCCTCCTACTTCTAATGCGCTTTTATCAGCTAACATCTCTTATTTTACCGACTGTTAGTAAGAAAAAGACAGTCAGCCTGGTATGCCCACTACGCTTATCTTTATTTTCTGGGCAGTTTTCCATTCAGGTAGTTTTTAGACTTGGGGTATTATTACCGCGTGTATTTTAGGGTAATTGCTCAGTCCTATCCAAAATCGAAGCTGAGCTGATTAGACTCAATAGTCTTATTACGCTTTTTTTGATAGCTATTGGGTATTGCCTTTACTTTACATTCTGGCATCTGATCCCATACCACGCCATCTAAAGCAGGATCAGCGGCAGATTGATATTGAGCGGATCTGCGTCGATAGGAAAATCTTACTTTTGCAGCAATACATTGATCACGAACTCCTCGTACCCAATCCTCATCCATTGGTCTAGCGTGATAGCCCGTTTCGGCTCCCACAGTAACCCAGTCGATAGCGCCTGTCTCATTGTTAAAATAGCTTGATAGCTCCAACGGCCCCAGCAATGGTTCACAACAGAGAAAGCGGATAGTGGCT
>JBFLVQ010000565.1:0-6406 GCA_040758525.1 Acidobacteriota bacterium
TTCTTTAAGATATTTATATTTTTTACTTCCATCCAATAATGCAGCTATTTGCCAAGCGGGATTCTTCTCTTCTTTCCATTTATAAACTTCTTCATCGTAATAGATAAAAGTGCCATCAGGACGGATAGCGATAAATCCATCCCAGCTAAACAGAATAGGTAATGCATTTAATTCTTGTGCCGTATTGCGATAAAATTCTGGATTATTTTTATTATCGATATAGATTTTAAGGGAATTTTTAATCCGCTCTTCCAAGCTCATAATATATACCTTATTGACTAAGGATTAGCGTGGCTAACAGATAAGATTTTATACGAACTCTTAACAACAACCAAGGTGATTAATACGCTGATCGGTGTAATTAAATCAAGCTAAATCAGGGGATTGGGCTAATGGTAAGGCTCTTAAGTGAGTGAAAATGCTCGTTAGTAAGAGTAATATTGCACAACTCATCATGCTATTTTTCAAGCTTTTTTCAACTAGCGCCGCTTAAGATGTTAACTGTGATTAAAACTCTCTTAATATTGGTAGATAACCTAATGACAACAATAATGATCGTTGATGATCAAGAATCGCTTTCGACAATTCTTGAAGTAGTACTGGAAAATGAATATAAGATTATTAAAGCCAATAATGGGCGAGAAGGGCTGGAGCTATTTCAGCGCCACAGACCTGCGCTTATCATTACCGACAATCGTATGCCTGAGATGAATGGCAGCGAAATGATTAATGCAATCCGCAAGATCGATAATAGTGTGAAGATAATTGTGCTAGCATCCTATTCAGATCGAGAGCTTCGCACTCTACTAGCAAACGGGGCAGATATCTGTTTACCTAAACCAATCACTGTTAATACATTGGTAGCAGCGATTAAAGATCTGCTCTCGGGAGGCGCTAGTCGTAGCTCTAAAGCCTGCTAGGCTGAATTATCTGCGCTTTCACGATCTGCGCCATACTCATGCTACTCGTCTTGTTTCGACGCATATGCCGTGCTCTGAAGTTGGACGCGTGCTGGGCCATACTCAACCAACAACTACTTATCGCTACGTGAATGCCAATATTGAAACGGCACAACGCGTTGCCACAATACTCAAGCTTTTTAATGAAACGAGCGAAGCAGAGAAGACTGCTGAGATCGTCAAATAAAAGCATGATGTGGATGCTGCAGACCGTTAGGGTAGATTACATAATTGGTATACAACAGTGAATCCTGGGTACGATTGGCCTGGTAATAGAGTGGTTGCTTAAGCAGGCAGGAATACAAGCCTAAGCAACGGGCGAGGTGCGCTTTCGCGCCATTGATAAATTCACCTCCTCGATTGCGTACTGAAGCAAAATTGAGTAATCCAACCCTAGCATTATACTTTATTGGAAATTTCCATTGAGAATTTATTTGATAGAATAAGAGCTTATCTAATAATATAAGATTCAAATAGTCAACCTGGCTTACGACTTAGTAAAATCAACCGCTTAGAATCTGGTTCACTAGTTGCTCCAGTTTGTTTGGATATCAAGTTAGTTTCATTCAGCTCTTAACTTCTATAACATTTAAGAAAAAACAGGAGCATTATATGAAGCCTTTTGACAATGAGACCATAGATACTGCTAATACCAATAATACCAAGAGTGCAAACGCTGGTTATGCGCTAGGCCAGCTTGCCAAAGCATTTGCTGCCAACCAGACACATGAAGATAAGGAAGTTCGTACACGCGCAGAAAAGAAGATCGAAAACTGGATTAAAGTCTTTAAGGGTATGCTCTCTGGTTTGCTTCAAGTAGGCTCACGAACTCCTGTTGCCGGTATGCCCAATTGGGTAACGCTTGAGGTAGTTAAAGGCGGGTTTGCAACTGGGAACGCTCTTGCTGATGGCCCACTTCAGGCTCACGAAGAGGAGTTGTTAAAAAGGCTCTCCATAGTTCAAACAGGAATAGCGCGGTCAGTGCTCAACAGTTACTTCCTTAGTGAAATTGGTCTTCAAGAATTGAGATCGATGTTGAAGAATGGATCTTATCGGATCAATGTGCCAGAAGAGGGTGCGCTACTTGTTGTGGCATGGTTAATCGATCAAAGCAGATTCGATGAGGCCAGAGCATTACTCGATGAGATAGGTCCTCACTTCTCCAAACTCCGTTTCTATCCAGTTCCCAATCCTCAGCCTCTCACAATGAGCCCTGTCGTCTATTTGCAGGATGTCAGGCAAACAATAAAGGATCTACAAAAAGTTGATCTTCCTGTAGAGATCCAAAAGCAGGAAGAGGCGATAGAAATTTGGATTCCTCTTTATGATCGGGTTGTTGAGCTGTTTGTTGAGACTATCGAAGGCTCTGCTCCATCATTAAAGACTGATTCGAATGGTAAGCCATTGATGAGCGAAGCAGGAGTTTTTCAAGTAGAAGGAGGGTGGCCTTGCCAGATCTATCCTGAAGGCTGGCACGAGCGCGCGAAGTTGGCGCTTGATGAATATAGCAAGGAGCGAGCAAAGCATCAACTCTGTGACAAGCCAGAACGACAGTCAGAGAACTTCTCTCAATTGCGAGAGTATCTGAAAAAGGGTCTTGATGATCCAGGTAAGCTGTCTGGAAGAGATGTTGCGATTATTAGAAGAATTCTCGCCGCCATTAATTCAAAACGAGGACTGCCGAGTTCTGAGAGATGTCAACATCTGCGCCAAGCACAGACTAGACAGGTGGCAGGACCTACCTCTGTGGAGTTGGCCAGGGTGCTTATCGAACGCTTGAAAGCTCTACCACAGGAACAGGGTTTGAACTCTCTGGAAGAAGTACTCGTGCCAATCTCTTTAGAGGAATCCGAAAAGTTTAAGATTGCAGTGGGAGAGGTCTTTCCAGAATATTTAACTGAAAAGATCTCTCGATGTCTTGAAGCTCCTATTGAGGTGTTGGTCGATAAGGGCATAGTCACTTCTGGAGAAGTTCTTGCCAAAGTTATTCCGCAGCTCACATCACAGATCCGAGCTGCTGTTATTGAGGATGATGATCTGCGACGACTCTATGGAGCGATCTACAGAGCATTTTCGCGTCGTCGTTCCTTACTTCTTCTAAACCTTGAAAGTCAGGTGAAGCTAAAGGAATTGCCATGGGCGAAGGCGATTGATGCCTATCGCAAAGAGAGTCTGAATGCTCAAGAACAAGCTCTCGAAACACTAAAACAGTTAGTGATAATAACAGTCTCAACATTTCCTCAGCAGATTGTACCTAACAAACTATTACAGGAGATTAGATCATTGGCAGAGAGCGCTCGACTTCAGTTTCCTATTGTTGATGAAGTAGCGGCAGACATTTTTATGGGAGAGTTTTCTGAGAAATTTTTGCGTGCCGCACAAAAGGCAGGAGAGTTGTTGGAAGGCACTCTCTATGAAAAGTATTATCGAATCTCTTATGCAAAGGTTAAACAGATCAATGATGTTAAACCTTCTCACTACGGAGCAGCTACTTCACCTGAGTTCTTGAAACTATGTTGTGAAATGGCGGGTGAATCTATAACAGGCTTTTCATGGTCGGTTGCTCGCAACGGCAAGATAATTGAGCAAGAGCAGATATTAACTACTCATAATCTTGCAGTTCTTTTTGACGGTTTAAAGCTAAAGAAAATCTTAGAGCCTGCATTGGAGAAGATGGCTCGGGGTTGCTTCGAGTGGATTTGCAATCGTCAGCAGCAAAAGATCGATCAATGGAAGGCTCGATTGCAGATGATAAAGAACACTGCATATGCATGGCGACAGATGATCTTCTTTCTCTCTTTAATGCCGAATGAAGGTGTTGAGAAATTTCTTAGTTGGGCGAATGAGCATTTAGGTAAACAGCGACCTGAATATCAGATACGGTTCAGATCCGTATTAGAAGGGCTGTTTCTAGTATCAAAAGGAATTTCGCTCGATGATCAAATTCGTCATTCAAACGAAGTGGTTCGATTTCTGGGTTGGACCACAGAAAAACATTGGTTGCTTTAATTGGTTGGAGGTAGATTCAATGGTAGGGAGTAGTTCAGTACTATTAAAGACAGAAGAAGCTTGGCGAGCCCATCCACTTGATGGCGCATTGCTCTTCTTTCAACCTAACACAGGAATACATATTCGTTGGGATGGCCCTGAAACGCGCACACTGAAAAGAAGAGCGCCGCGCATCGTGATGTTCGGCATTACTAATCGCTGTAATCTCAGTTGCAATTTCTGCTCAAGAGATCTTCACGCAGGCAGCGAGTGGGATGTAGATAGTGCTTATGAAATGCTGGCAGGGCTTGCAAGCAAAGGTGTACTTGAAGTTGCATTCGGTGGTGGAGAACCGCTAGCATTTCGCGGCTTCGATGAACTGATTACTCGTCTTGGTAAAGATACTCCTCTCGCATTACATTTCACTACTAATGGGACTCTTCTCACCCATGAACGTTTGATGAAGTTGAAAGATTGGATAGGCGAGCTTCGTCTATCAATCTACGATGATAATATCTGGCATGAGCGAGTTGAAATGCTCTCTGCTGCCGGTGTCAGGTTCGGTGTTAATCTTCTGGTGACACCTGTTCGCTTAGCCGTGCTGCCTGCTCTGCTCAACAGGCTCGCAATGCTTGGTTGTCGAGATGTTGCATTGTTATCTTATGTTGGAGCAGATCTTCATTTGCACCTTTCAGCAAGTGATGAAGAGCGTCTCGCTACCATCATATCTGATAGTCCTATTCGTACTAAACTTTCAGTCTGTTTTGGAGATCGTTTGCATCCTCTGCCAAGACTCTTTGATGGTGATTGCGGTGCAGGTGATGATTTTGCAGTAATCACATCAGATAAAAAATTTAAATCCTGTTCTTTTCAAAGAAGTGGAATAGATGTAGAGACTCCTGATGATGTTATTCGAGTGTGGCAAGAACAAAGAGAGAGACTGAGCCCCGCAGGTCTGTTAGGCTGTGCACGAACGAGTCTCCCTGCAGTTGCTCTTTCAGATGGAATTCGCATCTGGCAAAGCTTCTCTGGTAACAATAGCGGCGACTGTGTGCTTGTAGGACGATTCAAGAAATCAGAAGATGCTCGAAAGTACATCTCAGATCTATTGCCTGATTTTGAGTCTGTAGAACCATTTTCTGAAAATCCCTATCCTAAAAAATGGCAAGAGCTTTTAGAACGCGAAGGTATTTCAGTAAACAGATATGAATATGTGCCGAACTTAATGGCTGTTGTAGGACGTACAGTTATGCTCGAATCTTACTCAGCAGAAGATGATTTTCCATCATTACGCACTCTGCTTTGGAGGCGCGGAGGACGCGCTGTCTACTCAGCGATCCACGAGCACGACAGAGTAGAGATGATCGCTGGTATTGGCTGTGGAGATATAAAAACTTTGGAGTCTGTTGAAACGGATCTTGCTGTAGAAAAGATAGGGAATTTTACAAGGCGTGGGCTTGATCTTTATGGCATCGTTGAGCGTGAAGACTCATTAAGTGATCGCACAGCTCTGCTTGAAAAGATAGCAGAAAAGCATAATGGGGCAATCTCTGCAGAGCTTGTTCCAGTGGGCGATACTGTCGATCTACCTATGGTATTGGCTGCTCGGCCATCAAATGATGAGATAGAGAGGCTCTGGGTTAGATTTCATAATGAAGCAGCAGCGACAGCATTTGCCAGCAAACTCCAGGGGAATTTCAAGCAAGCCGATAAGTATGTGATTGTAGAGAGTGAAAGAATAGGATCACGCATTGGATACTTTGCTCAACATCTTGGCGGAGTTGCCGAAATCATAAGCGGCAACTTTATCCGTTTAGTACTAAGCTTCTGGTTGAAGGATAAGTCTGTTGATGAGAGGGATGTGGCGGCATCATTGCTACCTTTAATACGCCCTTATCTTTGTCATCAGGATCAGCTCTACTTTGAGAAGCATGGGCATAGCGTTACCGTAGAGATTGATAGTGCTAACCCATGTGCAGCACTTGATGTGCTGGTGCAGTTTGCACGCAGTCATAGTTTTGAAATCTGGCTCGAAGCTCATCCGCGCAACCGACTTGTTGACGCAATCGTTCGTATATCAAGCGATCTGAAAGCAGGGCTTGCAAGCCACACAGATAGTTAATATGAGCAAAGATGTCGAAGTTAACAAGCTGGATATTCTCTCTTTGGAAGATCTGGTTTGGATAGCAGCAAAATCCGTGGGCCTGTTAAACTATGATTTTCCATTTCAAACATTCTTTGCTTGCCGCCATCCCTGGCAGCACCCTGATAGAATTAAAGCAGTAGGGAGATTCGGCGTTACCATAGACTATCAATCGCTCTATCAAGAACTGATGAAAGCAGGAATCGAGCTGATAAGCCTTCTACAGTCTAATTATTGATAGGAATACTGTATCTTAATAAATGTAACCCTTTTCGAAATTCTTCTTCGAATTTTTCCGGCACAATAATATGACGAT
>JBFLVQ010000566.1:0-6394 GCA_040758525.1 Acidobacteriota bacterium
GGAAACAATCAGTGAACAACATGAGAAATTCTATCTTGGCGACACTTCTATGATGTCCGAGATATGGGATTGGAATGATTATGAAGATGCTGATCCATTAGAGCAAGCGGCTTATAGAGCTAAAACTGCTAAAGACCTTTTTTATGGCATGAAGATAATTGCTTTCGAGAATTTCTAATCTTCTTAGATTCGTGAGGATAAGCAGGTGAAGAGAGTCTTCTTGGATATTGAGACATTACCTCCTATCGAAGAGTTTCGTACCAAACTGGCTAGCGATATTGTGCACAGCAATATTGACAGCCAAGAATTGAGTGGGTTGATTGAATTGAAGTTTCGTGATCTTGCTTTGAAAGCAGAATATGGGCGTATATTGGCAATCGGCTTGATCATCGAGGATGGTGACCGTATTCTTCATCATGGTGTGCTTGGCCGTAGTCGGCAGACAAATCGATTCCATTTGGATGAGGCACAGACTCTTACTTCATTCTGGAGATTGATGAACAATTTCGATATTAGTGGAGACCTTGTTATTGGGCATAACATTCTCGATTTTGATTTGCCATTCATCCGTAAGCGTTCAATTGTTAACCAGGTGCCACCCAGTGTCAATCTGCCATTTGTGCGTTTTCGCTCGCGACCAATTTACGACACTATGTGGGAATGGAACAATTGGCGTAGCATGATCAAACTTTCTGAGCTAGCAGAGTGCCTTGGCTTGAAAAGTTCGAAAGACTGCGGTATTGATGGTAGTACTGTATATGACAACTTCTTGGCTGGCCAGCACGATGAGATTACTTGTTACTGCATGCGTGATGTCGAATCTTTACGAGAGATCTATTACCGCATGAATTTTCTGACTGCACCTGTACTGATAAGCTACGAATCAAAGACTGCCTCAGCCACTATATTTACGGATCAATCTCCTCTTGAAGCAATCGCATAAGTCCAAACTTATTAGGAGAAAAGTTTACCAGTGTAACAATAACCGCCAGTCAGGAAGCACGCCTAGCCTTAAATGAGGTAATGGCAAACTACTGTTATTGCTAAGTAGCCACCTCAGGAACCAATGCAGTTGTGGCTATTATCACAATCGCTTAATATAAGAATTTCTTTGCAAAAACTGTTAGTTGTAAAAGACACTTTTATACTAGGACAGCTTGTTTTGATGGTGAAGGCATCATGAAATCTATCAATTTTGAGTTTCTACAAAAGCATAGACCAGAGCTTGCCTCACTAGGTGGATTTGCTGAAAGCTATGCATACCCTGATCCATCTAGCGCATTAGTAAAATTAAGAGATTTTGCAGAACAGATCGTTTTGGGGATATATAGTCATTCCTCTTTACCAAAGCCATTTAATGCTTCTCTATATAATCTTATAAATGCAATGGCTTTTCGTAATGTAGTGCCGGCTGCGATTATTATTAAACTCGATTTGCTTCGCAAAATCGGTAATAAAGCTGCTCACGGCGGTGCGAGCACAACAGCAATTGCACTTAATATGTTGCCAGAGGCTTATGACTTAGCACGATGGCTCTATATAACTTTCTATGATGGAAAATCCGCCGATTGTGCTGCTTATGTTCAACCCACGGGAAAAACTATTGCCGAAGAAGCAACGGAACAATTAAAGCGTGAGAAGAAGGAGATACTGGAAAAACTGGCTGCCCAAGAAGTTCAAATGCAGCAACTATTAGCTCAGTTGGAACAAGAGCGCAATCAGAAACAAGCAGTTGAAAAGACTGCGGCTGAACTTGAGCAATTGCTGCTAGCTGGCAATAGAGCTGTAAACGAACTGCAATTCGATGAGGCGACCACAAGAAGGCGATTAGTAGATGCTTTACTCGTTGCCTCCGGTTGGAATGTTGGCGAGAGCTTGCAATCAACTGAAGAGGTTGGTCAAGGTGTTAAAGTTGACTATCAGCCCACCGATACCGGAATCGGCTATGCTGACTATGTTCTTTGGGGTGATAACGGTAGACCGCTTGCGGTTATTGAGGCAAAGAAGACCGCTGAAAGCCCAGAAAAAGGACGTACACAGGCAAAGTTTTATGCCGATGGTTTAGAGAAGATGTATGGACAAAGGCCAGTAATCTTTTACACCAATGGAATAGAAGTCTATATTTGGAATGATACTGCGAATGAGCCGCCCAGAAAACTTTATGGTTTCTATCAAAAAGATAGCTTGGAGTATCTATTCTTTCAGCGTCAGGAAAAGTTAGCTTTAGATAGAACAGCTCATAATCCTGCTATTGCCGACCGTATGTATCAGGTCGAAGCGATCAAGAGAATTACCGAGCGATTTTCCACAAACCATCGCAAAGCGCTGATTGTTCAGGCTACTGGTACAGGCAAAACTCGTGTCGCCGTTTCTTTATGTGATCTGTTAATACGCGCCCGCTGGGCAAAGCGTATCCTATTCTTGTGTGATCGACGAGAATTGCGTAAGCAGGCGAATAATGTTTTCAAAGAGTTTCTATCAAGCGAACCTAGAACTTATGTAACGGCTTCCACCTCAAAAGATCGTGATAAACGAATCTATCTTGCTACTTATCCAGCGATGATGAAATGTTATGAATCTTTTGATGTAGGTTTCTTCGATTTGATAATCGCTGATGAGTCTCATAGAAGTATTTATAACCGTTATCGTGATCTGTTCCTCTATTTTGACTCTTTGCAGGTGGGGCTGACTGCTACACCAGTCAACTTAATTTCGCGAAACACTTACAGGCTCTTTGATTGTGAAAATGAGAACCCGACTTCTTATTTCTCATATGAAAAAGCGATAGAGCATGATCCACCTTACCTTGTACCATTCGAAGTATTTGCTCATACAACGGAATTCCATCGTAAAGGTATTAAATATTCAGAAATGACTGAAACTCAGCGTCGCGAGTTGGAAGAGGGTGAAGGCAACCCCGAAACTATCGAATACGAATCTGAGGAGATTGATAAACAAATTTTCAACAAGGATACAAACCGCGCTATTCTACGCAATCTTATGGAGAATGGCATACGTGAAGCCACTGGTACACGTCCAGGGAAATCGATAATTTTTGCGCGAAACCATAATCACGCAATTTTACTGCAGTATTTATTCGATGAAATGTATCCACAATATGGGGGGCAGTTCTGTCGTGTGATCGATGATTATGATCCCAGAGCAGAGCAACTCATTGATGACTTTAAGGGGCAAGGGACCAATCCTTTGCTTACCATTGCTATTTCGGTGGATATGCTTGATACCGGTATCGATATTCCTGAGATTGTAAACCTGGTATTTGCCAAGCCAGTTAAATCTTATGTTAAATTCTGGCAGATGATTGGGCGAGGCACACGCCTGTGTCCAAATCTGTTTAGCCCAGGTCAAAATAAAACCTGTTTCCGAATCTTTGACCATTGGAAAAATTTTGAATTCTTTGAGCAGAACTATCGCGAAGTAGATACAAGACCAGCTAAATCTCTTTTGCAAAAGTTATTTGAAGCTCGAATAAGGCTGGTGGAAACTGCTTTAGAAAAAGCTGACGTAAGCACTTTTGACCTCAACATTGATCTATTGGCCAGAGATATTGCCGCATTGCCTGAAACTACTATATCGGTAAAGGAGAAGTGGCGCGAGATAAAGACCGTTCAACAGGGTGACACACTTAAGGCTTTTTCCGGCGCAACTAAAACTCTGCTCTTGAGAGATATTGCGCCACTTATGCAATGGCGAGACACACGTGGCCACGAAGAGGCTTATGAGCTAGATCTTTTGATTGCTGAACTTCAAAACGCGTTTTTGAAAAAATCAGCATCATTTAGTGATCATAAAGACACGTTGCTGGATATGATCTCCCGCTTGCCAATAAATATCAATCAGGTGCGTGAAAAGATAGCACATATAAATAGAGTAAAAGCTGATGCTTTTTGGGAAAATATTACAGTCGAGGAGTTAGAAAAGATTCGCAATGAGTTACGCGGTATTATGAAGCACCAGCGTATTCCAACATATCAAGCTCCGCTTCCCAAGATCATCGATGTTACTGAGGACAGCAGTAAGATTGAGTATAAGAAGATTACTCCTAAGCTTGAGGGTATGGAATTGGTTACCTATCGTCAACGTGTTGAAGGCGTGTTAACGCAGTTATTTGATCAAAGTGAAACCTTACAGAAGATTAAGGCCGGGCAATCAGTAACTGAAGCCGATCTGCGAGAGCTTTGTTCACTAGTGCTTGCCCAAAGCCCTGATCTAGATCTAGAACTACTCAAAGAGTTATATCCTGACACAGCAGGACATCTCGATTATGCTATTCGCCGCATTATCGGTTTAGATGCTGCAGCAGTGCATGAGAGGTTTGAAAAGTTTGTTCATGAACATCTATTAAATTCAAAACAGATTAGCTTTTTGAGTCTATTGGAAAATCACATTGCCAAATATGGTGCGATTGAGTTGGATCGTCTCTATGAAGTTCCATTTACCTCAGTTGATAGTAATGGAATTGATGGCGTGTTTAATGACACAGAAGTTAATGAACTGATCGGTATTATCAATACCTTTAAACCAAGCGCTCCAAGCGCCAATTTATAGAAATTGTAAGCAGGACAACTATGATAACCGGACAACTAAAAAGCCAAATTGATAAGCTATGGGAAGAATTCTGGACTGGCGGTATTACAAATCCATTGACAGTAATTGAACAGATATCTTTTTTGATGTTTGCACGACTACTCGATATAACAGAAATACGCAATCAGAAGAAAGCAGAGCGTACAGGTAAACTATTTCTTGACAGTTTTTTTGGCGAAGATAAGCAGCATTTGCGCTGGTCTAAGTTTAAAGAGCTTGGTGGCGAAGAGATGCTTAAGCGAGTGCGTGACCACGTCTTTCCATACTTCAAGGATATGGCTAAGAATATTGATGGAAGAAGATCAACATTTAGCGAATATATGGCTGATGCCCAGCTTATAATTCAAAAGCCGAGCTTACTAGTTTCGGCAGTAAATATGATTGATCGGTTGCCATTGACTGAGGGCGACACAAAAGGCGATCTTTACGAACATCTGCTATCCAAGCTTACTACGGCAGGAATCAACGGTCAGTTTCGCACACCCCGTCATATTATCCGTTTGATGGTAGAGTTGATCGATCCAAAGCCAACGGAAGTCATTGGCGATCCGGCTTGTGGTACTGCCGGTTTTCTCGTTGGAGTTATGCTCTATTTGATGGAGAAATATACTTCGCCGAGAGGAATAATTGAGCATGAAGATGGCAGTAAAACCTACAGCGGTGATCTGCTTGAACCGCATTGGAAACATATTCAGACAAAGATGTTTCATGGCTACGACTTTGATGTGACGATGCTCCGCATTGCCGCTATGAATCTTATGCTACATGGAGTCGATTCTCCTGATATCCATTATCAAGACACCTTGAGCAACAACTTTCCTGAGCGATTTCCCAAGCAGGCTAATGAAGGTTTTGATGCTGTACTTGCTAATCCACCATTCAAAGGCAGTCTGGATGAAGAAGATATTCATTCATCATTGATTGGTAAAGTAAAAACTAAGAAGACGGAATTATTATTTATCGCGCTTATTTTGCGAATGCTTAAGAAAGGTGGACGTTCAGCTACCATTGTACCGGATGGCGTACTGTTTGGTTCAAGCAAAGCACACATTGCATTGAGGCAATTACTTGTTGATGAGAATCAACTTGAAGCAGTGATTTCTCTGCCTGGAGGAGTATTTAAACCATATGCTGGTGTTTCCACGGCTATTCTAGTTTTTACCAAAGGCGGTAAAACAGATAATGTATTTTTCTACGATGTTGAAGCTGATGGATATTCGCTTGATGATAAACGTGATGAAGTACCGGAAAATGATTTGCCAGATGTATTGAAGCGATGGAGAGCAAGAAATCCGAAGAAAGATACAAATCGCACTGATAAAGCGTTTTTTGTACTGGCTAAAGAGATTAGAGAAAATAATTTTGATTTATCAATCAATAGATATAAGGAAGTAATACCTGAAGAAATTAAATATGAGCCACCAAAAGTAATTCTTGAACGGTTGAAGGAATTAGAAACTGAAATTACGCACGACTTAGTCGAACTGGAGAAGATTCTTTAATGAAATCATATCCGCAGGCAACCATTGGTGAAATCTGTCGATTTGTTAATGGTGGTACACCGAGTAGAAAAATAAAGAAATATTTTGAAGGGAATATTCCATGGATTACAAGTGCAGATATAAATGGGCCCGTGGTTACAATATCAAGAAACTTTATTACAGAAGAGGCTATTGCAAATTCCGCGACTAATTTAATCCCTAAGGGAACTATTTTGCTTGTTACTCGTACCGGGGTTGGAAAAGTAGCTATTACAGGAATGGATTTATGTATAAGTCAGGATTTA
>JBFLVQ010000567.1:0-6394 GCA_040758525.1 Acidobacteriota bacterium
ATAATATTTTTGCAATACGCATAAAGAGACCTCTATATGCCGGCTGCGCCAAATATATTAGCAGAAGGCGCCGGGCGGCACGATTAGGGTAAGGGCATCAGGAATGATCTGAAAAGTCATTGGTAAAGTACCTACTACTTCGCCATCAACCTGTACTGGCAGTGCCGTCAAGGAACTGGCTTCTAGGTAGCGGGTCTTAAGATAAGTGACACCCTTATGACCAAGCTGGTTTTTATTCATAGCAGCAACTAGATAGTTGATGTACTGAAGTTTACTACGACCGGAAAAGATACAGACATCAAGCATATCTTCATCCAGGCGAGCCTGTGGAGTAATAGAGATGCTGCCACCATAGCCGTGTGAGTTGCCAATAACAGCAAAAGTACCTTCATAACTACGACCATCGATCTGGAGTGTGATAAGAGTAGGATTCCACTTAACTAGATGAGAGAAACCGGCAATCCAGAAGGCGCCTTTTCCAATTGTCTTCTTCAACTCAGAATTGACGGTATTAATAATCTCTGCATCCAACCCGATTCCTGCAGCAAAGAAGAAGTAACGCTCTCCTGCTCGTCCTACACAGATCCGCTTGCGTTGATCGAGCGCAATCATATCTGCAACTAATTGAGGCAAGCGTGGAATCTTTAGATCTGTCGCTAATACATTACCGGTTCCCCCTGGCCAGATTGCTAAAGGTACGGCAGATCCTATCATCCCTTGTAATACTTCGTTGAGTGTACCATCGCCGCCATTGGCAACTACTAGATCGAAGTTACGCTGTACTGCTGCACGTGCCAAATCAGTAGCATGATTGCGATGCTGAGTAGCGCATGCCTCTACTTCAAAACCACGTGCTTTGAGCAAAGATGAGAATTCCAGTGCGGCATATTCACGCTCACGAGGCCGACCGGATCTAGGATTGTAAATTAAGCACACGGACTTGGTCATAGGCATCAGCTTAACGTATTTTCCGCGATCGGTAAATAACCGGCTTGCTGCGGATTACTTCGATAGCGGAGACTTTACTAAAGCCTACAGACTACGTCATTGGGGAATTCACGAGGAAGAAAAACTGGAGAGCTTATTTACTATTCTTGATGCGGTTTGCTACGTTGCATTTCGATAAGCGCTTGAGTAATTAGATCACAGAATTCACGCGCGCCTACTTCTGTGCTTCTTAAGTTAAGAAATTGTTCTAGTTCATTAATACAACGATCTATAAAAGCAAACCAGGCATTGTGAAAATGATCTTCAGAAAAGTATGAGAAGATAATCTCGTCAAGGGCTGGCACATCTTCCAGTGACTGTGTATGTACATAACGGTGACAAGCCAAACTGGCTTGTAAAAACAGACGTGCACTTGGCTCAGCCGCCTCTTCAACACGTGGACGGAACAATGGACTGCAGGTTTCAATAAGTAGTTTAAGACGTGTCAAATCACCTGCTAAGCGTAGCAATGCAGCGAGCATATATTGCCAACGCACACTGGCCAGTAGTTGTTCACGGCTTTGGGTCTCATGAAACTGATTCAAAAGATCGCAAGCTGTCGGTGCCTGTAATCTTAAAAGACTCCAATTAACTTGGCTACTAATGATCCAATTCTCAGGAAAATAGTCGGTCAAGGCTGTCCCTTGTGTCTGTAATGCCCATAAGAACTCATGTACAATCTCATCTAACCTTCCTTGCTGAGAAACCGACATCAAACGAATTAACGAAGGTTTAATAATCTTCCAAGCAAGATTGATAGAGTTCAACAATTGATCCTGTTCTTGGGAAGTAAATGGTTGTAGCAGATCATGTTCATAAGTAACGGCTGGTTCAGCTTCAATAGCTTGTAGATCGATATTGTCGAAAATATCGCCCTCATTCACTTCATCACTATTATTTGCAGATAGCTGCTCTCGATAAGTAGTAAGTAGTTCAATATAATCTAATCCCAACAATTCTGCGGCACGCCAATGGCCCATTTCATGCCAGAAATGGGTAAGTAAAAAGGCTCGCTCGGTCTCACCAATTGCTGGCTGATCAGAGGAGACAGGAAAAACACTACTATCTAGCGCCATTGCCGCCGCCAACCATTGCCCAATATCTTCCGCTTGAATAGGAAATTCATCCTGCTCAGCACGTACAACCTCTGTAAGTACGGCGTTGCTAATTGCCCAAACATCTGCTAATCCTTGTGCAGAGATCGCTCCTTGTGCTGGTAGATTAGTTAGTCCAATGGAAAGGTAGGGTTGGAAATTGCCCGGCATAAAGACTAATGGATGTTGATTAGCAAGTATTTCAATAAGATTAACAACCAGTTCACCATTATCGTTAAGCAAGCGATTACCCGCATGCATCAGTACAATCGATTCCGCAATCCAACGCTTAAGTGGCTTATCAATCCAACCACGTTCATCAATCGGTTGCCAACTATTATTTAAGGAAGAGTAGCCAAGCACTTTATTAGTATCATTACGATCTATCACTACATCAGTAAGACCAAAAGGTATCTCAAAAGCACAAAAATGATATAGATCAAGTATGCTGCGTAATGCCTTAAAGAGCAATGGCCAGCCCAATTCTTCTTGATACAGTTGACGTAACGCGCCCCACTGTGCCGTCGCCTCGGCACAAAGCGAAAAGGCTGCTTTCAATTGGTAAAAGAGATAAGAACTCACCTCTATACTTAATACTGCAGTAATCTTTTTTCTATCCTGAGCCGGCCAGTGTTCTAATGGTACGGTCACTCCTACAGTAACCTGAGATTGATTGGGCCCCAAGCCTATCGTGTGATGTAGACGGGTTCGTAAGGGAAAACGTTCAGAAAGGGCAAAGACCTTTAAGTAGCCTTTTGTACCTTGACTAAGCATACGTAATGCCTGTTCACAGTCATAACTGGATGTCGAAGATATCGACTCTGTATCACTACTCAATTGTAGTAAGCGCTCTAGCGAGAGAGCCGGCACAAGTAATGGGCGAGTACTGACAGTTGATTGTATTCTAGCTACTTCTGCAGCAGCATCCTCAATGGCTTGGCGTGGATAACGTAGCGCCTCATTACGCTCAATGGCATTTACCCGCTTCATAGTCTCATAACGTGCACGGGCAATGGAAATTTGACGTTGTTCACGAGCAACCACTTCACGTACTTGCTTGACCAGTTCCTCCCATTTCAGCCAGTGAGGCTCGATCAATTGTCGGCCTAGTTCAGCATCACGTGTATGCCGATCTAGATAGAGTGCCGATTCCATTTCTAGTGCCTGTTGTGCAGTAAGTGATAAGTGTAATTGCAATAGTCGCCGCTCGCTCTCTGGACATTGAAAACAGCGTAATGCCCAGGCAAGTAACTGATCATTGCTACTCTCTGACTTAGCCTCTTGCGTCTCGAAGAGAAATTCATAATTGCTGTCCGGAATATGAAAAGACATCTGTCCCCCCTTTTGCTGACAAAGACAATTAACAACCTTCTCCCCTAAACAAGGGCTTCGCTATACCGCTATTTGGAAAAATGAAAATGGCACAGCGGTGATTTCGCTGTGCCTACTAAAAAGAGAACAAGATCAGTCTAAGGGATTTCGCTATCAGCGCCTTCTTCGCTTTCAACCTCACCTTCATTCTGTAGATCGGTATCTACACCACTATCGCGCCACTCTGTCTCAGTAGTATCAGACTCTTCAGGGATCTCTTCTTCAAGATTGCTAACCTCGATATCTTGAGTAGGCTCATCCGTGATCAGGACAGTCTGTTTAACAACTCGGTCCCACCGAGGAACAGCTTTAGATTGTGCTGCTACCTTCGGTAGCGACTCCTTCTTGTTAAGAATGAATTTAGAAAAGACACCAATAGCCTGAATAAATTTATCCTGATTGAGTGACTCTGCGAGGTGAAAAAAGAATTGCAGACAACTCTTTGCCACTTCATCTTTAGCGGCATGGCTAAGCTTAGCTTTGATCTTCTCACCTGCCTCGTCTGCCTCAAGCGCCTCCCGTATTGTTGAAAGACCTTCGAGCAGGTCATAGACCTGGATTTGGCGTGTATCGTCCTCTTCGCCTGGCTCAGAAAAGATACCAGCCAACATTCCTCGAAAAGTCTCTTCACCCGTAGGGGTCTCCAACTTTATGGCACGCAACTCATTCTTGCTTTCCGGCAGATCAAATTCCAGTAGACAGACCTGCTGCGAACCGAGCAACACTTCAATTTCGTATGTTCCCGCGATACCCCTTGTCGACAAATTGCCTCCTTCACAGCGAAGACTGGCTCAAAACTTGAGCAATATCCCAGCTCGTATTATTATATTAATTTACCTGTGCGCCTAAGAATCTCTCAGCAGAAAGCTGATTGCTAAGCTGCTATAAAATTAGTAGCCAGTCTTAAGCACAGCGACAGGCGATGATCAAGCTTCTGCCAGTAATGCACCGTCTCAGTAAGAAAATCAAGCATTATTGCCGGACAATTTCTAACATCTGTTTGGTAGCCTAGTCAATAGTGTAGAGCTAGCAATGGCCAGTGGGCGGGATGAATAGCAAAATAGCTTGGCAAAAACCTCGATCAATCATTGATCAATTCAGGCGAGAGGAGAATAACCGACTGTGGCGACGACTGTAAAGAAAGTAAATAACTAAACCGATCAACAACCACACACCCAAACGTAACCAATTCTCCTGAGGAAGAGAAAACATTAGTACCAGACAGTTAGCAATCCCTAATAATGGCACAATTGGCACTAATGGTGTGCGAAAAGGCCTCGTCGCCAATGGCTGAGTGCGCCGCATAATTAGTACCGCAGCACAAACAATCACAAACGCTAGTAGCGTACCAATACTGACCAACTCGGCCAATACTCGCAAAGGTAACAAACCCGCCGCTACACAGACAAAACTACCTGTTAGTAGAGTGGCTTTCCAAGGAGTACGATAGCGCTTATGCACGGCGCCAAAGAATTTTTCTGGCAAAAGCCCATCCCTCGCCATTGCTAACAGTATGCGAGCTTGACTAAGGATGGAAACTAATACTACTGAAGCAATACCTGCTAGCGCACCAAATGAGATCACAAAGCGAGCCCAATCCAATCCCTTCTGTCGAAATGCATCGGAAACAGGAGCTTTGATATTAAGCTGATGATATGGGACCATGCCTGTTAATACTGCCGCAACGGCAATATAGAGTAGTGTACAAATAAGTAATGAAGCGATAATACTGATCGGCACATCTCGCCTAGGGTTTTGCGCCTCTTCTGAATGTGTAGAAATAGAATCGAATCCTATATAAGAGAAAAACATAATGGCAGCGCCAGCAAGCATTCCTAAAGGTTGGCCACCAACATCTGATTGTCCCCAAACCGATCTACCTAAAATACTCATGCCTGCCAATCCATAAGGAGCAAATGGCTGCCAGTTCTTAGGATCAATATAAAAAACTCCTACCAAAATAACCAATAGCACAATGATAACTTTAATAATTACCATTGTCGTATTGAAATTAGCGCTCTCCTTAATACCTTTTACTAGGATTAAAGTCACTATAATTGTTATTAACACCGCAGGAAGATCAAAGATCGCACCTGAGGCGACCAACTTACCCAATTTTGGATCATAGTCGAAAGGTGCCTTAGAGAGTGCTTCGGGAAGGTAAAGTCCAAAGATACTGATCAAGTCTTGAAAGTAGTGTGAAGCGCCTACTGCAACGGTAGAGGCGCTTACTGCATACTCTAATATTAGATCCCAACCAATAATCCAAGCAAATAACTCGCCTAATGTAGCATAGGCATAAGTATAAGCCGATCCTGCTACCGGCACCATAGCAGCAAACTCAGCATAGCAAAGCGCAGCAAAGATACAGGCCAAGCCCGCCACTACAAATGAGAGCATTAACGCGGGACCGGCTTTATCATGCGCAGCTTCACCAGTAAGCACAAAGATACCAGTACCGATAATTGCGCCTACTCCCAAGCTGGTCAATTGCAATGGTCCCAGCACACGATGTAAACGCTGCTCGCCTTCCATCTCTGCTAATAACTGATTAAGCGATTTCTTGGCAAATAGCCCTAGCATCTTAATCTCCTTACTAATAGTTTCAAGCTTGCTGCGCGAGCTTACGAATAAATCCCGCCATTAAGCCTAAAATTACTGATCCAATGAAGCTAACCAGTGCCAATATGCCAAACAACCATACCAGCGTAGTAGCATTATCCTGGTAAAAACCGGCTGCCCACCCTGCCCCATAATTTCCTAAGGAGAGCGAAAGGAACCAAACTCCCATCATCAACCCGGCAATACGTAAGGGCGCCAATTTCGTTACTGTACTAAGCCCTACTGGACTAAAGCAGAGTTCTCCTACTGTATGGATAAAATAGATTGTTATTAGCCATAATGGACTGACCTTATCGCTACCAATAAAAGAGGCTGCCACT
>JBFLVQ010000568.1:0-6373 GCA_040758525.1 Acidobacteriota bacterium
AAAACATACCTATTGTCTAAAGGCTGCGGGTAGAGTTATTACTAGGATAATCAGGGTGAATTAACAGATTGTATTGTGATTTAGAAGAAGCGGCTGATACCGATAACGTAGAATTGGCCAGCCGGGTAATTACGTCCTGCCACGGTAAAGAGAACTCCAGCCGTGATACTAGTACGAGGAGTTATTATTAAGCTTGCCAGCGGTCCAAGCGCAAAGATACGGCGGCCTGTCTGCTTTTCATAATCTGATTTAAAACCGGGGGGGATATCTCCTTTTGTTCCTACCGTCTTTAATTCATCTTTCTTACCTACAATAATGAAGCGGAATGGTACATCATAGTTACGTTGAATAATCCCATCACCAGAGAGAATCAGTGAGAGTCGGCGCATCACATTATAGTTGATCTGAAAATTGTAGATAAACTCATTGCCAGGCTTAACAGGTAAGGTTCGATTCGTGAAAGTGTCAAGCGCGCCTTTCTGCTCCTTGCCTCGCAGCCTTACTCCAGCCTCTCCACCTATACGTAAAGAGCGATTAAAGACTGTAACACTTTTGCTAATCTGTCCGGTTAAATCAAGATCGTTTTGGCCTTCGGCAATTGGCAGCGTGGTACCATCAAAGAGCTTCTGTACATCGGCAGATCCTGCTGATAGTTTAATATCCGCCTTAGCTGTGAGAAAGAATGGTTCGCTTACGATATTATAACGCACACCAAAGCGCATATTGCCAATACCTGTATCAATAGGTGAGAATTGTGAGTCGCTTAGAATCTTACCACTGCTATCCCGGCTGATTGCTTGACTACGTGCAATCGGTATAGTCAGATGGGCTTCCAGACGTCTAGTGATACCATAAGAGATATCGATCGAGAGAATATCGGTCTTAGTGTTACCAAGGAAACTGAATCCAGCCGGCGGTACCACTCTTACACGATTGCCTAAGAAATCGAAGCGTGTTGCTGTGTCGGATCGAGTATAGAAGGTCGATACAACACCACGCCCAGGTGGCAATGTCTCTGCCTGCCCCCGGGCAGTGTCCGCACTAGCGAGTAACACTAGCGCGAACACCATTATTACAAAAAGATAGTTAGTGACTCGGTTCACTATATTAATCCCTTACTTGATGAAGTTCACACGGAAGACCGTCTGAGTCTTATCAGCTAATAGGAAGAGTTCGCCACGCGAATTGACAAACAGACCACGTAGTGCATCTGCGCCCAGGCCGGTATTATAGGTATTAACAAGATCGCCTTGTTGAGTCACTTCTATTAATGTTCCATCACCACGGTTTGAGATCAGCAGATTACCTGATGGTAGCAGCACCAGACCAAATGGATAGTTGAGACCACCTCGCAACATCTTCTGTTCGCCGCTCTGTTCATTAACAGCAAAAAGCATCTCTTTACCCGAGTCGATAACATATATCGTTCTAGTCCTACGATCATAGGCAAGCTGTTCGGGGCCACGAGTATTAGCATCTACTGAAGCGAGTGTAAAGCCATCTGTGATCTTGGTCATAGATCTAGTTGCTGGATCGACACGACGAATTTCACCAGTACCGCCATTGGTGAGAAAGAAAGTTCTTGATACTAGACCTTCCACACCAAGTAGGTAACGTGGATTAGAAACCCCACCCATATTTCCTGGTGGTACGCCTTCAATGCCACGATTAGTAGGACCGAAGCCACGCGACGCGAGAGGGCCAGGGTTACAGGTCGTGTAGGCAACATCTTGACTGTAAAAGGCAATAGATGATGGGAAGATAAACAGGCCACGTTGTGTTTGAACTATTTCACCAGTATTTGAAAGGATTACTAGTGAACTGCTACGAAATTGTGTAACCGCATAACCACCACCGGGTATCTCGGTCATATGGTAGATATCGGGGCCATTATTTTGGCTAAGCTGAGCAAATCGAATCAACTCTACCTGAGCTTGGGGAGCGCCACGATCGATTGCCAACAGCAGATTATCTGTAGAAGTGCCACCTGGAGTTGTGATGGTAAGAGAGCGCATGCCTACTTCAGCATTGCGTGTAGCATTGAGTCTTACTGGTAGTTGAGTATCGGTGCCACCAGATAGTATTTCTGCTGTTAGACCGCTGCCACTAAAACTGACACTGCTTGCACCAGCAAGTCGGAAGCCCATAATAACGGCATTAACAGTACTGCCTTGAGTGATACGTGGTGGGTTGATACCACTTACTACGGGTTTGGCATCTTCCCCGCCAGCAATAACAAAACGTAGAGAATCATTCTCAGCAATTCCCCCTAACGTAGTTACTGTGATCTTGCGTGCGCTTGTTTGTGCATTGGCGGCAATGGTGATATTGATCGGCAAACGAGCAGGATTGAGCGTCTCACCTGTTGTTACAGTTACGTCTGCACCACTAATGGTTACCGTAGCACCTAATAGATTACGACCTTCTAAGATCGTACTAACCGTTGTGCCAGCTTTACCAGCAGCGGTTTGTAGAGAGTTAATGCTAGGTGGCGCCGTGGAATTAATGATAAAGGCAGTAGAACGTTGCGCATTAGCGGCATCGAATACCTGAAATGCTGCCTGATCACCAGCATCAATTGCTGCTAAACGGGCATCTGTAGCGCGTAGCTGTGTGGGCGTACCATCAGCAAGCCGACCCTTCTTAAGTGCTTTTGTCTTGGTCGCGGCTGTTCCATTAATCTCGACCACCACACCACGCTGGGGAAAATTACTTCCTACTACTAAAGCTTGGAAACTGCCATTGCTGCGACGCGAGATATTAACATCAGTAATTAAGGGAGCCTGTGTCTGAGCTTTGGCAAGAGAGTTTATCCCTAGTAAAATAAAGAAGACAAAGAAGAGATATGAAAAGATTTTTGATCGACTGTTCATAACGGTTTATTCTCCATTAACTATCTCTTTTTGAGAACTTTTATTTCGATTGCCTGGCTATTGGTCTGTTGATATACCACTTTCACATCAATATCAGCAGTGAGATCAGACAACTGCAGATCTTTACGGCCATCAAACTGTTTCGAATCCTCAGCACGGTATTTGGTCTTTTTGTTAAGTGTCAGAGTCAGTTCCTGACCTTTGTTATCCTTGACTGTGATAGTCTGTTTCTCTTCATCAATCTTGATAAGGGTTGCACGTACCGACTTAGTAGGTGTAAAGGCATCACTGGCACCAGCACGTGGTGCACTGATTGCACCTCCACTACCGCCTGATGCGAGTGCTGGGCTTACTGATAAAACATATGCCATTGATAGTGTGAGGCAGCAGATAAGAGTACTTGTTTTGACCATGCCGCTTCTCCTTAAATTTCGCGTTAAACTCTTTTGCTATATATATACCGGCCAAAAGAGAATTTATTCCCAAAAAAAGCGGCGATTTGCTCTTGATAGGGTAAGCTTATTACTTACCTGGTGACTGCATATTTAGTACAGGCAATGATCGCTTGGATTGTGAAGTTGTGGGATCGTGAGGATGGCCAGTACCTATGCGGCCAAAACTGAGCACACTCATAGGACAATTGGTAACACAGGCTGAACAACGTACACATTCTACATCATCCATTGGTGTACCTTTAATAGCATAACTGGCCACATCTATACCCATATGACAACTCTTTGTACATACTCCACAACTGATACATTTCTTCTTGTCAGAGAAGATACGATACTGGCTAAATTTTCCATAGATATGCATCAGCGATGCCAATGGACAAGCGTAACGGCACCAGATACGTCCGGAGAAGAAGAAATATGTACCCAATGCGAGCGCACCGCTAATACCTACATCAACAATCAGTGTGTACCATTCTCTTGCAGGACGGGTGATTTTGAACAGTGTTTCCGAAGGATAGAACCATGAGATTACAGAAAGCGCAGTGATAATGGTGATAAAGAAGAGTACTACTTGTCCAAAATTCTCCCATTTTTTTGCTTTTGCACCATGGGGGGCAAGGGTACGGTAAGAGTCACCTAGTGTCTCGGCAAGCGCGCCACAACTACAGATCCAACCACAGATTGCTCCTTTACCCCAATAGCGTACCAGTAGTGGTACGATCACAAATGTCTGTACTAGTGATAGACCGACCCAGAAATAGTTAATAGGCTGATCTGTTGCTAAACCATAAGTGAGCAGTGGCCAGGGTAATATCAGGTTATAACTATACCAATAGCTTTTGTAGGGAAATATGTAGTTCTCAGCAAATGTTGGTAGTAATCCATGCTCTCCCATATAAGGGAGAAGGAAATTGGGCAGGATAAAGAGCGGAAGTGCTTGAATAAGAAAGAGAGTTATGGTCTGGTTGCGTATGTAAGGAGTAGGTTTTTCGATAATACGCTTTATGCCAAAGACACCTACTGCCATTGTATAGAGCAACCCATACCAGAAACCTGGAGATTGACCAAAAAGATCGGTGTGATAATAATGTTTGCCAAAATAGACAATAGAAAAGATGGTTAATGAGAAAGCAAAGAGCGCAGCTCGTACCATTGACCAAGTATTCTCGATCTTTAGCCCAATACGCTTAAGGAAATCATAAGGTAGTTCGCTGCCGAGCATAGTGAAGACCATATCATTGACCAACGTTATCTCACCACTCTCTGTCTTCAGATATACTGACGTCTCAGTGATCTCCTTAACCTGGGAGTTAAAGAGTACCTTCAACTTACCTTCTTTCTGGTAGTGCGCAATCCGTTCTGCATTACCCTCTTTGATACGGGTGAATTCGCCCTTGCGATAGGAGAGAGTCACTTCATTGCCAGTGTCGGCAAGCGCACAGGCGGTCTCAATAGCAGAATCACCTCCACCTACCACCAACAGCCGCTGACCTTCATATTCACCAGGATCGCGCAGAACATCAGTTACTTTTTGCAGTTGCTCGCCAGGTACATCTAATTTACGACTCTTGCCGGCTTTGCCAATTGCTAAAATAATGCGCTTGCCTTGCACCACCTGATCATTTTCCAAAATTACATCAAAGAGGGCTTCATCACGTTTCTTGATATCCTTTACAGCAGCATTTTGGCGGATATTGAGTTTCTCTTCGGCAATAATTTTGTACCAGGCCGCCAATGTATCCTCTTTAGTCGCTTGTACAACAGGCAGTTGACTCTTGTAGATCAACTGTTTTGGCTCGGCAAAGATCAGTTTCCCTTTAGGAAAGTTAACAACTGTATTGGCAATACGTGCACCTTCCAATATCACATAGCTAAGACCATGCTTTTTAGCTTCCAGTCCTGAGGAGAGACCACCAGCGCCCGCACCAACAATGACAACATCATAGACCTTCGCATTGTTAGCAATACCTTGTGATTTCAATTGATGATAGATATTGTTAGTTACTTCATAGCCCTGTTGTGCGGCAAAACGTAGTAAGGGCAATCCAGAAAGATCTCCAATCGCATAGATCCCTTTAACATTTGTCTCATAGGTTGAGCTAAGGATAGGAAAGCGTACTACTTCACCAACAGGATTGCCTTTTTGCAACCATTGAAAGTATCTGCTGATAGGATTCATCAATATTATCCTCTGTTCTGCTTGCTTAACCCTCTAACTTTACCAGAAAATCTCTTACTGATGGGGCGAGTGAGGAAGCGATCTGTAGGTTATCATCTTTAGCTAAATTGGAAACAATAAAGGCAAGGTATTTTTCTGTTTCAAAACCAACCGTTTCAAAATTCTCTTGATGTGTATGGTAGAGTGATACTCCAGCAGCCTGTAATACTGCCGGGAGACTCTCTTTGGCCAACTGAGCGCCGTTCTTGTCAGTGATAATCAATGAAAGCAGGGTCTGATCCTTCTTCAAAATAATGTGTACGAACTTTTGATCACGATATTCACTATTATAGCAACGATGCGCCTCAATAATCTTGAAATCTGGTGTCTTATCTTTTACAAGGCTAAGCAGGCCAGCGAAATCTGATCCAAGCTTGGGTAACATCTGCTCAAAGCTAGGAGAGGCGTTGCTCTCTTGCCATTCTAGCCCACAATGAATATGGGTGCTTAGCCCCACTCTTAAAAGTCTATCAGATGGTATAACAGGAGTTTGATTTACGGCTAGTGGTGTTGATGAGGTAAGCGGTTGCTGCCAGACTCTTAATGCCAGCCAACCTGCTAATAGGAGTGTCAGTGCAGCAGCAGCGGCGAGCACCCGATTGCGCCAAGAACTATACCAAGCCACCTGCGATTGTTGGGTGCGCAGGCTCTTTTGTATCTTCTCCTGCAGCATGGGTGACGCCGCCTCCTGCCGCACAGCGCGGCGCAGCAGGTTTTTCAAGTGTATCCCCCCCTCGAATACCTGCGCGCAACGCGAGCAATCTTCTAAATGTTTGATCACTGCTAGATTGGTTTCAAGAGAAAGCTCATTATTTAAATAAAAGTCT
>JBFLVQ010000569.1:0-6361 GCA_040758525.1 Acidobacteriota bacterium
GTATACATCAGTTATTTGAGGAACAAGTCCAACGTACACCTGATGCTACTGCAGTAGTGTTTGAGAGTGAACAACTGACCTATCAACAACTCAACGCTAGAGCTAACCAACTAGCCCATTATTTAAGTAGGCAAGGAGTAGGGCCAGAGTCACTAGTTGGTATATGTCTGGAGCGCTCAATAGAAATGGTTGTAGCATTACTTGGTATTCTCAAGGCTGGCGCAGCTTATCTGCCCCTTGACCCAAGCTATCCATTGCAGCGTATTACTTTTATGCTGGAAGATGCGGGAGTTTGTTGGCTACTAACAGATGCAAAGATACAAGAAACACTCGCTGTTTCAGCACCTATCATCTCTATGGATAAGGACTGGGTCAATATTAGTTGTGAAGAGACCAGCTTACTTTCAGTAGCAGTAACAGATAGTAATCTTGCCTATATCATCTATACCTCAGGTTCAACAGGAATACCAAAAGGTGTAGCGATAAGCCACCACAGTTGTGTAGTACTGCTGCACTGGGCACAAGACATTTTCAGCACAACTGAATTGCAGGGAGTGTTAGCAGCGACCTCTATCTGTTTTGACCTATCGATATTCGAGATATTCGTCCCATTGAGTTGTGGTGGAAAAGTAATATTGGCACAGAATGCACTGCAGTTGGGTGAAATGGCAACACGAGAACAAGTCACACTAATTAACACAGTACCCTCGGCAATGGCAGAGTTAGTGAGGATAGGAGCGATAGGAGATAGTGTGAAGGTCGTGAACCTGGCTGGAGAACCACTATCGCAGAAACTGGTCGAGCAGGTGTATGAAGCAAGTAGAGTAGCAAGAGTGATGAACCTGTATGGACCTACAGAAGATACTACTTACACAACCTATACAATGGTAGCAAGAGAGGAGAAGGCAACAGTAACAATTGGACGACCAATAGCAAACACACAAATATACATAATGGATAGAGAGATGGAAACAGTGCCAGTAGGAGTGCCAGGAGAGTTACATATAGGAGGAGTAGGACTGGCAAGAGGCTATTTAAACAGGCCAGAGCTAACCGCAGAGAAGTTCATACCCAATCCCTACAGTAGTGAAGCAGGAGCAAGACTCTATCGCACTGGTGACCTGGCTAGATACCTCAGTGATGGCAATATCGAGTACTTAGGACGTATCGACAATCAAGTAAAGGTCAGAGGCTATCGCATTGAACTAGGCGAGATAGAGACAACACTACGGCAATATCGTGGAGTGAGCGAGAGTGTGGTAATAGCAGCACAAGAGAAACTGACTGACAAGCGGTTAGTAGCCTACTTGGTAGTAGAACAAGACAATGAAATCGATATTGGTCAATTGCGAGTTTACCTTAAAGAGAAGTTGCCTGAATATATGCTGCCATCAGCATTTGTGATGTTAGAGAAGCTACCGCTCACACCTAATGGCAAGGTTGATCGACGTGCCTTACCAGCGCCACAGATGGCAGACATAGTAAATAGTGAAAGATATCTGGCTGCGCGCAATCCTACTGAAGAGATACTAGTAGAGATATGGACGAGTATACTTAACAATGATCAGATAGGAGTGCTGGATAACTTCTTTGAACTAGGTGGACACTCACTATTAGCCATACAAGTAATCTCCAGAGTAAGAGCAGTTTTCTCATTGGAATTACCACTGCGTAGCCTGTTTGAGACCCCTACAGTGGCTGGTTTAGCAGAGCAGATACAAATATTAAAACGCACAGAACAAGGACTGCTTGTTCCACCAATAATGCCCATAACACGAGAGCAGAAACTGCCACTATCATTTGCTCAGCAACGACTCTGGTTTCTCAATCAGCTTGAACCTAACAGTACAGCTTATAATATTTCTACAGCACTACAGCTCAAAGGCAATATTCAACTTAGTGCACTTGAATATAGTTTTAATGAGATCATTCAGCGCCACGAATCATTGCGCACTACCTTTAAGAATATAGACGGACAACCTTACCAGGTCATCTCCCCTAACCAATATTTCAAGTTAGAAGTTGACGATCTTACTCACTTACCTAAGAGTACTCGCGAAGCAGAAGCCCGGCGTTTGGCGATTGTGATAACACAAAGATCTTTTAACCTGGAGACAGGGCCGTTATTCAATATAGAGCTCTTGCGACTGGATGAGCAGGATCATGTATTAGTGCTCAGTATGCACCATATCATAACGGATGGTTGGTCTATGGGCATTCTTATGGAGGAATGGACAGAGTGTTACAAAGCCTATTGTGAAGGAAAACAAGTGCTGCTTTCTAACTTAATCATACAATATGCTGATTTCGCTTATTGGCAAAGAGAATGGTTACAAGGGGAAGTGCTGATACAAGAACTCTCCTATTGGAAGCGTCAATTGGGAGGAAGCTTGCCCGTACTGCAGTTGCCTACTGATAGACCTCGTCCAGCGGTTCAGTCGCATCGCGGTGCACGTCGCTCATTAACACTTTCTCAAGATCTCAGTATGGAGCTTAATAAATTAAGTCAACATCAGAATGTCACATTGTTTATGACATTGTTGGCAGCCTTCAAAACATTACTTTTCCATTACACTGGACAAACCGATATTATTGTTGGTACTCCCATTGCTAACCGTAATCAGGTTGCTATAGAGAGAGTCATAGGTTTCTTTATCAATACGTTGGCGTTGAGAACGAATCTTTCAGGCAGGCTAAACTTTGTCCAACTACTCCAGCGTGTGAAAGAAGTATGTCTTGAGGCCTATACTAATCAAGATCTTCCCTTTGAAAAAATTGTAGAAGAACTTCAGCCGGAACGAAGTCTTAATCATACACCGATCTTTCAAGTCATGTTTAACATGCTCAACCAGACGAGCCAGACAAGTGAGTCTTTAGAGCTTTTTGGACTGACCGCACAGGAGCTTTTGCCTATTGAAGTTGGATCGAAGTTTGATCTTAATCTATATGTTAGTAACAAGAGTGAACATATTAATCTGACGTTGGTTTATAGCACGGATCTATTCGATGAAGTAACTATCTACAGATTGTTAAAGCATTTTCAGCAATTATTGCAGTGTATTGTGACTGATCCAGAACAACAACTTATTAACTTACCAATTATTTCCATTGAAGAGCAACAACGACGCTTGCAAGGCAACTTGATTGGCCCTACCACTTCATTTGTTCAATTTCACCGTGAAGAGATTAAGCAGTCAGTTGCTGCACGGTTTCAACAGCAGGTAGAGAAATACCCCAATAATATTGCCATCGAGACAGCACATTTAAAATGGAGCTATCGTGAGCTGAATACACGTGCAGACAGCATCGCTCAAGCTATATTGCCATTGCGTGAGCAAGGGCAGCAGAGGATCGCATTACTTTTTGATCATGATGCTCCAATGATCGCTGCCCTAATGGGAGTTATAAAGGCGGGTATCGTCTACGTACCATTAGATCCTTCTTACCCACGTGAAAGAATCTCTTATATTATTGATGATATAGAGGTGAGAACCATTCTCACTGACAGTAAGAATCTTTCCATTGCTGCGCAGTTTGCTGTCAATGGGATAGAGGTTATCAATATCGACTGTTTAGATGATGTTGAACCTACTAGCAAAGTAGACTTGCCAATAGCGCCAGATGCGATGGCCTATATTCTCTATACATCAGGCTCAACAGGTCAACCCAAGGGTGTGATGCAGAACCATCGTAATGTTCTACACCACATAAGAAACTACACTAATAGATTGCATATTTGTTCGCAAGATCGCCTCACGCTTTTGTCATCTTATAGTTTTGATGCAGCAGTGATGGATATCTTTGGCGCCTTGTTGAATGGCGCCACACTATATCCAGTAAATATTCGAGAAGAGGGGTTAACAGGGCTGGCGCAATGGATGATCAATCATGGAATTACTATCTATCACTCTACGCCGACGGTTTATCGATATTTTGTTAACACATTACAGGGTACAGAAGAATTTCCACAGTTAAGGTTGATTGTGCTAGGTGGCGAAGAGGTATTCAGAAAGGATGTAGAGCAGTACAAGAATTATTTCTCACCTCAGTGTCTTTTTGTAAATGGATTTGGACCGACAGAATCCACTGTAACAATGCAATACTTTATCAATAAAGAGGCTGAAATTATCCACAGTAGCGTACCAATCGGTTATCCAGTCGAAGATACTGAGATATTACTGCTCAATGAGGATAGTCAAGAAATTGTCCTCTATGGTATCGGTGAGATAGTAATTAAGAGTGCACATATTGCGCTTGGGTATTGGCAGAAACCTGAACTGACAGAGCAGGTATTTCTTAAAGATACTAATGACGAGAGCAAGAGATATTACCATACCGGAGATTTAGGGCGTTATCGGCCAGATGGCAGCATCGGGTATATTCGTAGAAAAGATCTACAAGTGAAGATCCGTGGTCATAGAGTAGAAATACCTGAGATCGAAGTAAGACTACAGGAGCATACTGGTATTCAAGAAGTAGTGGTTATTGCTCGCGAAGATGAAAGGGGAGAAAAGCAGTTAGTAGTATTTTATGTCGCAAAACAGCAGCATACACTAGCGGCTAGTGAGCTTCGCAGCTTTCTCAGAGAGAGACTGCCGGAGTATATGATTCCAACTACTTATGTAGCAGTATCAGCATTACCATTAACACCAACCAATAAGATAGATCGCCAAGCCTTACTCAATCTGGATCAATCTCTACTTAGAATGGAAGAAGAGCAGATTTCACCGCGCAATGTTGCGGAGGAGATCCTTACAGCGATTTGGACAGAAATACTCAAATTAGAACAAATAAATATTCACGACAATTTCTTTGATTTAGGCGGACACTCATTATTGGCAACACAACTGATTTCAAGAGTACGAAACACATTCAAGATAGAGCTGCCATTGCGTAGCTTATTTGAACAGCCAACTGTTGCCGGAATGGCTGCGAAAATAGAGATGTTCAGCCAGGAGAGTATAGGCAATGTTGTGGCACCAATAGTGCCAGTGACACGTGAGCAAAACTTACCGCTCTCATTTTCTCAGCAGCGACTCTGGTTTTTAGATCAATTCGAGCCGGGCAATCCGACTTACAATATGTTCGCTGCCGTACGCCTCAAAGGGGTATTGAATATTACAGTACTGACACATAGTATCAATGAAATTGTGCAACGGCATGAATCGTTGCGTACACAGTTCATTAATATCAATGGTCAACCCCAACAACATATCCTCACAGGTTCTGAGGTTTCTCTGTCAATCATCAATCTGACTATACTATCTGAGCAGCAACTTGAAACTGAAATACAGCATATAATACGCGAACAGACACAGCAATCTTTTCAGTTAGCGCAAGGGCCATTGTTACGCGCATCACTAATATATATTAATGAAGCAGAATATATACTGATTGTAGTGTTGCACCATATAATCTGTGATGGCTGGTCAATAGGAGTATTTATTAATGAGCTGACTACTTTTTATTCTGCCTATATACAGAATAGACGATCACCATTGCCTAAACTAGCAGTACAGTATGCAGACTATGCAGTATGGCAGCGAGAATGGTTGCATGGTGAGGTGTTAGAGCAACAGTTACATTACTGGAGGCAGCAGCTAGGCAGTGAACAGGAAGTATTGGCATTGCCAACCGACCGACCCAGGCCAGCAGTACAGAGCCATCGAGGAGGACATTACCGTTTCAGGTTGAGTGAAGAGCTAACTAGAGGATTAAAAGAGTTGAGCCGACAAGCCAATGCTACATTGTTTATGACCTTGCTTAGTGCATTTGATGTTTTACTCTATCGCTACACTAACCAGACCAGCATAAGTGTAGGAACACCGATCGCTAATCGCAATCGCACAGAGATAGAAGGATTGATAGGGTTCTTTGTCAACACATTGGTGATGAGAGTGGAGTTAAGTGGCAAGCTGAGTTTTGCCCAGTTGTTGGAGAGGGTGAGAGAGGTAGCACTGAGTGCATATGCACATCAGGATGTGCCATTCGAGAAAGTAGTAGAAGAGTTACAACTTGAGCGAGATTTAAGTCGCAGCCCACTGTTCCAAGTTATGTTGGTATTGCAGAACGCTCCAACATCACGACTGACTTTGACAGATTTAACGATCAGTCCTATATCAATAGAGAATCGTACAGCCAAGTTCGATTTGAACCTAGTACTGACCGAAACAGAGACTGGTTTATTAGGTAGCTGGGAATATTGCCTAGACCTGTTTGATGAATCAACAGTCACACGAATGGTTGGACATTTCACCAGACTGCTCACAGCAGTTGTGGAGAATGTAGAACAACCATTGTGGCAACTACCTTTGCTCAGTGAATCAGAATGTCAACAGTTGCTAATAGAATGGAATGATAC
>JBFLVQ010000570.1:0-6338 GCA_040758525.1 Acidobacteriota bacterium
GGATTGATTGTTGCTACACCAGAAAGTGTGCGGCTACTCTCACCCTCACCTGCCTCTACCAATACATTAACAAAAGATTGGCTTACCTCTGTAAGGGTGTATTGTTTTACATGTAGAAGATGGAGAGGCAATGGCCGGTTTAACGCATCTTCAATAGCTGCTAGCGTGGCCATTACAGCAGCTTCTAGTAACTCTTCCTCATCTTGGGAACAGTGCCGCTCAGCAGTAACCACACTATTTTTTGTTGCTAGTGTAACCGCTACAGCACGTTGATGCTCTTCACGTCGCCATATATCAACAGCATGTAGGGCAAGACGTGGATCACGCTGTGGCACTTTTTGTAACTGGGTAACCAGTGCTTGCAATGAATCTCGTGAAATGGCAAGAGAATTTTCACTCTTATCGGCAGCAAGCTGGCCGCAACGTACTAACTCTAGCAATGTCTCGTCATCAGGAGCACAGCCAAGCGCATCTGCCAAAAAATCCTTGGCCTGTTCCATTGTCAGCAAGTCGGCAGCAAGCTTGTTAGTACTCATATTTTCTCCCCATTTAAGCGAAACATAGAGATCATAGAGCAATATCTCTATGATCTCTATAACTCTCTGGTCTACTTCTTGCCCCCACCATCCTTCTTCTTATCATCACCGGCATATTTAATACCGACTTTAGTAAGGAATTCTTTCGGGGCAATACTGCCAACCATAGCAAAAACAGTGTCATTGGGAATGGTGCCGATCACCTGCTCACCACGAATCTTCATCAACACCACTTCTTTATCACGTATCTCTTTGATACCTACACCAAAGTAGGCTTTAATACGGCCTTGATCGATACAGTAGTAGACCCACATCTTATTTTCAAGTGTAAGGTCTTTGGGGAAGTCAGAGCGAACCACTAATGAAACCTCATTGGCAACATCGCTGGGTGGAAAGATCACGGTACCATCTGGCTGTCGCTTACCAGTAAGATCAACCGCTGCCTCCACAGCAGAATTACCTGCGCCTACGACAACAAGCTTCTTGCCTTTGTAGGCAGAGGGATCTTGTAGTCGGTATTCAACTCGACCCTCAACCTCACCAGGCACACCTAGTTTGCGCGGTTCACCAGCATTGCCAAGCGCTAGCACTACTTTGCGTACTTTGTAGTTGCCCTTAGCAGTCTTCACTACCCAATAGTTGTTCTCACGTACAAGCTCTTTGCAACCTTCGAATTCATTGATCTTAAGATTGAGGCTACGTACTGCATCATCCCACCAACCAAGCATAGTCTCCTTCAGATCACCTGGACCTTCAAGCTTGACTGCTCCTAGAGGAGGATCACCTGGGTTGTAGGGATTAAAGGCAACATACTTACCAGCAGGATACTTATCTGCAATGGTAGCGTATTTGCGGCCCTGTTCAAGTGCGATATAGCTGAGATTGAGTTCGCCACAGCGTGCAGTAGCAGCAATGCCGCCTGGCCCTATACCAACAACAGCAACATCATAATCAGCACCTGGTGTGCGACCTTCTTTCTGTATCTTCTCAGCAATCTTATCAACAGCAATACGCCCCTCTTTGATTGCATTACGAATTAGTGGTACACCAGAGACATCACCGATCAGATAGACACCGTCCACATGCTCGGTTTCAAAACCTTCACCAGAGCCTTTGCGCAATGGCTTGGGAGCTTCACGTATATTCTTCTTAGTGTTGATCAAAACACAAGATTGTGGCGCGGTTGGACAGGCTTGCTGACAGCCAGTATCCTCCATGCACTGTTCGTAATTGACAACAATCGCATGGTGTTCTTGATCGTCAAACCCTAACACATCTTGTGGACAGGCAAGGATACAACCATGACAACCGATACAAGTCTCATTATTAATAATCGGATGTGGTACAGGTCTAGACCTAGAAGAGGCTTCTGCACGTTTCTTCTGTTCTGCTGATTCCCAACGTGCCGCATATTTAACATTTTCTGGCTCCCAACGATCCACCTGTTCTAGTTCGATCGCCTTACCTTTAAGCCGCTTCTGTACACGCCGGCGTTGTACGGTATCAAAAGCAAGGAACCCTATCACTACTAATGGAACGATACTAAAGAAGAGTCCCCAACCAGTGAAAGACATACCGCCAAAGCGAGCCGCAAAGGAGGTCCATTGCCAGCTCTTACCACCACGATAGACACTGTTGGCAACACTATTAAGTTGATAGATATCTTTCTCAGAAGTAACCGCGCGTTTCTTACCACCTTGTGGTCGTAGCGCAGCAACTAGATCTTTACTCTCGCCATGCTGTGGATGACAGGAGTTACAGTCCAAATTAAGCTTGGTGGCAAGTTGATCGAGTTGCGCTTTGTCGCCTGTCGCAAAGGTTACACCATGACAAACAGCACATTTGTTCTTATCGATCTTCTTGGCCTCTGCCTCAGTCTGGAAGGAGTCATGACAATCGGTACAACGTGCGCGTCCTTCCTTACGTCCAGCCAAATGCACAAAGTGAAATTTTGCTTTAGGTGTAAGATCCCCAGCATTAGGGATCTGCATCTTCTTATTGATTGGCTCAGTCCAAGTCCATTCGCCCTGATCACTAATGGGATAACCGAATGTACCGCCATGCGGTACACCTAGCAGTGAGCCATCTGCACGCTTTGCCTTTGGATGAGTAGGATTAGCACGATGACACTCAAAACAGACACTGCGCGCTACCGTGGCAGCTTTGAAATCTGTTCCTTTATGCTCGGTATGACAGTCCATACAGCCAACATTGGCACGTTGATGGGGCTCAAAGATACTGGGATCAAAATGGGAGGTCTTATGACACTCAGTACATTGTGCCTCCATTGAATTGATTGCGGTATGGCAAGAGGCACAGTTATTGTTGGTAGTACGGTTGGCTGCTAGCAACAAACGGGCACCTGGGGTGACACTGGCAAAATCGACATCAGTAAGTGTATGTGGTTTAGAGACGGGCCCAGGTGAATAGACATTCTCCCAGACAAAAATTGCAATAATTGCACCAACAATCAGGAAAGAACCGAGTGTAAGCAGAAATCCCACTGGCCAGGGACGCACTAGATCCGTGGTTGGCACCCAGTTGAACTGTTTTTTGCCTAGATGTAAGTTGTACTTCTTAAATTCTGGATCTGGTTCACGCGGTCGTAACAGCGATTTATCAGCAAGCTTCTGTGCACCACCAGTTTCAGCCAGTTTACGCCGATCCCAGAAGGCATCCATAGTCTGCTGGAAACGCTGTTGTTCCTCTTCTGGCAGCGCCATTATAGAGGAGAGCAATCCTGTCATACCACGTTGAAAACGGGTATTACCAAGCAACTGAGTGGCACTCTGTTTTTGTGGTTGAGTCGGGGTCTGCGGTTGTGGTTGTGACTGTTGTATCAGACGTAATAGATCGGGATTAAGTAATGCTGTCTTACCTGATGCCGCAGCTTGACGTGGATCACCAAACAGTTGTGTACCGCGATTAACGGCTGCCACCATATCGATCTGCTTTTCTATTTCGATGGTTAGCTCGTGATCGCTGACTGTGGGCCGCAATACAAAGGTACCAATCTGGATCGTATCCCCAGCCTGTACTTGTACAGTGTCGATTAGCGCACCATTGACGATCGTGCCGTTGGAACTGGAGAGATTCTTGATCCAGAAGGTGCCATCGATCTCACGTATACCAGCATGTGAGCGTGAAACCGTGGGATGATTAAGTAGCACATCATTGCCTAGTGCGGAACCGAGAGTGAGGCTGTCGCCCTCGATCACCAAATCATCGTTATCTAGATCCAGTCGCTTAATGACAAATTTAGACAGCTCCATGATTATTGGTTCTCCTCATCAATGCGCCGTATTTACCGGCGCGCTCCCCTTTTCTTAGCGCCAGAGGTAATAGGTTACTTGAACAATATGTACCAACATCAGTGCCAACATCAACGAAGTGAAGATCACATGCGGTGGCAACCAGAGCTTGAGGGCACGATGAATATAGATAAGCGCGTCGATACGACGCACCGTTGCCGCCGCATTTACTAAGCGTATAAAAGCCTCTCGCTCGGTCTTATCGGCTAGTGCGTTAGTATCAGCCTGAAAAGTCTGCTGTGTATCCGCAAGCAACTGGTCCAGTGTCTCACGCTTGAAATACTGCCGCATGAGAAAACCTAACGAAGTGATGGTATTGAGAACACGATCACGCCCAGCAAGAAACTTGCGGTCAAACTCCTGCTCACGCCCCTGACCTTTTGCTGTCTGGCGCGCAGTTGCAGTAAGATCGGCAATCTCCTGATAGAGTTCTTCACGCCGTAAGCGTAGGTCCTCAATAAGCAATGGCTCACCCTCGATCTTGGTAAGGGCACGTGGACCCACCCAATAGATGAGAATGCCAAACAGTCCTGTAAGAATCACTAGATCAAAACTGATCATCAATGCAGCAGTGAGTAGTCCGCCTAGACTGGTGCCGCCATGTAGTAGTAGCACTACACCTGCAACTACACCAGCATAAGCATGTGTAAGCATCCAGTAACGCAATGCCCCAGCACGTCGGCGCCACTGCTTACGCCGTACTGGATAAGCCATTACCACAACGATACCAAGTAGTCCCACAATACCTGTGATCCAGCGGAAGTTAAACCAACTGGTGCGCAGTAGTGGAGTACCTAATCCATAGTTGACAATACCAAGCATCACCATACCACAGAGTATCAGTGTGGCAGCAATGCCTAAAATATGTACAAGCTGTTTGCCACGGTCGCCAGGGGCCAGATGTGGACCATAGAGTGTTGAACCTTCACGACGGAAAGCTTTACCAGTAATAGCTTGGATCTCAGCAAAGTAATCAGTGGGCGATACACGTGCCAGCGCCCCTGTAGGACAGTTCTCCTCGCAATTATACTTTTGCACTGAATAGAGCGACTTGCCATTCTTATCCTGAGGGTTGAGCGGAGTGCTATTGCAGAGGTTACACTTAATTGCTACCAGATCCTCCTCAGCAACTACTGGAGGTGGTTTGGGCTCATATTTAAGCCTCAACATACCCAATACACCGTTCTGCCCATTGGCAGGTGGCGCAGCACCCTTACCATCTTTAGCAGCAGGTTTAGCCGCGGCTGGCTTGCTCTCGCGCTTTAACTGACTACGCTGCACAAGTGAAATAGCATTGTAAGGACACTGTGTAGCACAGTCACCACAACCTATACAGGTTGCTGGATTGATATCTACCTGGCCACCTTGGAAGCGTGCAATCGCGCCTGTAGGACAGCCCGTCATACACTCAGGATCTTTACAGTGTAAGCAGACCGCCGGTGCTAATATGCTCTGATTAAGTTGTACTTGTAGTGACTTAGGACGTAGGAAATGTATCCCGCGTCGCACTAATCGTGATTGACCATGAATCTCGTGACAGGCAAGCGAGCAGTTACCACAACGAACACACAAATCCATGTCCATTATCAGTAGGTTGGTAGCATCTGCCAGCCCTTTATCTAAAATACGGTCTTGTGAAGTCTTTACATCATTACTAAAGTTGAACCCTTGTACCGGCTGTGCTGGTGAGCCGGCACTGGTAAAGGGATTGAGTTCAGTGCGCAGCTTTGCCATTAGATCAGGATAGGCCATCAGCTTCTTAAAAGGGATCTCAAGCACTTCTGTGCGACTTAATACAGTTGTCTTGAAAGGCCACTTTACTCCCCGCTCATTGATCGAATTGACTCCTAAACAATGACCAGGACCAAGGTAATCTACTGCCTCGCCACGCTGCTGACCGCTGTTACTAGTACGTTTAATCCAGCCGTCCTTAATAATAAACACTCGATCGATTGGACGACCTTCCTGACACATTACGTGACCACGGGCAAAGACTTTAAACTCAGAGACATCCTGTAGCTGTTTCTTGGTCTCTTCGCTGATCGCATTATTAAGGGCAAGTCCATTGAGGGTAGAATCACGCCCATTATTACGATAGGTAAGATCTAGTGCGGCGCCAAATTTCTTGAGCTTGCGCAACACACGTAATGCTGGTCGCTGTACCTCAAGCACCTGTACACCGGTATCACGATGTGCCTTAATAGTAGCAGTACGTTGCACACCAGCAAGCACAGCCATTTCACCAAAGGGGCTGCCATGCTTAAATGTCGCTACTGACTCATCACGCCCTTTTACAAAGACCTCTACCGAACCGTCTACAACAATATAGAAGGTGTTAGTATCCCAGTCACCCTGGCGTACTACTTCCAGTCCGGGTGGATATTTAAACATTCTTATATATGGTCCGACCTTTTTACCGGGACCGTAATTGCGTCCGTAAACTGATACTTCTAGATCAACTCCGTACTTGTAGCCATGACTAGGCTCAAAT